>JAYTPK010000024.1:0-2962 GCA_043747295.1 Polaromonas sp. | reverse complement strand
GCGTCCACCATTTGCGACACGGTTTGTGCCTTCAGCGGCACGTCGTGGTCTGGGCAGTGCGGCGTACCTGCGCGGGCAAACAGCAGACGCAGGTAGTCGTGAATTTCGGTCACTGTACCCACGGTAGAGCGCGGGTTGTGGGAGGTTGCTTTTTGTTCAATCGAAATCGCAGGCGACAGGCCTTCGATCACGTCCACATCAGGCTTGTCCATCAGCTGCAAGAACTGCCGCGCGTAGGTAGACAGGCTTTCTACATAGCGGCGCTGGCCTTCTGCATACAGCGTGTCAAACGCCAGTGACGATTTGCCCGAACCCGACAAGCCGGTGATGACCACCAACTGGTTACGCGGAATATCCAGGTCAATGTTTTTCAGGTTGTGCGTGCGCGCACCGCGAATCGAGATTTGCTGGAGCGCCAGCGATCCTAAATATTTACCGTCAGTCGAAGTATTCACAGCCACAGCCAAATTGAGAACAACCTAGCATCATAGCCCGAAGGGAGTAGCTTGGGTAGGCAGGACTGAACTAGCTGCCGTGGGAATGCCGATTAATTGGATTTTTGGTAGAGCTTAGCTGTTGCCTGATTCTGTCAGGGGCATTGAAATCAATGCGGTCGAAATCAATAACCCTATCAACTAAGTCAGTACCGCGTTGAAAGGTGTGCCTGTCTTATCAATTACATTACGCAACGATTGCGGCAACTGTGACCAGCGTACCAAGTCAACCCGGATGGGCAGTGCGCTTTCTTCAAGTGCATCCCGTGCGGTGGCCAGCTCCCGGTCTGAAAATCGCGTGTCATCTAATACAGCCAAGTCTAGGTCTGAAAACGGTTTAGATTGCCCAGTGGTGCGTGAGCCAAAAGCTTGCAACTGCGCGCGCGGTAGGTGTGTTGACAAAATAGCCTGCGTCTGTTCAATGTATTGCGCTTTTAACTCAAGCATCATGAGTTCCAGCGGTTTGCAGTGCCAACAACAGTGCGTCTGCGTCGCGTTTGAAGTCCGCAATACAGGCGTACACCCGCATTGCAACCACAACATCGCAGGTGTGTGAGGTGAGGTTGCGTTGGTCGCGATAGTCAAACCACGCTTGGGGGTTAGTCAGCAAACCGCGCTCAGCGGCAAGGCGAATCATGGCGCGGTAGCTTAGAGTGTCTACCGCATCTGTGCTTGGCACATCCAGCTCCAGGCGGCGCTTGAGCATCTTCCAGGCTAGCTCGAATGAGTATTCAAACCGCTGTATGCAAGCATCTCGCAGCTCTTCATCCGCAGGCAAGCCTTGGGCGCGCAATAGCGCACGCTCCAGCGACGATAACGCGCTATTGAATGATGAAAGATCCAACAACATGGTGTTATTGTTGCACAGCTACTTTTGGGGCAGTTAATGTGTGAATTTCTTGGCACCACGCTACCTATCGAATGCAGCGTCAGTGCCAACTTGCTTTGTGAGCAAGTTGATTATTAAGTTTGTATGTACTTACTGGCGTTTTAGCCATTGCTAATATTGGTAGGCGGTGTACGCATATGGGTGCTGCACAATGCCTAGTATGGATGACGTAAGGGGTGGTATGGGTGAAATTGGTACCCACCTTCGCTGCAATTAGTCACCTGTCTCAGCCGCCCAGCAGCTGGATAAAGCGCGATAATCGTTATAAGTAAATTCAAGTCGACAACCTACAAGGACACACACCATGGCATCGGTCAATAAAGTCATTTTGATGGGCAACTGCGGGCGCGACCCCGAAATTCGCTACCTGCCATCGGGCCAGGCGGTAGCCAACGTCAGCATTGCCACCACCACCCGCCGCAAAGACAAAACCAGCGGCGAAAACGTGGAAACCACCGAATGGCACCGCGTCACCTTTTTTGACCGCTTAGCCGAAATAGCGGGCGAATACCTGAAAAAAGGCAACCCCGTATATATTGAAGGCCGCCTGAAATACGGCAAGTTCACCAACAAAGACGGCCTGGAGCAAAACACCTGCGACATCGTGGCGCAAGAAATGCAGCTACTAGGTACCCGCCAAGGCGCAGGCGCACCGGGGGGCGAAGAGGGCGGCGGTGGCAGCTATGCCCGGGCACCGGCACCTGCATCGCGGCCACCCGCAGCGCGCCCCGCGCCTGCACCGGCTGCCAGCAAAGCAGGCAGTGGCTTTGACGATATGGATGACGACATTCCGTTTTAAACGCACGCTGCAAAGCACCCTGTTCAAAAAAGGCCTCACAGGCCTTTTTTGCATTAAAAATATAAGAAAATAGCCCTGTAACCCAAGTAAATACTGCTCAAGCAGCTATAAAATTAATAGTACTTAAAAAAATAAGCTGCATTGCCAACCTGATTTCTAAGCTGCGTTAATCCTCTGGCCTGCCATTTCACCAACCCTCTATGCCCAGCCGCCTTACCCTGTACCTAGACTTGATCCGCTGGAGTCGCCCTGCGGGCTGGCTGCTGCTGCTGTGGCCTACGCTGTCGGCGCTGTGGATTGCGGCGGGTGGCTGGCCGGGCTGGCATCTGGTGACCGTTTTCACTTTGGGCACCATTCTGATGCGCAGCGCGGGCTGCTGTGTTAACGATGTAGCCGATGCAGAATTTGACAAGCATGTTGAGCGCACCGCGCAGCGCCCCGTGACTAGCGGCAAACTGGGCAAACGCGAGGCATTGGCGGTGGGCGCGGTGCTAGCGCTGTGCGCGTTTGGCCTGGTGCTTACTACCAACGCTACCACTATTTTGTATTCTTTTTTCGCACTCGCTATTACGATAGCTTATCCATTTACAAAGCGGTTTTTTGCTATGCCACAAGCAGTGCTAGGCATAGCATTTAGCTTTGGTATACCCATGGCATTTGCCGCGGTGCATGGCAACCTTTTGTGGCAGGACTGGCGATTAGCAGGTAACTTGGAGGCCACGCCCAATTTCGCCGCCTGGCTGTTAGTGGGCAATCTGTTTTGGGTGCTGGCCTACGACA
>JAYTPK010000023.1:0-2657 GCA_043747295.1 Polaromonas sp. | reverse complement strand
TGGTCGCTGGGGCCTTGGCCGCAGATGCCTACGTATTTGCCTTGGGCTAAGCAGGCTTTGATGGCCATCTCTAGCATGGCTTTGACGGCGGGGTCGCGTTCGTCGAAGTCTTTGGCCAAAAGCTCTAGGCCCGAGTCGCGGTCTAGGCCTAGGGTTAGCTGGGTGAGGTCGTTAGAACCGATGGAGAAGCCGTCAAAGTAGCTTAAAAACTGGCTGGCTAGGATGGCGTTGCTGGGCACTTCGCACATCATGATGTGGCGCAGGCCGCCGCTACTTGAGGGTGCACCACCTGCAGTGCCCGTACCACCCGTGCCGCGCCCCAAGCCGCACTTGGTCAGCAGCTCGCTCACGGCATGCGCTTGGCCTAGCGTGCGCACAAAGGGCACCATGATCTCTACGTTGGTCAGGCCCATGTCGTTGCGCACGCGCAGAATAGCTTCGCATTCCATGGCAAAGGCTTCGCCAAACTCGGTGCTGATGTAACGTGCCGCGCCGCGAAAGCCGAGCATCGGGTTTTCTTCTTCAGGCTCGTAGCGGCTGCCGCCAATGAGCTTGCGGTATTCGTTGCTTTTGAAATCAGAGAGGCGCACGATGACGGGCTTGGGCCAAAACGCAGCGGCAATAGTGGCTACACCTTCGGCCACTTTGTCGACATAAAAAGCGCGTGGTGATGCGTGACCGCGGGCTACTGATTCGACCGCCTTCTTTAAATCACCATCGACATTGGGGTAGTCCAAAATGGCTTTGGGGTGCACGCCAATGTTGTTGTTGATGATGAACTCTAGACGCGCCAGGCCTACGCCTTGGTTAGGCAGTTGGCAAAAGTCAAACGCTAGCTGAGGGTTGCCTACGTTCATCATAATTTTGGTTTTGATCTCGGGCATGGTGCCGCGCTGCACTTCGGTTATTTCGGTGTCTAGCAGGCCGTCGTAGATGAAGCCGGTGTCGCCCTCGGCGCAGCTTACTGTGACCAGCGTGCCGTTTTTTAGCAGCTCGGTCGCATCGCCACAGCCGACCACAGCGGGTATGCCCAGCTCGCGCGCGATGATGGCTGCATGGCAGGTGCGGCCGCCTCGGTTGGTCACTATGGCGCTGGCGCGCTTCATCACAGGTTCCCAGTTGGGGTCGGTCATGTCGGTGACCAAAATATCGCCGTCTTGCACTTGGTCCATCTGGCTGATGTCGGTCACGTAGCGCACTTTGCCAGTGCCAATTTTTTGGCCAATAGCGCGGCCCTCGGCAAGCACCGTGCCACGGTTTTTCAGCTTGTAGCGCATCTCGGCTTTGCCTGCGGACTGGCTTTTTACCGTCTCGGGGCGGGCTTGCAAAATGTAGATTTGCCCGTCAGTGCCGTCTTTGCCCCATTCAATGTCCATCGCGCGGCCGTAGTGCTGCTCGATGATGACGGCGTATTTGGCCAGTTGCTCTACATCGGCATCTGTCAATGAATAGCGGTTGCGTTGCTCGGTGGGTACGTCGATGGTTTGCACCAGTTTGCCGCTCTTGACTTTATCCTCAGCAGAAGCGAAGACCATCTGAATAAGCTTTGATCCTAAGTTACGGCGAATCAGCGCACGCTTGCCAGCGGCCAACATCGGCTTGTGCACATAAAACTCATCCGGGTTCACTGCGCCCTGCACTACCGTCTCACCCAGGCCGTAGCTTGACGTGATAAACACCACTTGGTCAAAGCCGCTCTCGGTGTCGATGGTAAACATCACGCCCGCCGCGCCCGTGTCGCTGCGCACCATGCGCTGCACGCCTGCAGACAGCGCTACGTCAGCATGTGCGAAGCCTTTGTGCACACGGTAGCTGATGGCGCGGTCGTTGTACAGCGATGCAAACACCTCTTTCATTTTGTGCAGCACCGTGTCGATGCCCACAACGTTTAAAAAAGTTTCTTGCTGGCCTGCAAACGATGCGTCGGGCAAGTCCTCAGCCGTGGCAGATGAACGCACAGCAAACGATGCGGCGGGGTTGCCAGCGCTTAGCTTGGCGAATTCAGCGCGAATGGCTTTTTCTAAATCAGCAGGGAAAGGTTGGGCCTCCACCATGGCACGAATCTCGCCGCCCACGGTGGCCAGCGCACGCACGTCGTCTGTGTTCAGCGCATTCAGCTTGGCGTTAATTTTGTCGTCCAGCCCCGCGTGCTTTAAAAACGCGCGAAAGGCGTGCGCCGTGGTGGCAAAGCCGGTGGGCACTTTCACCCCCGTGGGCAATTGCGAAATCATCTCGCCCAGGCTAGCGTTTTTACCGCCCACCGACTCGACGTCGCTGTTTCTTAGGAACTCAAACGGAACGACCAAGGCGGTCGGTGAGAAGAGTGCAGACATGGGGAAGCTCCTAAAGTTAAATCTGGTAGCGTGCTGCACCCCGCTGGGCTGCTAGAGCCAGGGCTTTGGTTTTCTTGTAATAGGCAGGCGTGGTGCATAAATAAAGTATTTAACAAGATTGTAGGCCTAGAGACTGCTTTCCTGACTTGCAAATTACTGAAGCTGAGCGCATTGCGTTTTGCACAGCTGGTGTACCAAAGCTTATTTTTTGTTTAACGACACCCACACCTTGCCGTCTTTAGGAGGTGTGGCAGCCGCCAAGTCAAACTTTAGGCCCTCCACTACGATATGGGCTTCGTTGATCAAGTCGCAGCGGGTATCCAT
>JAYTPK010000022.1:0-8368 GCA_043747295.1 Polaromonas sp. | reverse complement strand
GCTGCAGGCACTTTGCTCAACTGGGTGTCGGCTCGCCAAAGCGAAGGCCGCATAGTGCAATTCACCGATGTGCATCGCTTGGTGGCGGCTTTCTTTCATGTGATCGGCATTAGCGAGCACGCTAAAGTAGCTACCCGCAAAGACTAAGTGGACAGCTAAATGCTATAAATAGCATAGCTGTAAGAGTAATAAATGCTTGGACTAACGGCATATTTGGTGCCTAAAAGATAGTTTTCATACCTCAAGGCACACCCGCACAGGATTGAGCGCTGTGGCCTACAATAGTTAGCATGATTTCACGCGAACCCACCATTGAGCGCTTGGCCACTGCCAAACAACTGTTGCTAGACCCGTTTGGTTTAGATGAAAGCCACTTGGGCAAGGCCTTGGCCGAAATCCGCAGTTACGGCGTGGACGATGCTGATTTGTACTTTCAATACACCCGCTCTGAGGGCTGGAGCTTGGAAGAGGGCATTGTCAAAACTGGCAGCTTCAGCATTGACCAAGGGTTAGGCGTACGCGCAGTAAGCGGCGAGAAAACCGCCTTTGCCTATTCGGACGATATTTCATGGGCTAGCTTGATAGACGCAGCGCACACGGTGCGTACCATTACAGGCGCTGCGCAATCTACCAAGGTGAAGGTGAACGCAGCCAAAATATCTCCTGCCCGCTCGCTTTATACAGGCATGGACCCCATCGCCACGCTAGACAGCGCCAGCAAAGTAGCCCTGCTAGGACGGGTAGAAAAAATAGCCCGCGCCAAGGATCCCCGCATCGTGCAAGTCATGGCCGGTTTGGCCAGTGAATACGATGTGATCATGGTGGCGCGTGCTGACGGCACCTTGGCAGCTGACGTGCGGCCTTTGGTGCGCTTATCTGTCACTGTCATTGCTGAGCAAAAAGTCACTCTTAAAGGCAGCACAGAGGTGCGCCGCGAGATGGGCTCAGGCGGCGGCGGCGGGCGTTTTGGCCTAGCCTACTTTACTGACGCGCAGATTGAAGAATATGTGCAAGACGCTGTCAGCGCTGCCCTGACCAACCTAGACTCGCGGCCCGCGCCTGCAGGCCAGATGACCGTGGTGCTAGGACCGGGCTGGCCCGGCGTGCTGCTGCACGAGGCTGTAGGCCACGGGCTAGAGGGCGATTTCAACCGTAAAGGCTCCAGCGCCTTCAGCGGCATGATGGGCAAGCGTGTGGCTGCCAAGGGTGTGACTGTGCTGGACGACGGCACTATGGATCAGCGCCGTGGCTCGCTCAACGTAGATGACGAGGGCTGCGTCACCCAGCGCAATGTGCTGATCGAGGACGGTATTTTGACCGGCTTCATCCAAGACAATATGAATGCCCGCTTGATGGGTGTTAAGCCCACTGGCAATGGCCGCCGCGAGAGCTACGCCCATGTGCCCATGCCGCGCATGACCAACACCTACATGTTGGGCGGCGACCGTACACCCGCTGAGATCATTGCCAGCATGGACAAAGGCCTGTATGCCACCAATTTTGGTGGTGGGCAGGTAGACATTACCTCGGGCAAATTTGTCTTTTCTGCCAGCCAGGCTTACTGGGTGGAAAAAGGCAAAATTCTTTATCCCGTGAAAGGCGCCACCATTGTGGGTTCAGGCCCTGAATCGTTGAAAAAAGTTACCATGATCGGTAACGACATGGCGTTGGATTCAGGTGTGGGTGTGTGCGGCAAAGAAGGGCAAAGCGTTCCAGTAGGTGTGGGGCAACCCACATTGCGCATTGAAGGGCTGACTGTAGGCGGTACGGCATAAAGCTAGGTTACGCGCTACACTCATTATGTAGATGTAACTAGACATTTCAACCTAGGCATTGGTAGCTTTTTGGCAGTACAAATAGGTATGACGAGAAATTCACGCTTTCAGCTTAATCCCGAAACTGGCTTGCCAGATATGCGGGATTTTGCCGAGTTTGGGCAAGCCTTACGGTCGATGGCCAGCGATGCTGAGTCTATTCGCCTGTCAGACGGTATGGGCGAATTGTCTGCTGCTATTGAAAACGTAGGCCGCGCTTTGTCTACCCAGCAGCGCGGAGCCATGATTGGCCCTTTATTGGTCGACTTACTCACTTCGCTGCGCAAGCATCGCCAATTGGTGGTGAACTTGTCAGAGACATGGCGTATCCTCTACGAATACGCCTCCTACTTAGCGGCGCTGAACAACTTCAGGGTTCTGATTGGACAATGGCTTGTAGAGCGCAACATCAGCGGTGACAACCAAGTGGTGATTGAAGACTTTGAAATGATTGGTTGGCGCACTTTAGGCGAAGGCCTGATGATGATCGACATGCACCAGCAAGCCGTTTCTCAAGCCCAGGAAGAATCTGGCATGGTGCCGCTGGACGAGAGCCGCCTGGCACGCGCTAAGCAATGGTG
This sequence comes from Polaromonas sp., assembly GCA_043747295.1. GTDB lineage: Bacteria > Pseudomonadota > Gammaproteobacteria > Burkholderiales > Burkholderiaceae_C > JAAFIP01. The sequence continues at coordinate 5,973 of JAYTPK010000022.1, read as the reverse complement.
GGGTCAATTACGCGGGTAGTTGTATTGATCGACGCCGCCGTGCCACACTATTTACTGATTCTTTATATCTCGTGTTAATATTATGGTCGTGTTAAATTTCTTTTATTTTTACTTTTGGTTCTCAGTCCAGGCGGATGAGAGGCTAAAGCTTAACTAAAAGATCTTTACTTCATCACTACCGCCAGCAGATTGCTAGGCGGTTTTTTTTTGCCCCATTACTTCACTTTCTATCGAGGAACAACACCATGACCAGTCCAGCCAACAGTTCGACCGACGCTTGGTATCCGACCGGCGCCCAGCCCGTGGACCGCACCAGCCAAACCGACGACGAACGCATCAAGGACATCACCGTGTTGCCACCACCGGAACATTTGATTCGCTTTTTCCCGATTCGCGGTACACCCGTAGAATCGCTGATCAGCAACACCCGCCAAAATATCCAACGCATCATTGCAGGCCAAGACGACCGTTTGTTGGTAGTCATTGGCCCCTGCTCAATCCATGACCCAGCCGCTGCGATAGAGTACGCGCGCCGCCTCAAAGAACAGCGCACCAAATACGCAGACACGCTAGAAATTGTGATGCGCGTGTATTTTGAAAAACCGCGCACAACAGTAGGCTGGAAGGGCTTGATCAACGACCCGTACTTAGACGAAAGCTACCGCATTGACGAAGGTCTGCGGATGGCACGCCAGTTGTTGATCGAGATTAATCGCTTAGGTTTGCCCTCAGGCAGCGAATTTTTAGATGTCATTTCACCGCAATACATTGGCGATTTAATTTCTTGGGGTGCTATTGGTGCACGCACTACAGAAAGCCAAGTTCACCGTGAGCTAGCTAGCGGCTTATCGGCGCCGATTGGCTTTAAAAATGGCACCGACGGTAATATCAAAATTGCTACCGATGCTATTCAAGCTGCTGCACGCGGGCACCACTTTTTGTCAGTTCATAAAAACGGCCAAGTGGCCATTGTGCAAACCAATGGCAATAAAGACTGCCATGTTATTTTGCGCGGCGGCAAAGCACCCAACTACGACGCGGCAAGCGTGGCCTTGGCCTGCGAAGACCTGCAAGGTGCTGGCTTGCCGCAGACCTTGATGGTGGACTGCAGCCATGCCAATAGCTCTAAACAACACGAAAAACAAAGCGACGTGGCGCGCGATATTGCCTCCCAAGTAGCCGGCGGATCGCGCAGTGTGTTTGGCGTGATGGTGGAGAGCCACTTAGAAGACGGAGCGCAAAAGTTCAACCCAGGCAAAGACAAACCGCAAGACCTGCGCTATGGCCAGAGCATTACGGATGCATGTTTGGGCTGGAATGCCTCCACCGATGTGCTGGAAGTGTTGTCTCAGGGTGTTTTAGCCCGGCGCAGTCGCTAAGGTTACTGTATAAACCATCACCTACACAGATGTGGTATTGACCCTTTTTCGCAAATGCCTTAAATTATTATTAAGGAGTAATTACAAGCACATTCACTTAAGCATTTGTAATTAAAAAGTATCATGGACAGACCCATTCTGCGCTTGGGACTTTTAGGTTTTGGCCCTGTCGATTGCCAAAAAGTCTTGCAAGCGATTGAAGAGCCCTCGGGTAATAGCCCCCACGCCCACTGGGAGTTGGTGGAGTTTGAGCACGCGGATGCGTGGTGCATCAACGGCGCTAGCATTGAACAGCTAAAAGGCAACACGGTTTTGGTGCGCACATTGCAATCCAGTCAACCGCTGATTTCGCTGGATCCTGCGCAAATCACACGGCCAGTAGCTTTTACCGACCCTCTGCCCGAAGGTTTAGAGGCAGCAGAGTTAGTTAATTTTAATAATCCTCAACTTTTGCTAGTAGGCCTGCAACGCTTTGAGGCGTGGTTGCGGCCTGTCCGTGTGCAGTTTGCGGTGGGCAAAGAGCTCATCGCCCGAGAATCTGAGCTAGCTAAAGGTGTCTACCATGTCATAGACCACCACGGCAGCTTACTGGCAGTGGTCAACTTGATCCAATGGACAGTCGCTTTGCTGCCCAGTGCACGTCCAGTGGATTTTGAAGAGGCCAGCTGGATGCACCGCCCAAACAGCGCAGCCGATGCACCACCTGCTTTCATCACTACCAGTGTTGCTAAGCTGATGTGGACCTACGCATCGCGCACCAACGAAGATGTGCTGCCTGAACGTTACCGTAAGCAGACCATTTATTTGCGCAAGTTACCTAAGCTACCAGTAGGTTGGATGCGCGATGAGCACTTGGTACTGCTTAGAACTTTAAGCACAGGCTCTGGTAATTTTGAAGATTTATTGCAGGCTACTGAGTTGCCATCGCAAATCCTAAGCCGCGCTTTAGCAGCGCTTTACTACGCTGGATCAGTGACCACCAAAAAAGCTTCTGCTAGCCAGACGGACCGTATCCAGTCACCTATGGGCCAGCATAGTAGCCTGCCGCCCGACAGCGACATGTTTGTGCGCGACATGTTAGACCGTCTTGGCCCGGCTTCTATTCCGGGTGCAACCCATATAAAGAGACCTGCTTATTTAAGCAAGCCAATGGACGCTACAGCACCTGCCCCATTATTTGATATCAAACATCGCTGAGCTGGGCCAGCAAGGCGGTATGGATACCACCAAAACCACCGTTGCTCATACACACGATATGGTCACCTGGCTGCTTGGCGACTTTAATAAGTGCTATCAGCTCGGTTACGCTGGCTGCGGTGACGGCGCGATTGCCCATTGGTAGCAAGGCACTGGCTGCGTCCCAATCTAGCCCTGACGTGTGGCAAAAAGCTAAGTTGGCAGATTCTAAGCTCCACGGTAATTGCTGTTTCATCATGCCCAGCTTCATGGTGTTACTGCGCGGTTCAAAAGCGGCCAAAATTCTTTGCCCACGTGTTGCGGGGCTAGTATCAAGCTGCTGACGCAAACCATCTAGTGTTAATCTAATCGCAGTAGGGTGATGGGCAAAATCGTCATACACCGTAATGCCGTTGACAGAGCCCAGCACTTCCATACGGCGTTTGACGTTGTGAAAACTGCACAGAGCCTGCGCGGCAGCGGCTGGTGCAACGCCTACATGCTCGGCAGCGGCAATAGCAGCAAGGGCATTCAGTTGGTTATGGCTACCGCTTAGGGCCCATTGCACGCGGCCTACACTGCAGCCATGGTGAAGCACTTCAAAATCACTGTGTGAACCCGTGGCACTGAAATCTGAATTAACTGCCCCAAAGCTATATTGACTGCTCCAGCAGCCTTGGTGAAGTACCCGCTGCAAGCTCTCCTCTAGACCGTTATAGACCACGCGGCCTGTGGCGGGTACCGTACGCACGAGGTGGTGAAACTGCCTCTCAATAGCTTGGAGATTGTCAAAAATATCAGCGTGGTCAAATTCCAAGTTATTGAGCACCGCGGTGCGTGACCTGTAGTGTACAAATTTACTGCGTTTGTCGAAAAAAGCAGTGTCGTACTCGTCAGCTTCGATCACAAAAAACTTCTGACCTAGACGCGCTGAGATACCAAAATTTAGCGGCACTCCACCCACTAAAAATCCTGGCTCGAGTCCGGCTGATTCTAAAATCCAGGCCAACATAGAGGTGGTGGTGGTTTTGCCATGCGTACCTGCTATGGCCAGCACATGCTTGCCTTGCAAGATATGCTCACTTAGCCATTGTGGGCCGCTGGTGTAGGGCAGCCCAAGGTCTAGGATGGCCTCCATCAAAGGGTATTTTGGGCTACCGTCTGCTAGGCGTGAACGGCTCACCACGTTACCCACCACGTACATATCGGGTTTAAAGGCGGCTTGCTCAGCGCCAAACCCCTGTACCACTTCTATTCCCAACGCGCTGAGCTGATCACTCATCGGGGGGTAAACGCCCGCATCGCAACCTGTGACTGTGTGTCCGGCTTCACGGGCTAGGGCGGCAAGCCCGCCCATGAAGGTACCGCAAATGCCTAAAATATGTATGTGCATAGCTGTGATTGTAAATAAGCTGTGGCGCGAATTTTCTACAATCAACCAATGCAAGACTTACCACAAGAAATAGCCATGACTGCAGCACGATTAGTGGTGGAGGAGGGCATGGAGTATGGCCCGGCTAAGCGTCGCGCTGTTAAGCAGTTGGGCTTACCCGCACGCACTGCGTTGCCGGATAACGTCTTGTTGGAGTCTGAAGTGCGTGAATACATCGATATTTTTTGCGGTGAAACACAATCCTTAGAACTTCGCGCTTTGCGTGAGTTGGCGCTGGTATGGATGCAGCGCCTACAAGCATATCGCCCCTATTTGGGTGGAGCCGTATGGCACGGAACGGCCACACGGCTATCGGATATTTATCTGCAACTTTTCTGTGATGATGCTAAATCTATAGAAATTGAACTGATCAACCAAGGCCAGCACTACTCCCCCAGCACCGTGACAGGATTGCATGGCGAGCCTGTCGAGGCATTGAGTTTGCATAGTCATTGTGTAGGTCTTGGCGAAATCGTAGGCGTTCATTTGATCATCTACGACTATGATGATGTACGCGGTGCTTTGAAGCCCGATGCCCAGGGCCGTAGTCCACGAGGCAACTTAGCGGCAATCACGATCCTGTTAGATGAAAAAGACGCTTGAAGCTGAAATTTAACGTAATGAAACCACTATCTCGCCGCTCATTGCTCTACGCCACAGCTGTATCTGCAGGCGCTACAGGTGCTGGCTGGGCTTGGTATCGCGGCACTGTTGGCGGTACCCATGACCCGTTAATGCAAGCTATTTGGGCCATGAATTTAGAGCTACCAGAGGGTGGTCAATTACGATTGGCGACTTTCCAAGGAAGGCCATTGGTGCTAAATTTTTGGGCAACATGGTGCCCACCGTGCGTAGAAGAACTGCCTTTATTAGATGCCTTTCAGCGCTCAAATGCCTCTAAAAAATGGCAAGTGCTTGGTATAGCTGTCGACAATGCTAAAGCAGTGCAGCGATTTCTACTGCAAGCCCCGTTAAGTTTTCCTACCCCGTTGGCAGGATTTGCTGGTTTTGATTTATCCAAATCTCTGGGTAATACCGCCGGAGGTCTACCATTTACTATTGTTGTCAATGCTGCTGGCGATATCGCTTGGAGGCATTCGGGTAAGCTATCAAAGGCCCAAATAGACAATATTGGTAGTTTCGCGTAGCTGGTTAAGTATATGTTTTGTATTGATTACACCAAAAGTAAATAGTGTAAGATGCGCTCAGTAGACGAGAATTACGCTGTTTAAGCGTAATTTAAATGCATTTTGGCTTAAGAAGTTGGAGAAATCATGGATTTACGCAAACTCAAGACACTGATAGATCTGGTGTCAGATTCTAACGTTCAAGAACTAGAAATTACAGAAGCTGAGGGCAAAGTACGCATTGTCAAAGCCAACAACGGAATGGCTCAAGCTGCAATGGTACCGCAAAGCTCCATGGCATATGCCGCCGCAGGCCATCAAATTAACCAGGCTGCTACAACGTCACCTACCTTGTCTGATGCCGCTTCCACTGTAGTGGCCTTGGCTGGACACAGCGTGAAGTCACCGATGGTCGGCAGCTTTTACCGATCCTCCAGCCCTGGCGCTAAAGCTTTCGTAGAAGTGGGTGACACAGTGGCGGTAGGTGACACGGTGTGCATTATCGAGGCTATGAAAATTCTCAATGAAATTGAGTCTGACAAAGCTGGTGTAGTGAAGAAAGTCTTGTGCGACAACGGCCAGGCTGTGGAATATGGCCAGGCATTGATCGTGATCGAGTAGTCAGTTCACCATACTCAATATGTTTAAAAAAATTCTGATTGCTAACCGTGGCGAAATTGCGCTGCGCATCCAGCGTGCCTGCAAAGAGATGGGCATCAAGGCCGTGATGGTCTATTCCGAAGCTGACCGTGAAGCTAAGTACGTCAAATTAGCCGACGAAGCCGTCTGTATTGGCCCTGCAGCTTCTGCGCAAAGCTACTTAAATATGCCAGCTATCATCGCCACCGCTGAGGTGACC
>JAYTPK010000021.1:0-1693 GCA_043747295.1 Polaromonas sp. | reverse complement strand
TCTGTAGCATCAAAGCCAAACCAGTTCTGGCTGGCCACAAAACCGCTTAAATTACCGATCAGCGCGCGATGCGGTATAAGTGCGCCTTTGGGTGGGCCGGTGGTGCCACTGGTGTAGATCAATACAGCGGCCTCATCGGCTTTGGTGCGCACCGCATCAAACTGCTGCGGCATGAGCGCGCACTCGAACGCGTAGTCCACCTCGGTACGGTCTGCTGCGTTGCCTACGCCTACCAAGGTGCGCAGGGATGTGCATTTTTTGCGCACTGCCTGCAGGTTGTCGATGCTGCTCTCGTCACAGATAGCCACCACGGCGTCAGCATCTTGAAGCCGGTATTCCAGTGCGTCCGGGCCAAAAAGAATGGACAGCGGCATGGCTATGGCACCCATTTGCAGCACAGCCATAATGGTTACTGCCGTTTCAAACCGCTGCGGCATCACAATGGCTACTCGGTCACCACGCTGCACCCCCAGACGCTGCAACACGTGGCTGAGCTGGCTGGCTTGCTCAAATAGCTGTTGGTAGCTGAGCTGCCTGTAAGCCTGATTTTTATAGTGTTTTGAGCCACTAACCGAGGTATTATGTGCTCGAACAGCTATTTTTTTAGTAGCATTTGGCGATTGCGCCCAGCGCCTGCAACACATGTCTGCCATGTTGAAGAATTCTGGTACTTGCCACCGAAAATCACGGTAGAGCGCAGGGTAATGGTCGGCTTGCATGGTCAAATCTATAAAAGCAGCGCACAAAACAGTGCTTTGGTATGAAATGGTTTCTGGGGTGAAATTGCTGGCAGCTACTTCAAATGACCGCTGCGTGTTGAGTTTGCACTTATGATAATTTTTCTGCCATTGTCTTCTTGTCATCCATATCAGCATTCCATCGAGAGCCACAAAACTAATGTACCCAGTTCAACGCCCTTCGCGCAGCGAGTTTGTCCCTATTCGCAACCACCAATACCATGTACGCATTTGGGGCGCACCCTCACCTGATGTGCCGCCTTTGGTGATGGTGCACGGCTGGATGGACGTAGGCGCGTCGTTCCAGTTTGTGGTGGACGCGCTTAAGCGTGACCGCTGTGTCATAGCACCTGACTGGCGCGGCTATGGCCACACCACTGGCCCAGCAACTGACAACTATTGGTTCCCAGACTACCTGGCTGACCTGGACTTCTTGCTAGACCATTACGCACCCAACCAAAGCGTTGACTTGCTGGGCCACAGCATGGGCGGCAATGTAGCCATGGTATATGCAGGCGTGCGGCCTGCGCGCATCCGGCGGTTGATTAACCTGGAAGGTTTTGGCATGCCCGCCACCGTGCCTGCGCAAGCGCCCGGGCGCTATGCCAAGTGGATGGACGAGCTTAAAGCGTTTGGCAACGGCGACATGGCGCTGCGCCCCTATCCAGACGCCAGCGGCGTAGCCCGGCGCCTTATGAAGACCAACCCTCGCCTGTCTGTAGATAAAGCCACGTGGCTGGCCCAGCACTGGGCTGCGTCCAATGCCGACGGCCAGTGGCAGATATTGGGCGATGCAGCGCACAAAATTACCAACGCGCAGCTCTACCGCATGGAGGAAGTACTAGCCTGCTATGCACGCATCACCGCACCCGTGCTGAATGTAGAGGCGGCTGATGATTCTTTGACCGGTTGGTACAAAGGTACATTCACCCTGGCGCAGTTTCACGAGCGTTTGC
>JAYTPK010000020.1:0-25782 GCA_043747295.1 Polaromonas sp. | reverse complement strand
GTATCGCACACATCTAGGCGGTAGCGCGCCTTGCGCTCTTGGTGCGCTAGCACGACGATAGATTGGCCGCTAGCTATTTGGGGCAGCCATTGCTTTTTCAATTCAGGGGAAGCATGGTTTTCAATTACGGGGCTGCAAATATAGCTGTGCGCCAAAGGCTCTAACACCAAGCCACGGCCAAGTTCCTCTTGCACCACCATGCAGTCCACCGGGCCCATGCCCATGCCGTCAAAGTCGCTGCTAATGCACAGGCCTGTCAGGCCCAAGTCGGCCAGCTCGGTATACGCTTTACGGTCAAAGCCACCTGCCGCTTCAATGCTGCGGCGGCGGTCAAAGGTGTAGCCTTTGTCAACATATTTGCGCACCGCGTCGCGCAGTTGTTCTTGGTCATCAGTAAAGTCAAAATCCATGAGTAGTCTCTTGTCGGTTGATTGGTTGGTTGGTGTGTTGGCTGGGGTTTAATACGGAGATTTTTTGAACGCAGAGGACGCGAAGGTTTCGCGAAGGGCGCGAAAAAGAAAATACAAAAAAATACCAAAGGGGAAATTTTAAAATTTGGTATTTAACTTTTCAGTTTTCTTTTTCTTTTCTCTTTTGTATTCCTTTTGCGTTCTCTGCGAAACCTTCGCGCCCTCTGCGTTCAAAAAATCCCCGTCTTTAAACCTCAGCCCAGTACAAATTGCGAAACGATGTTGCGCTGCACTTCATTGCTACCACCATAAATAGTAGTTTTGCGCATGTTGAAGTAGGTGGACGCCAGTGGGGCGCAGTGCACGGCGCTGCCGGGGTAGTCGCCTTGCCAGCCAGCGGCCATGGCATCATGGATCAGCGGCACGGCATACGGCCCTGCGGCCAGCATCATCAACTCGCTGTAGCGCTGCTGGATCTCACTGCCGCGAATTTTCAATAAGCCTGCAACGTCCAGCGCCTGCTTGCCCGCTTTTTCAGCGCTTAGCACGCGCAGCACCATCATTTCTAGGGCCACTACGTCCACCTCCAGCTTGGCAATTTCGTCTCTAAAGCGCACATCGTCGTACACACCTTCTTGCTGGGCTATTTTTTTCAGACGCTCAAGTTCGCGTTTGCTGCGGTTGACGTCGGCAATGTTGGTACGCTCGTGGGCTAGTAAATACTTGGCGTAGTTCCAGCCTTTGTTTTCTTCACCCACCAAGTTTTCAATAGGCACTTCTACATTGTCAAACCACACCTCGTTCACCTCAGCTTCACCATCGAGCAGTTTGATGGGGCGTACGCTTAAGCCTTTGGATTTCATGTCAATTAACAAGAATGAAATACCGGCTTGGGGTTTGCCTTCGTTACTGGTGCGCACTAGGCAAAAAATCCAATCGCCGTATTGGCCCAGAGTTGTCCAAGTTTTTTGGCCGTTGACGATGAATTTATCGCCCCCAGAATTCGTAACCCTTTCGGCTTTGCATTTAAGCGATGCTAAGTCTGAGCCCGAGCCTGGCTCGCTGTAGCCTTGACTCCACCACACATCGCCGCTGGCAATGCCGGGCAGGTGGCGTTTTTGCTGCTCTGGGCTGCCATAGGCCATGATGACTGGGGCCACCATCACGGGGCCAAAGGGCACTACGCGCGGCGCACCGGCTAGGGCACATTCTTCTTCAAACAAATGCTTTTGAATGGCGTTCCAGCCGGGGCCGCCAAACTCTTTAGACCAAGCGTGGCCTAGCCAGCCTTTTTTGCCTAAAATTTTGGCCCAGTTTTGCATATCGTCGCGTGTTAAGTGCAGCGCGTTGTGTACCTTGTGCGCAATATCTTTGGGCAAATGGGCGTGCACCCAAGTGCGCACCTCTTTGCGAAAACTTTCTTCTTCGGTGGTGAAGGCTAAATCCATACGGTATCTCCGGGCTGAAGGGCAATGCAGGGGTTATTTAACAAGTTAATTTGTAGCGTTTTTAAGCTAACCCGTGTTTTAGCACGAATGTGCTTTTTTGTTTGTACTAGGGGCGACAAACCTAGTGCTTTTACTAGGCGTTTCGTAGTTTTGGCTGAGACTGAGGCTAGTCTTAAGCTTCAGGTAGCGTGATGCCCAGTTGCTCGCTGATGGTGCGAATATGGGCTTTGAGCAGGGTGTTTTCAGCACGGGTGATGACTAGCGCGTTTTCTAGCGCCGTTACCCGGGCCAGCAAACCTTCGGCCTCGGCGGCGCTGGGCGCGTTGCTGACCAGTGCTTGCACGTCTACCTCGCCTGACAGCAGATGCACCCAGCGCTGTTCGCGTGCACCGGGTGCGCGCGGCAGCTTTAGCACCATCGCCGCACCACCATCGTCGCCTCGGTCAGCCAGTTCTTGCAGCACGACATCGACAGCCAGTGCGTCAGCAAATCTGTACCAACGCTCACCAGCAGTGCGCAGCTCGGCAGGGGTTTGCGGGCCGCGCAGCATCAATAGGCCAAGCAATACCGATTGTTGCTCGCTGGTGCTCGATGCGCGCTGAAAATTATGCTCATAGCGCGGCACACGGCTGGAACTCCCTTCAAACACCAAGCTCATGGCCTTGAGTGCTTCCAGCGCGGTACGGGTATCGTCGTCGCTTACCTCCATCACCGGGTCACGGCTGGTTTTTTGGTTGCAGCCCAGAACCAAAGCGTTCAGAGACAACGGGTAGCTGTCAGGCACCGTGCGGGCTTTTTCCATCAAGGTGGCTAAAACACGGGTTTCTATAGGGGTGAGTGCGCGCATAGGTAGCAGAGATAATAGGAAAGTATGAAAAACATAGTGATCTTAATCTCAGGCGGCGGCTCTAACATGGCCGCTATCGTTAAAACCGCCCAAACTGAGCAGTGGGCCACACGCTATGGCGCGCAAGTAGCCGCAGTGGTGAGCAATAAAGCTGATGCCAAGGGCCTGCTGTTTGCTAAAGCCCAGGGGATATCCACCGCTGTGCTAGACCACACCGCCTACCCCAGCCGCGAGGCCTTTGACCAAGCGCTGGCGCAGCTGGTTGACAGCTATGGGCCTAACTTATTAGTGCTAGCTGGCTTTATGCGCATTTTGACCCCCGGCTTTGTCCAGCGCTATGCAGGCCGCTTGCTTAACATTCACCCTTCGCTGCTGCCTGCGTTTGCAGGGCTGCACACCCACCAGCGCGCTATTGAGGCAGGTTGCCAGTTTGCCGGCGCTACGGTGCACCATGTGACGGCGCAGCTTGACCATGGCCCCATCGTCACGCAGGCGGTGGTGCCTGTGCTGGCGGGCGATACGGCCGACACACTGGCTGCGCGCGTGCTAACACAAGAGCATTTGATCTACCCGCGTGCTATCGCAAGTCTGCTGGTGGGGCTATAGTCACCACTGACTGCACCAAAACGCCTTAACTTAAACGTTTTATGCATGACACCTCACGAAAGACACGACTTATGAACGCACACATAACATCACTGGGTAAGCCAATGGGCACGGGCTTTAAAGCCCAGCCCAGCCGCCACCTGTGGCGCACTGCAGCGTGCGCCGCCGCGCTAACCCTGCTAGCTGGCGCGGCGCAGTCAGCCACGCTGCGTATGGTCAACGGGTCGGTAGAAGTAGTGCGTGACGGCGTTACTTTGCCTGCATTCAAGGGCCTTAAGCTTAAAAAAGGCGATGTTCTGCAAAGTGCGGCGGCAGACCCCGCTCTGCCCGGCAGTGAAAACGGTGGCGAGGCGCTGGTGCGGTTTGACGACGGCGCACGCATGGCGCTGCGCGGTGGATCCACCGTTGAGCTGCAACAACTGCAACTGACAGGTCCGCGCCGAGAGCGTCAAAAAATTCTCAGCGTTATCACTGGGGCTTTGCGCTACATATCGGGCGTGGCCACAGTGCGCCAAAAAGTCTCGTTTGTCACCAGCACGGCCACCATTGGTATTCGCGGTACTGACATCGAAATTGTGGTGACCCCAGAGGCTGTAGAAGACAACAACCCTGGTACTTATTTAAAGGTCAACACCGGTGCCGCCGTGCTAACCGCCTCCGATGGTGCAAAAGTAGACGTAGCACCGGGCGAGGTAGCCTATGGCGGCGAGCCCGAGCTGACCAGTCGCGGCAAAGGCGGCACGCGTCGCGCGTCAGCACGTATGGTGGATGTGGCTGCCAGCGGTGTGTTCAAAGCGTCTGGCTTAGACAAGTTGATGCAATAGATATGGCCTATGCTATAAATTTAATAGCTATATAAGCAATAAATACTTGGACTATCGGCCTATTTTATTGGTAAAAGACCACTACTTATGCTATTTTGGTAAAGCGGGGCTGAGTTACGCTGTCAATCACCACAGTCTCGTTAAACATGGCTGCTGGCCGCACCCACAGGCCCATTTGTCCATACAAGGCTTTGTACAGCGTCATGGGTTCTAGCGTTTCGCTATGGCGCACGGTGCCTATTACGTCGTATTCGCCGCCTTTGTAGTGGCGGTAGCGGCCTGGTGGGGTTTCTATCAGTGGGGGTAGGTCGTGGTCGGTCATGGTCATAGCTTAAGCGGTCTATTTGGGTGAGTTTCGGTGGGTTTTGAGAACTGATAAAACACGCCTAAGCCTGCACAGCCCACAACGCCCCCAGTGGCACGGATGCCAGTTGCGGGTCAAAGCTAATGGACTGGCTACCAGTGTGCAACACAACGCCACGGTAAAACTGGTCACCCACTAGCTCGCGCAAGTGGCGCAGACCTTTGAAGTCGTTGGCGCTGGCTTGGGTGCTGGACTTGACTTCGATGCCGACAATTCGACCTTGGCGGTCTTGGGCGATGAAGTCAACCTCCACGCCTGTGGACGTGCGGTAGTGCATGAGCTCGCAGGCCGTGCTGGCCCATGCACATTGTTTTTGCAACTCGGCGTGCACAAAGGTTTCTAGCAAAGGGCCGGGCAAACCGGGTGTATTTTGAAGCGGCTTCATACTCAAACCTAGTAAATGCGCCATCAGGCCACTGTCGTTAAAAAACAGTTTGGGCGATTTTTGTGCGCGGTGGCTAGCTCGGGGTGTCCAAGCGGGCAGGGGGGTGACTAAGAACACGGTTTGCAGCAAATGCAGATAGCGCTTGAGAGTGGTTTGCGGCAGGCCCAAGGTGCGAGACACATCAGCGGCGTTCAGCACGCCAGTGGCCTTGTGCGCCAGAGCAGTTAGTAGCTGCGGTATTTGCACGGAGCCATCAATCTGCGCAATGTCCCGTATGTCGCGCTGCACAATGGTTTGTAAATAGGCGTCAAACCACGCGGTGCGGCGCTTTTCGCTACTGCGCGACACGGCCTCTGGGTAGCCGCCTGCTAGCAGCTGCCCCAATAGCTCACTGCGGTCGGTGGCATTGAATGCCAAGCCCCTGCGCTGCGCACCAGCTTGGTTAGGGGTACCCTCGGGTGCAAAGAGTGCGTCGATAAAGTTGGCGGGCGGCTGACCGTCTTGCAAGCGCATTTCAGACTGCGCTAGTGGCCACAAAGTGTGAATCTCCATTCGACCGGCTAAGGAGTCTGCCAGCCTTGGCAAAAGCAGCACGTTGGCCGAGCCGCTGAGTAAAAACCGACCATTTACATTTTGCCCCGCCATGCGGGTCAGGTCTACCTCGTGCTTCATGGCCAAAAAAAGCTCAGGCGCACGTTGCACTTCGTCGATCAGCAGACGGCCAGGATTGGCGGCAAGAAAGCCAGCGGGGTCTTGGCGCACGGCTGATAGTACTGCCACATCATCCAGCGTGAAATAGCGTGCATCCGCGCCAGCTAGGCTGCGCATGAGTGTACTTTTACCTGTTTGACGCGCGCCATGGAGCAATACTACAGGGGTGTCAGACAATGATTCGCCGATGGAGTGCGTGAGTTGACGATAAAGCATGTAAAAATTCTACCATTAAATGGTGTAATTTCAACCACTTAATGGATGAAATTACACATAAATAGTACGTGTTGAAAAGCGAAAATTCATGTAAATTTCATATCAACGGGCCGCATGTTTTCTGTTCGACCGTCGCTAGTGCACCAATCACATAAGAATTGCACTCACGGGCCTGTAAATCATGAGCCCAGTAACATAACTGATCAAAAACTGGGCTAAGCAACACAACAGTGGGACAATAGCCCCCTATGCACCCAGAACAAATCCTCGCCGCTTGTACCGCTTTAGTCGGCCAAGTTATCAAATTCGACCACCCGGCTGACGCTGTGGTGTCGCGTTTTTTTAAAGACAACCGCAACCTGGGGCCGCGCGAGCGCGCTACTTTGGCCGAAACAGCCTACAACGTGCTGCGCAAAAAAGCGCTGTATGACGCTTTTGCACTCGGCGCGCCCAAAGGCAGCGGCGCGCGTGAGCGCAAGCTGGCCATCTTGGGGTTTTTCGGCCCGCGTGATTTTGTGAAAGCCTCGCTCACCGATTTGGAAAAAAACTGGCTCGACGCGTGCGATGCCGTCAACCCTGCCGACCCAGATTCTGGCCTGCTAGAGCTGCATCGCCACAATCTGCCAGAGTGGTTGGCCACGGCGCTCAAGGCCCAGCTAGGTGATGACTTTTGGCCGTTGATTGAAACACTCAATTCTGCCGCGCCGCTCGACATTCGCATCAACAGCTTCACCACCAAGCGCGAAGCCGCACAAAAAGATTTATCGCGTGAAGGCATCAAAGCATTGCCCACGCCATATTCCCCCTGGGGCCTGCGCGTGCAGGGCCGCCCGTCGGTGAATAAGCTCAAAGTATTTACCTGTGGCGACATTGAGGTGCAAGACGAAGGCTCGCAACTATTGGCCCTGTTGGTAGACGCCAAGCGCGGCGAGATGGTGGTGGACTTTTGCGCAGGCGCGGGTGGCAAAACGCTGGCACTGGGCGCGATGATGCGCAGCACCGGTCGCTTGTATGCGTTTGACACGTCGGCCCACCGCCTAGATGCGCTGAAGCCGCGTGTGGCCCGCAGCGGCCTCTCCAACGTGCAAACCGCTGCCATTGCGCACGAGCGCGATGAGCGCGTTAAACGCCTTGCAGGCAAGATTGACCGTGTGCTGATCGACGCACCCTGCAGCGGCCTAGGCACCCTGCGCCGCAACCCCGATTTAAAGTGGCGACAAAAGCCTAGCGATGTGGCCGAGCTTAATGCCAAGCAAACCGCTATTTTGCAAAGCGCCGCGCGCCTGCTCAAGCCCGGTGGCCGCCTGGTGTATGCCACCTGCAGCGTGCTGCCCGAGGAAAACGAAGTGATTGCCGAAGCCTTTGGCGCTGCAAATAAAGATTTCACACCCTTTGAATGTGGCGAGTTACTGACCCAATTAAAGGTGGAGGGTGCCGATGGGTTGTGCAGTGGCCCGGTCGACGCACCCACACGTTACCTGCGCCTGTGGCCACACCGTCACGGTACCGATGGCTTCTTTGCCGCTGTGTGGCAGAAAAACGCAGCTGTTTAAGGTTTTATAAGCAAGGGTTGCAAGTGGCTGTGTGTAATTACAGCTGCAGCGACCAACGGTAGCGCGTTGTCAGTTAATCAGTACCCCTGCTGCATTAAAATAATGTTTATATTGTTATAGTTACAAGTGTTCTATTTTTGGAACAACACACCGTGTTGTTAAAGGATTTACATGTTCGTTTTTGACTCTCCCGTGTTAGACGCCATTGTTCAGTGGATGGGGCACGGCTTGTGGGATTTAGCTTGGTGGCAAATTGTGCTGTACGCACTGGTCACCACCCACATCACCATTGCATCAGTCACCATTTATTTGCACCGCCATCAGGCGCACCGCGCGATGGACCTGCACTGGCTGCCTGCGCACTTTTTTCGCTTTTGGCTGTGGCTGGGCACCGGCCAAGTGACCAAAGAATGGGTCAGCATCCACCGTAAGCACCACGCTAAATGCGAAACGCTGGATGACCCGCACAGCCCGCAAGCGCACGGCATTAAAAAAGTATTTTTTGAAGGTGCAGAACTGTACCGCGCTGAGTCTAAAAACATGGAAACCATGGCCAAGTACAGCCATGGCGTGCCTGATGACTGGATCGAACGTAATCTGTACACCCGCTACAGCTGGCAAGGCGTGGGCCTGATGCTGATCATCAACTGGGCGATGTTTGGCGCAGCAGGCACGGCAGTGTGGGCGCTGCAGATGGCCTGGATACCTATCACTGCCGCAGGCATCATCAACGGTATTGGCCACTACTGGGGCTACCGCAATTTTGAAGCGCCAGATGCGTCGACCAACATCAGCCCGTGGGGCATCATCATTGGCGGCGAAGAGCTGCACAACAACCACCACACCTACCCCACCAGCGCCAAGTTCTCGGTGAAAAAATATGAGTTTGATATTGGCTGGGGCTACATCCGCGCGATGGAAATGGTCGGTTTGGCCAAGGTTAAAAAAGTACCACCCAAGCTGCAACTAGGCGCCATTCAGCCTGTGGCAGACGAGAAAACTCTAGAGGCTTTGATTGCCAACCGCTACGAAGTGATGGCTGGCTACGCCCGCGACATGCGAGCTGCCTGCGCTAAAGAAATTGATGCTATCAAAGCCAAGCAGGGCGACTTGTCCGTGTTGCAAACTGCCAAGCGCTGGTTGCACCGCGACGACGACAAAGTGCCTGCCCACGCACATGAGCACTTAGCCCAAGCACGCGCCGCGCACCCCGTGCTAGACAAAATGGCCACCATGCGCGACGAGCTGCGCCATATGTGGAGCAACACCACAGTAAGCCGCGAGCAACTGGCCAGCGACTTGCAGGCATGGTGCAAACGCGCCGAAGAAAGCGGCATTGCCGCGCTGCAAGAGTTTTCGATGAAGCTGCGTTCTGCGCGCGCTTAAAACTTCCCTCCTTGTCTTAAAAGCCGCTCTTGAGCGGCTTTTTTACTACCTAATTGGCTTGTAGTCCAAGTATTTACTGATCAGGCAGCTAGGAAATTCATAGCGATAATGAGTGCTCTTATATTTGCCATAGCACTTCCCATCCAACCCGCCGCCGTACTTGTAACCAAGCTGGCGCGTCAAACCTTGTCATAGTAAAGTAGTTCATCTGTTAAGGGAGAACTACAAAATGTCTATAACATCGCAGCGCGAAGAGATTGACCACCGCACCATCAAGCTGCTGATAGGCGTAATTGCGCTGACCCTGGCGGGTTTGACCAGCTACTTCGCTGGGGGCAGCATTGCGTCTATTAGCGCGTCGTATCACGAAGGCGGCTGGGCACAGAGTATTTTTGTGGGCTTTTTGTTTGCCATCGCTGCCTTGATGCTGGCCTATAACGGCATGTCAACGCGTGAGATGGTGCTGAGCAAAGTGGCTGCCATAGCGGCTGTTGGTGTAGCGCTGTTCCCCTGCAAGTGCGACAACCGCGACGAAATTTTGCCCTACGTGCACGCTGCGTCAGCCACCATTTTGTTTTTAATACTTGCGTATTTTTGCTACATCTTTTTTCGACGTGCGCGTGACAAAGCTATAACCCTAGCCAACGCCCAAGCCAACGCCCGAGCCACCATCTACGTCCTGTGCGGCAGCACCATCATCCTGTCCATACTGGTGATTGCAGCTGATGCGTTGCTAGGGGGTGCATTAACCGCCAAGGTAGCCCGGCTCGTCTTCTACGCCGAGCGTGCAGCCCTCATGGCGTTTGGTGTCTCGTGGCTCACCGCCAGCCGCGTGCTGCCCTTCCTGACCCGCGCAGATGAGCGCTTTTCACCGCTCAGTGACCGTAATGAGAGGTAAATGAGCATCAAATATGCTTGTAGTCAAAGTATTCATTGCTCAGGCAGCTATATATTTGATAGTAAGTGGATTTTTACAACATATCTCATAAACAATCACCGCACTATGTCTACACTTTCACCTATGCGCGAATTCGCACATAAATTCATATTTCAATTACCCAAGCCATTCCTGGTTTTAGCAGCTGCTTACTTCCTCACCAGCCTAGGCCACTTTGCCCACAATGCAGAGTTCATCTGCGAATACCCCAATCTGCCCGCATGGCTCACCCGCGCCAAAGTCTACGCCGCTTGGCTTGCCATCACCTCAGTAGGCGTGGCGGGTTTCATCCTGATCAAAAACAAACTCATCCCCGCAGGCCTGCTGCTAGTAGCTGTGTACGCCGCCCTAGGCTTCGACGGCCTAGGCCACTACGCCGTAGCCCCCATAGCGCACCACACGCTGGGCGCGAACATTGCGATCTTGTCGGAAGTGGCTGCGGCTGCATTGTTGTTGGCCGCCACGGTGTATTTGCTGGTCAGTAATGTACGAAGTCAATAGTTAACCTTAGCGGTAGATTTTTTTGAGTAAAGATTGAACGAATCAGCGCGCTTATTTATTGTCTTATTAGCATTTGTAATCGCACTTGTTTCAGTGATATTTGTTTACTTGCTGCTGAAACAACAGCGGGAGAAGGGCGAACCCTTGACTGTTCCAGCAGAGAACTTTTATATAAAAATTCAAAAACCTTTGAAATTTTTTTCGATTCTTATTGCGGTAGTTTTACTGCTTGATCTTCTTTTACCTACCGAAAAAATTGAGACTAGTGGTGCGCTCCATGGAATCTTCAAAGATCAATTTGTATACTTTGTCCCGTTAACTGGCGGAGGAGTGAACTCTTGCTTTATAGATAAGGACAGAGGATCCATCCGTGCACTAAAACTCAAAGACATAATAATCGTTGAGAGATCGGCGGTATTAGGTAGATGCGTTGACATTAAATTAAAACCAATTTGAGACCGTCAACCACTTTCGGAGTCGGTAAGCTATTGACTGGTCGACGGTATGCGATCATCTACCTTCAACATATTGATTGATCATCAAAGATACTGCTGTTTCGCTTCCTCTCAACTAATCCTACTTTTAAATCGACGTAACTTTGTTCGCGACAAGACTTAATTTTCGCGCCAGAGTGTACGCAGTGCCTATGCGCCCCAATCAGGGCTGCGGGCTCGAGGAACGGACGAATGGGGATAAGAAATTTAGATGTTTGAGCGCTTGCGCGAGTTTCTAAATTTCCCCCATTTGGAGTACCGGAGATGCTCCCCCGAAGGGGCCGCAGTCCGGGGCGCATGGGCACTGCGTGCGCTCTGGTGCGAAGCAGCGAGGTCTATGCGCGAAACAAGATGCTCGAAAAACGGAAGCTTAAGAAAAGCGTGAGAGCTTAGCCATTCGCATTCCGCATCCAATCCGCCGTCTGAAAAAAGCTATCCCTCAGCCGAGCACGTAGCGTCTCATCCACCCCCGTCTCCCCCATCGCCCTGTCCATACAAGCCAGCCACTGGTCGCGCTCTAAGATGCCGATGGGCACGTGCATGTGGCGCATGCGCAGGCGGGGGTGGCCAAACTTTTCGGTGTAATACTGTGGGCCACCTAGCCAGCCGCACAAAAACATAAATGTTTTCTCGCGTGCATTGTCTAGGCTGGGGCCATGCACTTCGCGCAGGCGCGCAAAGCTGGGTTCTAGGTCCATCAGGTCGTAAAAACGCTCGACCAAGGCTTTGACGTTCGCCTCGCCGCCTATCCATTCATACGGGCTGCTGAAAGCGGGTTTTTCTTGTATTTGCATGATCAAATTGGCTTGTAGTCCAAGTGTTTACTGCTTAAGCAGCTATTAAATTGATAGTATAAGGTTATTCTGATGCACGCCGCAGTGTGGTCACCACGGGGGTGTTTAACACGCTACGCAGGCCCCACCAGCCTGCTGCCAGCGCTAGCACTGCGCCCAGCACGCCGCCTGCCAGCGGCACCCACCACTGGGCTGTCCAGGTAAATTCAAATACATATTTAGCCAGTGCCCAGCCTACTGCTATGGCCACAAAGCTGGCTAGCACACCAGCCAACATGCCCACGCCCGCCAGCTCGGCGCGCTGCACCTGGCGCAGCAGGCTGGAGCGTGCGCCCACCGCTCTCATGATGGCAAACTCGCGGGCGCGCTCCTCACGCGTAGCTGTCACTGCGGCAAACAACACCACCAAGCCGGCAGCCAGCGTAAAGCCAAACAAAAATTCTACTGCGCGTATCACTTGGTCCAGTACTTTTTGAATCTGGTTAATCGTAAGGCTCATATCCACATTAGTCACGTTAGGAAAGGTACGCACCATCGCGTTGTCAAAACCTTTGACTCCAGGCGCTTTGAACGCGGCCATGTAGGTGGCCGGCACTTCGGGCAGCTGGGCTACGGTGTACATGACGAAGAAGTTAGCACGCATGCTGCCCCAGTCAACTTTGCGCAGGCTGGTAATTTTGCTGGTCACCTGTATGCCGCCAATATCAAATGTCAAGCTGTCACCTAGTTTTACGCCCAGTGTGGTGGCTATGCCTTCTTCTACGCTGATTTCGCCTGCGGCGTTGTCGGTCCATTTACCGGCTATCACTTGGTTATGCGTAGGGTTAGTGGCGCTGTTCGATAAATTAAATTCGCGGTCGACTAAGCGTTTGGCGCGGTCATCGGTTTGGTTATCGGGCGAGGTGGTTTTACCGTTGATGGCGATCAGGCGGCCACGAATCATCGGAAAATAATCGTACTTCGCAACTTGGTTGTCTTGCAGGTTTTTAACGAAGGCATCGCTTTGCTCGGGCATGATGTTGATGACAAAACGGTTTGGCGCATCAGCCGGTGTGGCTTGGCGCCAGCTGGCAATCAGGTCGGTGCGCAGCAAAATTAGCAAGATCAACGCCAGCAGGCCCACCGACAGCGCACTGACCTGCACCACCGCATACGCAGGGCGGGCCGATATTTGCCGCGTTGCCAGCACCAGCCAGCGCGGGGCTGTGGCCTCGTTCACGCTGCGGCGCAGCAACTTAACTGCCACAAAGCTCAGGCCTGCAAACACGGCCACTGCGCCTGCAAAACCGCCCACGGCAATCAGGCCCAGCTTTAAATCTGAGCTAGCAGCCAGCAGCAGTGCGGCAAAGCCTGCAATGCCAATCAGCAGCACGGCCAGCGACGCAGGCTTTAGCCCGCCTACATCGCGCCTGATGACGCGCAGCGGCGGCACTTGCGCTAGTTGCAGCACGGGAGGCAAACCAAAGGCAAACAACAGCGTCAGGCCCATGCCCACACCAAAGGCCACAGGCCACAGCGACGCTGCAGGCAATGCCGACTCTACCAAGCCCGCCAGCAGCGCCACAAAGCCGTAATGCACGGCAAAGCCAATGGCCACACCCAGGGCACTGGCAGCCAACCCCACCACAAAAAATTCAAACGTGTAGGCCAAGGCGATGGTGCGCTGCGGTGTGCCCAGCACGCGCAGCATGGCGCAGTCGTCCAGATGCCTGGCTGCAAAGCCGCGCGCTGCAATGGCCACGGCCACGGCGCTAAGCAGCGCGGCTAGCAACGCGACAAGGTTTAAAAACTTTTCTGCGCGGTCTAAAGTTTGGCGCATCTCGGGGCGGCCGCCTTCTAGCGACTCAATCCGTAGGCCGCGCACGTCGCTGGTTTTGATGGCGTCTTTGGCCCAGTTAGCAAATTCTTTGACTTGAGCTGCCTCACCAATCATGGCGATGCGGTAGGTGATGCGGCTGGCGGGCTGCACCAGTGCGGTGGCGGCCAGTGCGTCGGTGTGCAGCATCACGCGCGGGGCAAAACTCATAAAGCCTGCGCCACGGTCAGGCTCTTGGATGATGATGCGGTCAATGCGCAGGGTGCTGTTGCCCAGCAGCAGGTTGTCGCCCAGTTTGAGGCTGAGTGAATCGAGCAGCGATGCGTCTACCCACACGGCGTCTTTGGCGGGCAGGTCGCGCGTGGGTGTGCCCTCGGTGGCATCTGCGGTGCTGGCTATGCGCATGCTGCCGCGCAGTGGGTAGCCGGGGCTGACGGCTTTAAGGGCCACCAGTTTGCTGTTGCCGCCCTGCGCCTCAGAGCCACGCGCCATAGTCGGAAAGCCCACACTGGCGGCGCTTTGCAGTCCTAGTGCGGCGGCTTTGTCTTTAAAAACTTTGGGTGTGGGGTTGTCGCTTGAGAGGACTACATCACCGCCCAGCAGCGCTTTGGCATCGCGCTGCAAGCCGCCTTTGATGCGGTCAGCAAAAAAGCCCACAGCGGTTAGCGCGGCTACGGCCAGCGTGACAGCTACCAGTAACAGGCGCAGCTCGCCTGCGCGCAGGTCGCGCCACAGCGTGGTCCAGCCCAGTTTGTAAAAGCTAATGGTGGTGCGCGCAGTGTTCATGCGATCAATGGTAACGCGCCGACTTGGTTTTTGGCTTAACGGACCAGTTTGGGCCCGGCTAGGGCAGGGTTTAGCGCCAAACGCTCAGGCGCTGAGTAACACAAAAAGTGTTTGTTGGTGGCGCGGCCAATGGTGCACAGCCCCACTCGCGTGGCCACTTCGTGCCCCATTTGGGTGATACCGCTGCGCGAGACCACAATAGCAATGCCCATTTGCGCAGCTTTGATCACCATCTCACTCGTCAAGCGGCCTGTGGTATAGAACACTTTATCGGTGCGGTTTTGCACATCGTCAGGTTGCATCCACAGCCAGCCCGCAATCGTGTCAATCGCGTTGTGCCGCCCCACGTCTTCTACAAACATCAACATATCAGTACCCGCAAACAGCGCGCAGCCGTGCACTGACCCTGCAGATTTATAGGTGCTTTCTTGCAGGCGAATAGCATCAGTCATGGCGTATAAATCAGCTTGCGTGATGTGTGTGCTTGGCAGCTTGATACTGTCAATCTCGTCCATCAAGCCACCAAACACACTGCCTTGGCCGCAG
This sequence comes from Polaromonas sp., assembly GCA_043747295.1. Classification (GTDB taxonomy): domain Bacteria; phylum Pseudomonadota; class Gammaproteobacteria; order Burkholderiales; family Burkholderiaceae_C; genus JAAFIP01. Next base: position 11,158 of record JAYTPK010000020.1, on the reverse strand, counting down.
CCTGTGGTGACCACTTTTTTTGCGGTGCGCGCTTCGATGTTGTCGATGCCGCTGTGCGTGACTACCGATGCGGCGTTCACGTCCCAGTCGACGGTAATAGAGGCAATATCACCCACCGCGTTGACCAAGCGTTGGTTGCGCAAAAACCCCAGCACCAGCAGTTCCGGCTGTGCGCCAAGCGTCATTAGCGTGACCAGCTCGCGCTTGTCTACATACACGGTCAGGTCGCGCTCAGCAGGGATGGACGCAATGCCTTTGTCGCCATGCTCGTTGATGGTGACGATCTCGCGCGTAAGGGGTGCACGGGCTTGGCTGAGTTGGGGAGTTTTCACAGGGATCACAAATGAAAAAGACCTTAGCACAAGCTAGGGTCTTAGGGGCCAACAGCGCCGATATGCGAACTCTCGCACAGGTCGAGAGGGCTGTTAAGGCTTTTTAGCGGCTACGGCAGGGGCTGCGGCTACAGGAGCTGCGGCTAAGGGCGCTGCAGTAGGCGTAGCTGTCGGTGCGCCTGCTACAGCAGCTGGCACTGGCAACGGGAACACAAAGGCACCCGGGTCTGCGCAAGCAGGGGTGTCAGTGGGAGGCTTGGTGGCTTTGCCAGCAGATTGGGCTGTTTTGTAGTAGTGCGCAGCCGTTTTCTCGCGTGACTTGCACAGTTGAAAATCAGCTACTTTATTCCCGTGGGCGGTTTTGGCTGTGGCCTCGGCGGCTTTGGCCTTTGCCTCGTCGCTTAGCACCGGGGCAGGTATCTTGGCCCAGCTACTAGCAGCTAGCACGGTGCTAAGGGCTACAAAAATCAAATGCTTCATATTCTTTATCTCCTCAAACTTGTACAGTGTGCGCGCTGCCGACCGCAGGTGGTGTGCGCTGTGCAGGTATCTTGCCTGCAGCAATATCGTTGGCCCATAGCTCGTGATGCTCTTTGGCCCAAGTCTCGTCGACATAGCCAGTTTTCATGCCTTGATAAGCGCCCGACATACCAATCGAGCCAATGTAAATGTGGCCCATGAACATGGCCATCATCAACATGGCAGCGCTGGCATGCACCATGTGTGATATTTGCATGGTCTCGCGAACATATAGCAGGCCAGGAATCAGCTTGTCTAAAACTAAGCCTGAGCCTACAACTATTAGACCCAACGCAAACACGCCACCCCAAAACACTACTTTTTCACCCGCGTTAAAACGGTGCGATGGCACTTCTTTACCGCCAAATAAACCACCACCCTTAAGTAACCAAGCAATATCTTCTTTGGCGGGCATGTTGTCGCGCGCGAAGGTGAAGAAAACGATCACCAAAGAAACTGCAAATAACGGGCCCATAAAGTTATGGACATTTTTTAAAGCATAAGTCAGCCAACCAAATAAAGTGTTGCCCATTACCGGTTGTATGAAATATCGGCCAAAAGCCATCACAATGCCCGAAATCGCTAAGGTACAAAACGCGATGGCGTTAGCCCAATGCGCTGCACGCTCAAAGTAGGTAAAACGTTCGATTTTTTTGCCGGTTTCAGGGGCGTGCAAACCAATAGTGCCTTTGCGCCAGTAAAACAGACCAATGGCCAAAGCTGCAATCACCAGTAATGAGCCGCCAAAAGGAATGATCACTTGGTTACGCACCTGCCGCCATGCCTCGCCAGCGTTGGTTAAACGTGAGCCAGGGTATTGCGTTACGCCTTGCATCAAAAAACCCGCCTCAGGTGCTTCGCGCTTGGGAAGGCTGGTGTAACCTTCTACGCCTTGTCCAGCTTGTCGCCAGATAGGTGCGTTGTTACCGGGCTGCACTTTGTTGCGCTCGGCGTTGCTTTGCTTGGCATAGTTAGGGTCAGCGCTGGCGTCAGGCTTGACCTCAAAAATACTTTGGCCCTGGATGCCGCCTACTGCGGGTGCAGAAGGTGCTGCTGGGGCGGCTTGCGCAGGCTGTGTAGCTGCAGGTGCCGCAACTTCTGCAGGTTTAACAGGTTCAACCTGCAGTTTTTGGGCAAAAACTAATGAGCTGCTAAGTGCTATAAAAATCATAGCTAACTGAGCAGAAAATGTTTGGACTAGGGCGTGTTTTTTCATCAAAATGGTCTCTCAAGTTTTATCAAACTCTTGCTGCGCAGTTGCGCTACAAGAAGACGCATTAATTGGCTTTAGAGTAGTCGTTTTGGCCGTTTTGTGTGCGTGCACGCAAAGCAGACTCCCAACTGGTTTTGTCGCCTTGTTTCCAAGTGGTTTCGACATACGGCTTGCCTGTACCCGCGTAAGGGCTGGTGTCTTGCTTGGCGCCGCCCGCAGTTTGTGGCTTTTCGCTGCAAGCTGCTGTCATCACCACAGCGCAAATGAGCAAAGTAGAGCGCAACATCATGACTTGGCTCCTTCGACTGGCGGCTGGCCAGCTTGCTTAGAGCCATAAGCTGTACCCCAGCCCCACACTTCTGCGCCTTTGCCGCGTTTTAATACGCGGTTACGGAAGATGTCGGCCACCACGTCGCCGTCGCCAGCCAGTAGAGCCTTGGTTGAGCACATCTCAGCGCACGCAGGCAGCTTGCCTTCGGCCAAGCGGTTACGACCGTATTTTTCGAATTCAGCTTGCGAACCGTTAGCCTCGGGGCCACCAGCGCAGAAGGTGCACTTGTCCATTTTGCCGCGCACACCAAAGGTGCCAGCAGATGGGAACTGTGGTGCGCCAAACGGGCAGGCGTAAGAGCAGTAGCCGCAGCCAATGCACACGTCTTTGTCGTGCAGAACCACGCCTTCGTCGGTGCGGTAAAAGCAGTTAACTGGGCATACAGCCATGCAAGGTGCGTCAGAGCAGTGCATGCAAGCTACCGAGATTGAGCGCTCGCCGGGTACACCGTCGTTCAGCGTAATCACGCGGCGGCGGTTTACACCCCAAGGAACCTCATGCTCGTTTTTACAAGCGGTGACGCAGCCGTTGCATTCAATGCAGCGCTCAGCGTCGCAGATAAATTTCATCCGTGCCATAGTATTTTCCTTATGCTTTCTCTACGTTGCAGACCGTAGTTTTTGTCTCTTGCATCATGGTTACGCTGTCATAGCCATACGTCGTTGCAGTGTTAATCGCTTCGCCGCGCACCACAGGGGCTGCGCCTGCCGGGTAGCTGGCCAGCATGTCTTTGCCCTGCCAGTGGCCGGAGAAGTGGAACGGCATAAACACAGTGTCTGCGCCCACGCGCTCGGTCACCATGGCCATCACGTTCAGGCGTGCACCGGTGGGGGTGCTCACCACAACGCGGTCACCGTTTTTCACACCACGGTCTGCGGCGGCTTTAGGGTTCAGCTCAACAAACATGTCTTGCTGTAGCTCAGCTAGCCATGGGTTAGAGCGGGTTTCTTCACCGCCGCCTTCGTATTCCACCAAACGGCCCGAGGTCATGATGAGAGGGAACTTCTCATGCACTTTCTTGGCAATGTTTTCTTGCTGGATCGACTTGTATAGGGTAGGCAAGCGCCAGAAAGCTTTTTTGTCGTCGTGTGTTGGGTATTTGGCCATCAGGTCAGGGCGGTTGCCATACAAAGGCTCGCGGTGCTGAGGCACAGCGTCAGGAAAGTTCCACACCACCGCGCGGGCCTTGGCGTTACCAAACGGATGGCAGCCATGGTTTTGCATGAACACGCGGATCATGCCGCCTGAGCTATCGGTCTTCCAGTTTTTGCCTTCAGCCAATGGCTTCTCAACATCGGTCAACTCGTCCCACCAGCCCAGCTTTTTCAGTAAAACGTGGTCTAGCTCCGGGTAGCCGGTGGTGATGTCTGCACCTTTGGAGTGCGAGCCGTCTTCGGCCAACAAATTACTGCCGTCTTTTTCAACGCCAAAGTTAGCGCGAAAGTTACCGCCGCCGTCCATGACGTGTTTGCTGGTGTCGTACAAGTTAGGCGAGCCTGGGTGCTTGAGTGCAGCCGTGCCGTAGCAAGGCCATGGCAGACCGAAATAATCGCCCGTCATGTCGTAGCCAGTTTCTTTGTCTTTGCCGCCCTTGGACTTAAGGGTCTTCACGTCAAAGTTACCCATGTTGCGCATGTGCGCTTTCAGGCGCTCTGGGCTTTGGCCGGTGTAGCCAATGGTCCAAACCGACTTGTTGATCTCACGCAAAATATCTTCAGGCACGGGCTCGTCCAAGCCTTTGACTTTTTGCATTTTGTAGTTTTTGGATAGCTCGGTAGCAAAACCTAACTTCTCGGCAAACTGGTGCATGATCATGTGGTCAGAGCGGCTCTCCCACAACGGGTCAATCACCTTCTCGCGCCATTGCAATGAGCGGTTAGACGCGGTGGCCGAACCACTGGTTTCAAACTGCGTGGCTGCAGGCAGCAAGTAGACGGCTCGGTTAGGGTTCAAGTCCTCAGCCTTGCCAGGCATAGCTGCCATGGCGGCAGTAGCTGACGGGTAGGGGTCAACCACCACCAGTAAATCTAGCTTGTCCATGGCGCGTTTCATCTCTAAACCACGGGTTTGAGAGTTAGGCGCATGGCCCCAGAAGAACACAGCACGCAGGTTGCTGTCTTGGTCGATAAATTCGTTTTTCTCCATCACGCCGTCGATCCAGCGCGACACAGTCATGCCGGGCTTGGTCATCATGGCCGGGGATGCGTACTGCTTTTTGATCCACTCGTAGTCCACGTTCCAAGCTTTGGCAAAATGTTTCCAAGAGCCCTCGACCAAGCCGTAGTAGCCTGGTAGTGAATCGGGGTTAGGGCCAACATCGGTTGCGCCTTGCACGTTGTCGTGGCCACGGAAGATGTTGGTTCCGCCGCCGCTGGTGCCCACGTTACCCAAAGCGAGCTGCAAAATGCACGATGCGCGCACTACTGCGTTGCCAGTGGTGTGTTGGGTTTGGCCCATGCACCATACGATCGTGCCAGGTCGGCTGTCGCTGAGCATTTTGGCCACTTTGAACATCTGGTCTTCTTTAACACCGCAGGCTTCTTCCACCTTGTCTGGTGTCCATTTGGCCATGATGTCTTCTTTGACTTTTTCCATGCCAAAGACGCGGTCATTGATGTATTTTTTATCTTCCCAGCCGTTTTTAAAGATGTGGTGTAAAAGACCAAAAATAAACGGAATGTCTGCGCCAGAGCGAAGACGTACATATTCGTCAGCCTTGGCGGCTGTGCGGGTAAAGCGTGGGTCTACCACGATCATTTTGCAACCGTTTTCTTTGGCGTGCAACATGTGCACCATCGACACGGGGTGCGCCTCAGCAGCGTTAGATCCAATGTACATAGCGACCTTGCTGTTTTGCATGTCGTTGTAGCTGTTGGTCATGGCGCCATAGCCCCAAGTGTTGGCTACGCCAGCCACCGTGGTGGAGTGGCAAATGCGCGCTTGGTGGTCGCAGTTGTTGCTGCCCCAGAAGCTGACAAATTTGCGCAGCAAATAGGCTTGCTCGTTGTTGTGCTTGGACGAGCCTACAAAGTACACGCTGTCAGGGCCGCTGGCTTTTTTCAGCTCTAGCATTTTGGCGCTGATCTCGGTCAGTGCCGTGTCCCAGCTGATGCGCTCATATTTGCCGTTGACCAGCTTCATAGGGTAGCGCAAGCGAAACTCGCCGTGGCCGTGCTCGCGCAGGGCAGCGCCCTTAGCGCATGAACCACCTAGATTAATAGGCGAGTCAAATACGGGTTCTTGGCGAACCCATACGCCGTTTTCAACCACGGCATCAATTGCGCAGCCTACAGAGCAGTGCGTACACACTGTGCGCTTGACTTCAATTTTGCCGTCGCCAAGGATTGACTTGCCGTCAGCAGCTTTGGCTTTTTTCACCAAAGTCAAATGCGATGCTGCAATACCCACGCCGACACCCAAACCCGAGCGGCGCAAGAATGCGCGACGGTCCATGGTGGGGATAGCTTGCGTTAGGCCGCGTGAGAGGCTGTGCACAAAAGGTGAACGTGCGCTGTCGCGCTGGCTTGCACCGTGAGCGGTGCCAGACTTTTTAGTTAACAACATAAAACACTCCGAAGTTGGGGGGAGTTAAATAAGAGCGGTGCGGTAGTAATGTTTAACGTGCTCTGACACGGTGTAGCCGCCACCTTTTTCAGGGGCAGGCTTAGCTAAATCTGGGGTAGCCTCGGTGGCTTTGATGCTTGGAAGTGCCGCGACGGTGGCTACTACGGCGCCCGCAGCAACTGTGCCGAACAAGAGCCCACGGCGTGAGGTCTGAGCTTGATTTTTTTCCATCTTTTTGTCTCCAAACTATATCGAATAATTGCTTACTTACTATATACCGTTTGCTTACAACTTGCTAGTCAACCCTGCGACAAAGTGCATAAAAACCACCTCGGGAAAACACTAGGAAGCCGTTTGTTTTAATAAATTGGTAGGGACCAAAACGCGGCTAGTTTGTTGCAAATCAAAGCGCATGCTGGCTCACACCAGCATGTCAAAACCTTGCTGCTCGACCGTCAAAAATGCATGGGTAAACCCAGCAAGCGCCGCATAAAACTTAGCACGCGGATGCGCCGCCACCGCTGTGCACATGGCCTCTGTCCAGGCCTGCACATGGTCACCAAAAAAAGCTTTTTGTTGTGTAAGGTTGGCCACAGCTATGTCGTCAGCAGCTATCAGATAGCGCATGACTTCGCATAGATAAGCAAAGTGATCTTCGGTCTCGGGCATGGTCTCGTCCCGCTCTAGGCCCAGCTTAGCTAAATCTGTGCGCAGCCGAGCCAGAGGCTTCTCATTTAAAAAACCACTTAGATAGTGCGAGCCAAATAAATACACTTCGGGCTTGCCTACGCCAGCAAACAGCGCGTTGTACTCGCTGGCAATGGCGGCATCGTCTGCGTTACGAGTGGCAGCCACCACAGCGCGCCATGGCTCTTCAAGCAAACCGCCTTTGGTGGGTGCCTCAGTCACGGCGACTCGCAGCTGCGCTAAAAGCTCGGGTGTGGGCGGGGCGTAGTACAGCGCGGCCAATAGGCCATAGACCTCGGCACGCGCGGTTTCTTCGTCAAGGGTGGAGCCAGATAGTTCGCTCATAGATTGTTGATCTTGCTTTCGTTGTCAGCAGAATACATGTCAATGACACGGCAGTCACCACACATTTTCAGGCGGTTAAGTGCCTCACCTTGGAACATGGCGTGCCCGGCCAGTTTGCCCAGCATGGATTCGATAGCTTTGAGCGTGCCAAAGGGTTTTTTGCAGCGCATGCATTGGTAAGGTGGCACTTCGTTAAGCACCTGTGGCTCGCGCCGCGCGGTGGTCAGCAGCAGGCGCGGCTCTAAGGTGATGGCGTTTTCAGGGCAAGTTTTTACACACAAGCCACATTGCACACAATTCTTTTCAATGATGCGCAGCTGTGGGCGTTCGGCATTGTCTTGCAGTGCGCTGGCAGGACATGCGCTGACGCAGCTCAAGCACAAAGTGCAAGTGTCTTTATTGACCTGCAAGGTGCCAAACGGCGCACCTGCTGCGGGCAGTGCGATGGAGATTGGCAAAGTGCTGGGGGTTGTTTTGGCTGCTGGCGCGTGGGTGATCAGGTGATCAATAGCCAAATCGAGCGTGCTGCGTTTTTCGGCTGCAATGGCAAAGCGCGCAGGCGAGGAGGGCACCGTTTGACGGGTTTGGCCCAGCGTTTGTAATGCAGTGTCTAGGCTAGCAGCATCGTGCGCTTTGACTAAGGCCACATGAGTGCCCGTATAGCCCAAGCCGCGCAGCAAAGTTTGCGCTACTTCCATTTGCTGCTGTAGGCCGGTCAGGTAGTCTGGCGCTTCTTCGTCGCTGGTGAGCACCGCAACTTGCGATGCGCCCATGGCAATGGCGCTCAACCATACGTCCATGCCGATGCTGGCGGTGTGCCACAGCGCCACGGGGATGACATTGTGCGGCACGCCGTGGGCTTTTTTCAGCTGTGCTGCGCGGCCAAGCTGTTCTACCAAGCTTTGGCCTTTGACCTGGCTGTGCAGCAGCAATACTGCGTCTTTGCCGCCAGCGGTGGCATAGGTGCTGAGCAAGGTTTTAAGCTTAACGCCCTGCTCGTTGGCACGCGGGTAGCCGTAAGTGAGCGCACCAGTGGGGCACACGGTGGTGCAGGCGCCGCAGCCAATACACAGGTTAGGGTTGACCTTGATCTGCTGACGTTTTTTCTCGCTGCTGATTGCTTTGGCTGAACAAATGTCTATACAAGCATTGCAACCGACTGAGTCGTTCCGTGCGTGGGCGCACAACTTTTGTTTGTAGGCAAAAAACTTGGGTTTTTCAAATTCGCCCACCATATCGCGCAGCTTGATCAAGCTGGCCGTGCTGGCGTCTTTAAAGTAGCCTTGCGGTGCAGCGTGCCAGTCAATCAGCGGCTTTACAGACAAATCCAGCACCAGGTCAAACGATTCGGTCAGGCTTTCGGGTTCGCGGCTAAAGTCAATGGCACCAGCCACATCGCACACCTTCACGCACGCGCGGTGGCTTTGGCATTTGTCTAAGTTAACTTGAAAATCAAGGCCAATCGCTTGCTCAGGACAGGCGGCTACACACGCATTGCAGCGGGTGCATAAATCTAGGTCAATCGGGTTGCTGCGCTGCCACTGCAGCTCAAAGGCGCCAAGCCAGCCGCTTAGCTTGGTAATGCTGCCGGTTAAGTGCGGGTATTTGCGCTCTTGTCCGCCCACCTGCTGCTGGCCAGCACTGGTAGAAAAAATGGTGACATTTAAAGTGTCGCCCAGCATGTCGGCCGCTTGCGTGGCTGCGTCCAGCGCGCCAATGATGAGCAGTTTGCCTTGGCTTTTGTAAGTGACAGTGGCCACTGGCTCAGGGTCGGGCAGGTGTGCTGCAGCCAACAGCGCGGCCAGCTTGGGCATGGCTTTGGACGCGTCTTTGCTCCAGCCGCCAGTTTCGCGGATGTTGACAAATTTGATGGGTGACACCACGCCAGCTTTAGCGCCTTCGGTCTCATTAGCCAGCTCGGTAAATAAGCGCTGCTCTTGGCCGCAGGCTACAACCACATCGTCACTTGCCTTGATAGCACGCTGAAAAGCGCCCGCCTCGCGACGGCACAGGGTAGAGTGTAGGGTTAAGGTTTCATCCAAGGCTGCGCCGAGCGCCTGGGCGTTCAGTGGCATCGTTTGGTTGCAGTCGCAAATCAGGGTGGTCATGGTCGGGTTGGCTGGCAGCGGCAAGCGCTGGCGGGCTAGAAGTCTGTAAAAGGGCTGCAGGTGAAGCGGATGGGTTTAACTGTGCCACGGTTTGGGGGTCAGGGCTATCCGCATCATCCCTTGGAATGGGCTGTGTTGTCGCCTCTGTGGCAGCTGGTTCTTCTTCATCACGCTCAAAGAGTTTTAAAAATTTTACCGACACCATTTCGCGCAACATCGAATCGGGGATAGGGTCAGACTTGGAGTAGTCGTCGACGTAGGTGTCCATCATGTCCATCACGTTGTAGTGCGGATCAGTGAACAGTTTTTTCATGGCGGCGTTTTTCACCTCTGGCGAGACGTTTTTGGCCATGAAAGGCTTAAAGTCAGACTCGGTGGTGAGTGCGCGCGCATCGTCTAAAGTGGGCGGTGGTAGCTCTGCGGGTACTTCTTGTAGTTGCACATCTGCTATATTATTCGTAGCTGTTTGAGCAGTAGATACTTGGACTACAGGTGGTTTTTCTTGTAAATTAGTATTTTTTGTCAAGGTCACGGGTTTGGCAGGTGGCTCGGCCAAAGGCAGGCCCGCTTTGACTGCTTGTTTGCGCTGCGCCCAGCGGCTTAAAAACCCGTCACTGCGCAGATCGTCGTCTTTTTTATCCACCATGGCCGCCCCCAAACTTCTTGTCTGTGGTGACGGTGGCTGCGTTGCCAAAACGGTCTTCTAGGCGCTGAAAGCTTTGTGGGCGCTTGCGCTTTTTGGGCTCTTCAAGAAAGTGCTCTTGTGCAAAAGCGCTCATCCACTCGGCTACATGCGCAGGTGCGGCCACTTGGTCTACTTTTTCTTGCGCATCTAGCCAGCGGCCTGCATCGTGATAACTTAAGCTGACTGCGGTGGGCACGGCGATGACCTCGTCGCTGATGGCGGGCTCTTCTTCCATGCGCCACAGCACAAACCAGCACGGTGCATCAGTCGTGGCATTGAGGTAGTAGCCTTCTGCATCGTCTTTGAACATCTCCACCACGTAGTTGGGGAACAACCAGCGTTCTTCGGCGTCGTTTTTAACCAGCAGCTTGGGCGCAGTACCAAAGCCATCTTGCTGCTCTACCACGTCGTGCAGTACCCAGCGATAGTCTAGCCAGCGCGCAGCAGCGCCCGTCATGCGCTCTTTGCGCATGGTGACAGCGACGGTGATGCTGGGGCGTTGTTGCATAGCATCCATTTTTGCATATTCAGCCTAGGGCTGGCTTACGCTGTAACTAAAGCATCTAAACGCACTGCGCAATACTTAAATTCTGGAATTTTCCCCACCGGGTCTAATGCAGCATTGGTCAATAAATTGGCGGCCGCCTCGCGGTAGGCAAAAGGCATGAACACTGTGCCGTCTGGCGTGCCATCATCGCGCCGCAGCGTGGCCTGCACGGCACCACGTCGCGATGCTAAGGTTGCCATGCTGCCTGCAGCTAAGCCCCTGTGTGCCAGCTCTTTGCCATTGATAGAAATGGTGGGCAAAGGCTCTAGTGCGTCTAGCGTACTGCTGCGCCGCGTCATGCTGCCTGTGTGCCAATGCTCCAGCTGGCGACCTGTAATCAGCACCAGCGGGTAGTTGGCATCGGGCGATTCATCGGCTTTGATAAAGCCAGCAGGCACTAGGTGTATGCGGCCATCGTCTGTAGGCACATCGTGGACAAACACCATCGGCTGGCCTGGGTCGTCGCTGCTCAGGCACGGATAAGTCACGCTGCTTTCGCGCTCTAGCCGTTGCCAGGTAATTCCTGCTATCACACCGTGCATGGCTTGGCGCATTTCTTCGTACACACTGGCTACACCGCTGTCGCCGCCAGCGTATTGCCAAGTTAAACCTAAACGCTTTGCCAGCTCTTGAATAATCCACAAGTCTTGCCGTGCATCGCCGGGCAGTGGCAGCGCGGTGCGACCAAGCTGCACCATACGGTCGGTGTTGGTGACGGTGCCAGTTTTTTCGGGCCATGCGCTGGCGGGCAGCACCACATCGGCTAGCCAGGCAGTTTCGGTCATAAAAATATCTTGCACTACCAAGTGCTCGAGACTGGCCAGTGC
>JAYTPK010000019.1:0-2009 GCA_043747295.1 Polaromonas sp. | reverse complement strand
GCCACAATCAAATCTAGCGGCGCACCCCGGCGGCGGGTGGTGATGGTGACCCTCTCATGGCCTTGCAAACCACCCTGGCTGGCGGGTACCGAAAAGTTGTAGTCTGGACGGCTAAATGTTTCTGGTTTGCCGCGAACCACCTCGCGCTGCGCTTTAAGGTGTTGCGCCAAGCGGAATAAAAACGCCAGTGGCGCGCGCATGCCCACGGGCGTTTGGCCGGGTGCTTGTTGCCAGGCGGGCACGTCCAACAGCGCGGCTTCGGTTACCTCAGTGTCTAGCACGTCGTGGCGCAAGTTGGCGGCAATGGGCACGCGCTCTAGCTGGGTTACCGTGCTTTGAACCGCGAGGCTGGCCTCATCCAGCGTGACATACAACGAGATAGCGGGACAGTCGCGCCCGGCGGCCAACGTGTAGTTTTGCACCACGGCATCGGGCAGCATAGTCACTTTGTTGCCAGGCATGTACACGGTAGACATGCGATCCCGCGCTACTTTGTCTACTGCACTGCCGGCGCTGATAGCCAGTGCGGGAGCCGCAATATGAATACCCACCGTTACTGTGCCACTGCCCAAACCTTGCACGCTCAGCGCATCGTCAATCTCGGTGGTATGGCTGTCGTCAATAGAAAACGCCTGCACCGTAGCGGTAGGTAAATCGTCTTTGATCTCAGGCGCCTGCAGCGCAGGAAAACCCACGCCCTTGGGAAACTGGTCAAACAAAAACCGCTGCCAATGGAACTGGTAGGCCGAGCTGATAGCGCCGGTTTGCTGCAACAGGTCTAGCGGCGCGGTATGGCTGGCACGCGATGCTTGCACCACGGCTTTGTATTCAGGCGCATTTTTATCGGGCTTGAACAGTATTTTGTACAGCTGATCGCGTATGGCCTGGGGTGCCGCACCCGCTACCAACTCTTGCGCCCATGTATCAATCTGGGCCGCAATAACTTTTTTCTTCTCTATCGCGGCCAGTGCCTGGGCCACCACATCGGCCCCGGCTTTTTTAAACCGGCCTTTGCCTGCACGGCGAAAGTAATGGGGCGCATTGAACAAGCACATCAGCGAAGCAGCAAGCTCTACCGTGGTGGCTTTCGCGCTGTAGTAATCATGCGCCAGGTCGGCAAAGCCAAATTCATCGTCTGCAGCAAACTCCCACGCCAAATTAACATCCATACCCGCGGCCATCGTGGCGGCTTGGGTTAGCAGATCAGCGGGGGCTGGTTTTTCAAACGGCAGCAAGGCCAAGGCGGATTTCAACTTGACACGCTTGCCAGAGTCCAACTCTACCTGCAAAGAAGCATCGGCTTGGGACAACACGCGGCCCGCTAAAAACTTGCCACCTTCTTCAAACAATATAAACATGCAAATATCACTCTGGCCTCATGGCGATTTTGTCGATGGTGCCATGTCAGGCGCAATGGCAAAGCCGGTCAGCTCGCCTGGTTTGGTGTGGCCCTGAGTCAAATTAAAGTCGACAGCAAAATTGCCAGTTTTCACCGTGGGTACAGCCCTTAAGGCATCTGCTTCAGACTCGCTATCGAGCGTTACATCAACGGCAAACTCGTAGTCTAATTCTAACAAGCTTACTGTAGGCACGAACTCAACAGAAGGCGTTACGACAACGGCTTCGTAGAACTCCAGCATCTCGTACAGGTCTAGCAGATCATGGTAGGCGGGCAACTGAAATAACCGTCGCGAATGCAGGGTACCCAATAGCCACGTCGAGATCAAGATTTTGGCCTGCTCTGGTGATGGCCATGCAGCGCATAGATCTGCCACAGGACGCTCATACGTGTCTAAACTTTGAACTGCTGCGTTAGGCTCCAGCCAATACGGTGCAAGGCGATTGAACTGCAGGCGATAGCGCTTGCGCATGGCTTCAAACTGATCGCGCGCGCCTATTTGGGTGCTGAGCTCAAGATATTCAAAGTATGCCCATGCACAGGTAGTGGGTACCGCATCAATATGCTCAATGAGCAGTTTTTGAGCCGCATAAGGTTTCTCTAGATAGCA
>JAYTPK010000018.1:0-1648 GCA_043747295.1 Polaromonas sp. | reverse complement strand
CCCAAGGTCATGGTCAACCAAGACGGCACGCTGGGCGCACGCAACGATGTGCAGTGCGTGAGCATTGAGCACAAAATGGGTATCAAAGCATCGCCCACTGCAGTGTTGCAATATGGCGACCAAGGCGGTGCAGTGGGTTACTTGGTAGGCCAGGAAAATCGTGGCCTGGAGTATATGTTTATCATGATGAACGCTGCGCGCTATGCCGTGGGCGTGCAAGGCATTGCCATTGCAGAGCGCGCCTACCAGAAGGCGGTGCAATACGCCAAAGACCGCGTACAAAGCCGCCCAGTGGATGGCAGCATCGCAGCCAGTGCGCCCATCATTGCCCACCCCGATGTGAAACGCATGCTGATGATCATGCGCGCTTACACCGAGGGTTGCCGCGCGCTGGCCGCAGGTGCTGCCGCTGCATTTGACGCGGCGCATCACCACCCCGATGCAGAGGTGCGCAAACAAAACGCAGCGTTCTACGAATTTATGGTGCCGCTGGTAAAAGGCTACAGCACCGAGATGAGCCTGGAAGTCACCAGCTTGGGCGTGCAAGTGCACGGCGGCATGGGTTTTATCGAAGAAACTGGCGCCGCGCAATATTACCGTGATGCCAAAATCTTGACGATCTATGAAGGCACTACCGCCATCCAGGCCAACGACCTGGTAGGCCGCAAAACAGCGCGTGACGGCGGTACTACTGCCAAGGCTATCGTCGCGCAAATTGAAGTGACAGAAAAAGCGCTTGCTGCCCGTGACAGTGTGCACGCACGTGCAGTGCTTAAGCGTTTGACCGCAGCACGCAAAGCGTTGCTTGACGTGATTGACTTTGTTGCGGGTAATACAAAGTCTGCACCGAACGCTGTATTTGCGGGTAGCGTGCCCTACCTTATGCTGGCAGGCAATGTGTTTGCTGGCTGGCAAATGGCGCGTTCGCTGCTGGTAGCCGAGGATGAACTAGCCGCAGGCCGTGACACTGCTTTCATGCAAGCCAAAATAATCACCGCACGCTTTTATGCCGACCACCTGCTGAGCAAAGCGCCCGGTGTGCGCGACAGCATTGTCGAAGGTGCAGATTGTGTTACGGCGCTGGCGCTAGAGGCTTTTTAATACGGACAGCCGGACGCGAAGGGCGCTAAGATTACGCGAAGGACGCAAAAAAGAAAATACCAAAAAAATGCAAGAAGTAGATAAAAAACTTCTTGTATTAAATAAAAATTTGATATTTTTTTCTCTGTCTTCTTTCGCGTCCTTCGCGCAACCTTAGCGTCCTTCGCGCCCAAAATCTTCTTCCCCTCTAGATTTTTGATTCAATACAAAAGGTAATCATGTCGAAACTCCCTCCAGTCCTTCAAAACCGTCCTTTCCCTGTCATCGGCAGCCCGCTGTTTATCATCAGCAACCCCAAAACTGTTATCGAGCAGTGCAAAGCTGGCGTGATTGGCAGCATGCCTGCGCTTAACGCACGCCCTGCTGCGCAGCTAGAAGATTGGTTGGCTGAAATTACTGAGGCCTTGGCCGCGCATGACAAAGCTAATCCACACAATAAAGCCGCGCCTTACGCCATCAACCAAATTGTGCACAAAAGCAATGACCGCCTGGAGCAGGACATGCAGGTGTGCGCGAAGTACAAGGTGCCTATCGTCATTACCAGCCT
>JAYTPK010000017.1:0-2305 GCA_043747295.1 Polaromonas sp. | reverse complement strand
ATTGTCTGGTGTCACTTTCCGTATCTTCCAGCGTTGGAGCCCGGCCCTAAACCTAGGCCGGTTTTAGTTCTCAAAGTATTTGATGATCATGACCCTAATTTTCATGTTTTGATTGCTTACGGAACAAGTCAAAAAGTTGCGCGCTTGATGCAAGGTGAATTTGCAGTTACACAAGCTGATAAATCGGCTTATAAGCTAGCTGGTTTAAGTTTTGATACAAAATTCAGTTTTAAGCAATTATTAGAGTTGCCCTACTGCAGTGATTATTTTAAATTGCCACCAGCCTGTGAAAATATCAACTCTCCAAGATTAGGTATTTTGCACTCCAGCATGATGCGTAAGGCGCAAACTGCATGGCTGTCAGTGAAATAGCCTAGCTTTATTATTTGGCTTTCTCACCTCTTTACGCAGCAGACACTTTCTGCAGTCTACTATTTAGCGCGACTATGCGTTAAAGCTGTACGACTCTTGGAGAAGCGTATGAAATCATCCTTAAATACTGTTGCTGCTAAGGCGGTAAAGTTTGGCTCGCTGGCAGCGCTAGCAAGCACATTGTCGGCCTGCGTGATTGCGCCACACCACGGCTATGGATACGGCCAAGGTTATGGCCAAGGCCATGGCAGGGTGGAGCAATCTGGCCCTGTGGTGGTGCAGGCTGCGCCCGTAGTAGTAGCACCTGCGCCGCCTGTGGTGGTGGTGCGCCCTGCGGTGCGCTTTGGCTGGTATGGGAACCGTTATTACCGATAAATCAGTTCGCTAGTGTTCAGTGGCCCCTACTGCATAGACAATGGGGGCATGACTGTACAAACTCTTCTCAAAATGGGCGACGCGCGCTTGCTGCGCGTAGCGCTACCCGTTACCGCGTTTGACACCGATGAATTGCATCTGTTGATCACCGATATGCTAGACACCATGGCAGCTGCCAACGGGGCCGGGCTGGCTGCGCCGCAAATTGGGGTGGATTTGCAGGTGGTAATTTTCGGCACGGGCGCTGCTAACCCGCGCTACCCTGACGCGGCGGCAATACCGCGTACGGTGCTCATCAATCCTGTCATTACACCGTTAGATGCTGCAGACAAGCCACTGGCTGGCACCTATGACCTGTGGCCACACGCGCCGCTGACTGCTCCCAGTGCGGCGGCAAACGGCGTTTTAGAAGACGGCTGGGAAGGCTGCCTGTCAGTACCCGGTTTTCGCGGGGCGGTGCAGCGGTTTGCACGCATTCGCTACCAAGGCTTTGACCAGTATGGTGACGCGATAGACCGTGTGGTAGACGGCTTTCATGCGCGCGTGGTGCAGCATGAATGTGACCATTTGCTGGGTGTGTTGTACCCCATGCGGGTGAGTGACTTTACGCGCTTTGGCTTTACCGAGGTGCTTTTTCCTGAGCTGGCAGGTGTCGAAGATCAAGATGATTGAAACTATGCCGTGATACTTATTGCTATAAATAATATAGCTGCATAAGTAATGAATACTTGGACTACAGCACTATTTGGCTCTTAAAATGCATCTGTGCAATAGCTTGAGCATTAAAAAACGGCCCGAAGGCCGTTTTTTATGAACGCAGCACCCAAGCTTATTCAATCTTGGCTTTTTCCAGCATTTCTTTTTGGAAGTTAGCTAATTTCTGCTGCACCAATTGCTGTGAAATTTGTGGTTTCACTTGGTCAACAGGCGGCAGCTGCGCTTGGCGTGTGTCGTCTAGGCGAATGATGTGAAAGCCAAACTGGCTTTTCACCGGCATGTCGGTTATCTTGCCTTTTTCCAATTTTGTCATGGCTTCAGAAAACTCTTTGACGTAGCTTCCAGCATTGGCCCAGTCCAGGTCGCCGCCTTTGGCGCCTGACCCTGGGTCTTTAGAGTTTTTCTTGGCGATGTCAGCAAACTTGCCGCCTTTTTTAATGTCGGCAATCAGCTTTTTAGCGTCGTCTTCTTTCTCGACCAAGATATGGCTGGCGCGGTATTCTTTGCCGCCATTGGCTGCTGCAAACTTGTCATATTCAGCTTGAATTTCAGCATCGGTGACGGGGTTTTTCTTTTGGTAGTCGCCAAACAAAGCGCGGATCATGATGGCTTGACGGGCCATTTCCATTTGGGTTTTGTAGTCGTCACTGCCTTCGATGCCGCGTTTTTGCGCTTCTTGCACAAACACTTCGCGGTTGATCACTTCTTCTTTAATCTGCTTAGTCATCTCGGGGGTGACGGGCTTACCTTGTGCGGCCACTTGCTGGGTGAGCGCTTCTACGCGGCTCATGGGCACAGCTTTGCCGTTAACGATGGCCACGTTTTGCGCCCAAGCGCTGCT
>JAYTPK010000016.1:0-36428 GCA_043747295.1 Polaromonas sp. | reverse complement strand
CTGTAACGGCAGTTAGCTTTATTTGGAAAGTCTTCTGTGCCGGGTATGAAGGCTGGGCGGTCTTCGTCGTTGAGCAGTTTGTGCTTTATATCGCCCTTGTCAGACGACACCACTTCTTCAAACTGCTTGCTGTAGCGCATGCTGTCTTCGTCAAAAAAGTCAGGCTGCGCGTCTTTAGACAGCGGCTTGCCGTTGATCATGAGCTTCTTGTTTAAATAGCTCACCTCGTCACCGGGCACGCCGATGACGCGCTTAATATAGTCAAAGCTAGGTTTGGGCGGGTAACGAAACACCATCACGTCGCCGCGCTGGGGGTTGTTGATCTCGATAATTTTTTGGTTAATCACCGGCAGGCGTACGCCGTAGGTAAACTTGTTCACCAAAATCAAATCGCCCACCCACAGGGTAGGAATCATCGAGCCAGAGGGGATTTTGAACGGCTCAAACAAAAACGAGCGCAGTAAAAACACCGCGATGATCACGGGGAACAGCCCTGCAGTCCAGTCAAGCCACCAGGGCTGCATCAGCAGTTTGCCTTGGGCCTCGTTCATCTCTTGGCCATGTACTTCGGTTTTGGCAATGCCCATTTTGGTCAGTTCGGCTTGTCGCACGGCGCTTTGCTCGGCCAAGTCGGCAGCGGCTTTTTGGCGACTAGGCAGAAAATAAAACCGCTCGGCCAGCCAGTAAATACCAGTGACTACGCATGCCAAAAACAGCAGCAACGAAAAATTGCCGTCAATCTTGCCAAAATACCACGCACCGGCGTAGCCCACAAACAGTGCCAATACTGCGCCTGTGAGCGCGGGCATGAAATTCAACATTCGTCTTCTACCTCTATCGAGTAACTGATACCAGTGTGTATTCAAAGCAGACGGCTTAATCGTCCACTTGCAAAATTGCCAGAAACGCTTCTTGCGGTACTTCTACCGAGCCAATTTGTTTCATGCGCTTTTTACCAGCTTTTTGTTTTTCAAGCAGCTTTTTCTTACGGGTAATATCGCCGCCATAGCATTTGGCCAGCACGTTTTTACGCATGGCTTTGATTGTCTCACGCGCAATGATGTTAGCGCCAATGGCCGCCTGGATGGCCACGTCATACATTTGGCGGCTGATAATCTCGCGCATTTTGGCCACCACAGCGCGGCTGCGGTAGATCGACTGGGCACGGTGCACGATGATGGACAAGGCGTCCACCTTTTCGCCATTCAGCAAAATATCTACCTTGACGACGTCAGAGGCACGGTACTCTTTGAACTCGTAGTCCATCGATGCATAGCCGCGGCTGACGGACTTTAGCTTGTCAAAGAAGTCCAGCACAATCTCGCCCAGCGGCATTTCGTAGGTCAGCACCACTTGGCGGCCTTTGTAGGCCATGTTCAGCTGGATGCCGCGCTTTTGGTTGGCCAGTGTCATCACCGCGCCCACATATTCTTGCGGCATATATAAATGCACCGTCACAATCGGCTCGCGGATTTCGGCAATCGCGCTGACCTCGGGCATCTTGGAGGGGTTTTCGACCATGATGGTTTGGGGATCTTTGCCGCCCGTTAGCACTTCATACACCACACTGGGCGCAGTCGTGATCAGGTCTTGGTCAAACTCACGCTCTAGGCGCTCTTGCACAATCTCCATGTGCAGCAGGCCTAAAAAACCGCAGCGAAAGCCAAAACCCAGCGCTTGCGACACTTCAGGCTCAAAGCGCAGTGAGCTGTCGTTGAGCTGCAGCTTAGTGAGCGCGTCGCGCAGCGCGTCGTACTGGTTGGACTCGGTTGGGTACAAACCGGCAAACACCTGAGGCTGAATTTCTTTAAAGCCCGGCAATGGCTCTTTGGCGGTAGCCGCAGCACCGCCACTGCCCGCTACCACCTTGGTGACCGTGTCGCCCACCTTGGCAGCGTTAAGTTCTTTAATACCCGCAATGATGTAACCCACCTCGCCGGCTTCCAGCGACTGGCGCGGCTGGTTGGCTGGTGTGAACACGCCTACGTTGTCGGCGTTGTACTGCAGGCCGTTGGCCATCAGCATAAAGCGCTCGCCCTTGGCCAAGCGACCATCGACCACACGCACTAGCATCACCACGCCTACATACGTGTCAAACCAGCTGTCGACAATCATCGCGCGCAGCGGGCCATCAGGGTTGCCGCGCGGTGCGGGGAATTTTTTGACGATGATTTCTAAAATCTCTTCCAGACCCATGCCGGTTTTGGCAGAACACGGAATAGCATCTGACGCGTCAATGCCGATCACGTCTTCAATTTCCTGGCGTGCAGCTTCTGGGTCGGCGCTGGCCAAATCCATTTTGTTCAGCACGGCAGTCACTTCCACACCCAGCTCAATGGCGGTGTAGCAGTTGGCCACGGTTTGAGCTTCCACACCTTGCGATGCGTCCACAACGAGTAACGCGCCTTCACATGCCGACAAGCTGCGCGAGACTTCATAACTAAAGTCCACGTGGCCCGGTGTGTCGATCAAATTCAGGTTGTAAATGTTGCCGTCTTTGGCTTTGTATTGCAGCGCAGCAGTCTGCGCTTTGATAGTTATCCCACGCTCCTTCTCGATATCCATCGAGTCCAGGACTTGCGCGCTCATGTCGCGTTCTTCAAGTCCACCGCAGCGTGAGATGAGCCGATCAGCCAGCGTGGATTTGCCGTGATCGATGTGTGCAATGATGGAAAAATTTCTGATGTGATTCATCAACGAATTTCTTAAACTAGTTCAATAAGTGCTTGATCTACAAGGGCTTGCCACAGCGCGACCAGAGCACACAAGAAAAAGGGGCGCGTCCAATAAGGTGACGCGCCCCGAAACCAACAATCTTTGGCAACTGCGATAGTTGGACTTTCATTGTAGGCAAAAAGCGCGTCGGGCACACACCAAAATTTATGAAATTTTAGTCGTTGCCGCCTAGCAACAAGATTTTATACACACCTTATCCACATTTTGTGTGGATAGCTTTGGGCAGACGTTGTGGGCGAGCTGTGGATCAACGGTGGACAGCCTGTGGGTGTCTCATATCGTGGATTTTTCAGCCCGCTTTATGCATAAATTCTCAATTGCATGCAATCTTATTCTACCAAATTCGGATAATCGTTGAAATAATGTGGGCACACACTAACTTTTATACGTAGTCTTCATTGACAGCAAAATAAAGTAATCAGTTGTATTTCGGACATTGCCCTGAGAAGGTATACGGTTTTTAACAGTCTTGATTTAGGCCGTAAATTGGCGCAACATGGTAATTCATTAGCGGAGCCCACCATGCCCACACTGCGCCAAGCCTTAGTACACAGCATATTACAGCGTACAAGGCAATCGCTAATTCTATTTACCGCGTTCAGTGCTTTAGTGGGCCTGCAAGCTATAAATACTGCCCGTGCGGCAAACGCGCCCACGGTGTCCGCATCCCCCAGCACCCAAGAAACCATTGATGCACTGACCCGCGCAAACCAAGCTGTGGTGGGTGTGCGCACCACAGCAGCCGAAGGTGCACGCTCGGCGCTTACATTAGGTCAGCGGCGCACAGGCTCTGGTGTGGTGATCGGGCCAGATGGCTTGGTGCTAACGATTGGCTATCTGCTGCTAGAAGCAGAAACCATCCAAATCGTGACGCAAGACAAAAAGACGGTGCCCGCCCGAGTGGTCGCCTACGACGGGGCCACAGGGTTTGGCCTGATCCGCGCCTTGGTGCCGCTGCGCGCTATCACCCCAGTCGCTATGGGTGTTGCCAGTAGCAGCAAAACAGGCGATTCGCTGATGGCCAGCACGGGCGCGCAACCTGCCAACGAAGCCGATGTGAACATGACCCAGCTGGTCAGCCAGCGCCCATTTTCAGGCTATTGGGAATACCACATCGACAACGCCCTTTTTACCAGCCCGCCAGTAGAAAACCACTCAGGTGCGCCGCTGTTTAACCAGCGCGGTGAGCTGCTGGGCATTGGCAGTTTATTTGTTTTAGATTCCATGGGGGTTAATCAGCGCTTGCCGGGCAATATGTTTGTACCGGTGGACTTGCTCAAACCTATCATGGCAGAGCTAACCACCACTGGCAGCAGCAAACTGTCTAAGCGCCCGTGGTTGGGCTTAACGTCTAGCGAGCAAGGCGGCCGCGTGCAGATTGTGCGGGTCAACACTGATAGCCCCGCCCAAGCTGCTGGCCTACAACCTGGCGATGTGGTGCTGGCCATAGACGACACCAAAGTAACCACACTAGAAGCGTTTTATAAAAAACTGTGGGACCGCGCTGCGCCTGACACCGAAGTCAAACTGACCGTCATGCAAGGTGCTGAGCTAAAAACTATGGTGCTAAAACCTGTAGACCGTATGAACACGCTACGTAAGGCTGCGGGCATTTAAAGCCTTTGGCAAACTGGCAAAATAGCCAGATGCCTACAACTTCCACACCCACACCCACACCCACGCCCACGCTACCACCTTCACTTTCAGTTGCACTCCCCGCATTGGCTTGCTTTACGCTCACGCAGACCGATCACATTGCCCACTTGGTGATGAACCGCCCTGAAGCGCTCAACACCATGCACCCAAAGTTTTGGCGTGAGCTGGATGACGTGCTCACCCACATTCACCGCCAGGGCACCGCACGCGCCCTAGTGCTATCGTCCACCGGCAAGCATTTCAGTGCAGGCATGGCACTAGAGGTATTTGGCAGCGCCATAGCCATGAACGACCAAACACCCGAGGGGCGCGCCGCCGTGTTTGACCTGCTCACCGACATGCAAAGCACTTTCACCAAGCTAGAGAATTTGCGCATTCCGGTCATCGCCGCTATCCAAGGTGGCTGCATTGGCGGTGCAGTCGACATGGTGACCGCCTGCTGTCTGCGCTATGCCACGGCAGATGCGTTTTTCTGTATCCAGGAAATCAATATCGGCATGGTGGCCGATGTGGGCACGCTGCAGCGCTTGCCCAAGCTGATTCCCGAAGCCATTGTCAAAGAATATGCCTACACAGGCCGCCGCATGCCCGCTGCCAAGGCATTGGCCTATGGACTAGTCAACGAAGTGTTTGACACGCAGCAGGCCATGCTGGCTGCAGCATTGGCCACGACTGCTGAGATTGCAGCCAAACCACCTGTGGCCATTTGGGGTACCAAGCAAGCCATCCACTACGCACGTGACCACGCAACCGAAGACGCTTTAAAACAAATGGGCTGGCTGCAAGCAGGTATTTGGAGCAACGCGCATGTGCACGAGGCTGTGAAAGCCATGCAAGAAAAACGCCCCGGCCAGTTTGCGCCTTTATCCCCCTTAGTAGGTTTTAAAGACAGCGATACGGCACAATAAAAGCTATGTTTTTTCTACTCTCACCTGCCAAGTCGCTGGACTACGACACCCCCGTGCCTAAAGAGGTGCCGCACACACTGCCGCAATTTACACAGCAGTCGACGCAACTGATTAATGTGCTGAAAACCTATTCGCCACATAGCATTGCGCAGCTGATGGATTTGAGCGATGCACTTTCGGCGCTGAACGTGGCACGCTATGGCGCGTGGTCACCTAAGTTCACCGCTAAAAATGCTAAGCAGGCTATATTGGCGTTCAATGGCGACGTGTACGACGGCTTATCTGCAGCCACATTGAGCACAGACGATTTACAGTGGGCACAGCAGCATGTCGGCATGCTGAGTGGTTTGTATGGCCTGCTGCGCCCGCTAGACTATATGCAACCCTATCGCCTAGAAATGGGCACCAAACTGCCCAACGCCCAAGGCGCTAACTTGTATAAGTTTTGGGGCAGCACCATGGCCGATTACATCAACACACAGTTGAAGGGTGACAAAACCCCCATCGTCGTCAATTTAGCCAGTAATGAGTATTTCAAGTCGGTTGACCGTAAAGCACTACAGGCGCGTGTGGTCGAATGTGTGTTTGAAGACTTCAAAGGAAGCGACTACAAAGTGATCAGCTTTTTTGCCAAGCGCGCACGTG
This sequence comes from Polaromonas sp., assembly GCA_043747295.1. GTDB lineage: Bacteria > Pseudomonadota > Gammaproteobacteria > Burkholderiales > Burkholderiaceae_C > JAAFIP01. The sequence continues at coordinate 30,483 of JAYTPK010000016.1, read as the reverse complement.
GCCTGATGGCGCGCTATGCGATTGAAAAACGCATCACCACTGTAAAAAAACTAGAATCATTTAAAAGTGACGGCTACGCCTTTGCACCCACCGTCTCAGAACCCGACCGCCTTGTGTTTAGGAGAAAGCTATGACCCAAGCCATTACACAAAACCTCAAGCAGAACACCGCTAAAAGCACTAGTCAAAGCGTTACCCCCGAGCTGCGCGCTTGGATAGTCGAGCAAGCCCAGCAGGGTTTTGCAGCCGATGTGGTGCTCAAGTCGATGATGGACTCAGGATGGAACGAAGACGTAGCCATTGAAGCGCTAGAAACCACGCTGCGTGACCATTTGCAAGGCGTACAAACAGCAGCCGCTTTGCCACCCGTGATAGCAGTGCCACAACTGGGCTTGGACGAATCCCCGCATACCATAGACATTGAAGGCCACCGTGTGCATGTGCTGTCGCGCGTAGCCAACCCCGAAATAGTGGTGTTTGGCAATGTGCTGACCAATGACGAATGTGACGCGCTGATAGCCGCAGCCAAGCCGCGCCTGAACCGGTCGCTCACCGTGGCCACTAAAACGGGGGGCGAGGAATTAAACGAAGACCGCACCAGCTACGGCATGTTTTTTAGGCGCGATGAAAACGATGTGGTTAAAACCCTGGAGCTGCGTTTAGCTGCGTTGGCGCGCTGGCCGATTGAAAACGGCGAAGGCTTGCAGATACTGCATTACAAACCTGGGGCTGAATACAAACCGCATTATGATTATTTTGACCCTAACGAGCCGGGCACACCGAAGATATTGAAGCGCGGCGGCCAACGTGTGGCAACGATTGTGATGTACCTGAGCGAGCCCGACAAAGGTGGCGGCACCGTATTTCCCGACATTGGCTTAGAAGTAGCCCCCAAGCGCGGCAACGCTGTGTACTTCAGCTATAACCGCGCGCACCCCAGCAGCAAAAGTCTGCATGGCGGTGCGCCAGTGATTGCAGGCGAGAAGTGGGTAGCCACCAAGTGGTTGCGTGAGCGGCGGTTTGAATAATCTCTATGCTATTATTTTCGTAGCTATATAAGCAATGAATACTTGGACTACTGGCACAATTTGTTAGTAAATCATATGTTTTATGCTCTTTTTTTCTTTTAACTTTGTTTCGTTTTACTGGGACGCGACCTGCTGCGCCGTAGGCCGCTTGTAGTGGGCTGGGGTGAAACGCGCAGACAGCAGCGATATGTCCCGCCGCCCGTCCAAGGTAAACAAGGACACCATGCATTGCTATTGGGGAGTTACAAGTCACAAAACACTACAAAATTAATAGCAATAAACGTAATAAATACTTGGACTACAAGCCTATTTGACCAATAAAAAAGCTTTTTAAGCCTTTTTTATAACCACCAGCCCCTTCAAATACTCGCCCTCTGGAAAATTGATGGTCATCGGATGGTCTGGTGCGCCGCCTAGGCGTTCGGTGATGTAGCCGTCGGCGTGGGCATCGATGGCTGCGCCGGCTACTATTTTGTGAAACAACGCAGCATCAATACCGCCTGAACAGCTGTAGGTAAACAGCACGCCACCGGGCTCTAAAATTTTAAAAGCAATGCGGTTGATGTCTTTGTAGGCCCGCGCTGCACGGTCTGCGTGGGCGGCGGTGGGTGCGAATTTTGGTGGGTCTAGGATGATGGCATCAAAGGTTTGGCCTGCTGCGTCAAACTGGCGCAGCGACGCGTTGACATCTGCGTCGATAAACGTGGTGTGGCTTGCATCAATGCCGTTGAGAGCGACGTTGGCCTTGGCGCGCTCAATGGCGGGGCCGCTGGAGTCGATCGAAGTGATGTGGGCGCTGCCCAGCGGCCCGCCTGCGCGCATGCCTGCCAGCGCCGCCACGGTAAAGCCGCCTGTGTAGCAGTAGCAGTTAAGTACGCGCTGAAACTGCAAGCGTTTGGCGTAGTCGGCAAATTTTTTGCGGCTATCGCGCTGGTCTAGATAAAAACCGGTTTTGTGGCCTTGCGCAATGCTCAGGCTCAGCTGGTAGCCATGCTCGGTGATGGTGATGTCTACATCGCCACTGCCGCGCAGCCAGCCCGTGACGGGCTGCAAGCCCTCCAGCGCGCGGGTGCTGGCGTCTGACCGTTCGTACAGCTTGGTCGAACCTGTAACCTGCAACAAAGCATCCGCTATCAACTGCTTATGGCGATCTGCGCCAGCAGATAAAAACTGCGCCACCAAAGTGTCGCCGTAGCGGTCGACAATCAAACCCGGTAGGCCGTCTGACTCACCGTGAATCAACCGCATGCCGTCGCTTTGCACATCAAACCTCGCGCGCGCTGTAACCGCACGGGCGCAGGCTGCGGTAAAAAACGCCGCATCAATACGCTGCGCCTCGTCAAAGCTCCACACCCGTGCGCGAATTTTACTGCTGGGGCTAAAAGCCGCCCAGCCCAGAAAAGAACCGTCATGGCCCTCAACCCGCACAGTCTCTCCACTGTCACCACCGCCTTTGGCTATCGCGTTGTCAAATATCCAAGGATGGCGGCGTTGCAAGGCGCGCTCTTTGCCTTCGCGCAGTTTAATAATTTTCATGGCTTGTATTGTCAGGCAACTTTCTCAGAAAGTTGAACCTCTGCTGAATGCGGCACCAAGGATTGAGAGTTTATTGGGTTACAGGCGATGGGGATATGCCCAACCCTGCGTACAAGACCAATCTGAGCGCTACGACTTTCTCTTAGCCCGAGGATGCGCCGCATCATAGGCCTTGGCCAAGTGCTGAAAATCTAGCCGGGTGTAGACCTGTGTGGTGGTGATGTTAGCGTGGCCTAGTAGCTCTTGCACGGCGCGCAGGTCTTGGCTGCTTTGCAGGATGTGGCTGGCAAAGCTGTGGCGCAGCATGTGGGGGTGCACGGGGGTGGCCAGGCCTGCTTGCAGGCTGCGGCGCTTGAGGCGGTGCCACACGGACTGGGCCGTAAGACGGGTGCCATTTTTGCCGATGAACAAGGCGGCTTGATGCGAAGGCACTTCGACAGGCTCAGTGTGAACGGTACTTGATTGCGACCTGCTGGTATCGTGCAAGCTTGACGCAGGCAGTAGCTGATCGCGCACGGCCAGATATTTTTGCAATGCTTGGATGGATTTTTCACCCAACGGCACAGTGCGCACTTTGCTGCCTTTGCCGGTGACATGCACTTGGCCTGCCGCTAAGTGCAGCCAACCCTTGGCAGCAGATGACGCTTGTACGTCTAACCCTACCAGCTCGCCTACGCGCAGGCCGCTGCCGTACAGCAGCTCGGTCATGGCTGCGTCGCGGGCTTCTAGGCGGGCATCAAACGCGCCGTCTGCTGCGTCGCGTGCAAAGCTGGCTAGCTGTACTGCGTCGTCTACTGCCAGCGCCTTAGGCAAGGGCTTGGGCTGCTTAGGAGCGCGCACGTCTTGCACGGGGTTGGCCTCAATTTTTCCTTCACGGCCAAGCCAGGTGTAGAAACCGCGCCAGCCCGACAGGATCAGCGCTATGCCGCGCCCGCTGCGGCCTTGGCTGTGCATTTGGGCCACCCAGCGGCGGATGTGGGCGTTGTGCACTTGCAATAGGCCTATGGGCACTTGCTGGGCGTTGGCTTGCAGTTTAGCCAGGTCTTCGGTGTACAGCGCTACCGTGCGTGCAGCCAGGCGCTTTTGCACGCGCACGTGTTCTAGGTACAGGTGCACTAGCTGTGTATCAGACTGCATGCCAGACTGCGTGTGCGATAGCGCAGCATCAACAAGCGCGGCGGTGTCCACGCTGCGGCCCTCTTAGCTTTTGTCTACGCGCAGGCGCGTCAGCGCGGCGCTGGCCAGCTCGGCAATACGCTCTAAAAAGTCGGTGCCCATGCCTGCGTTAAAACGCTGCGAGTCGGGGGATGCCAACACCAGCATGCCAAATGCATCAGCGGCGGCACCCGCGCGTAGGGGGATGAGCGCTATCGACATGGCCAGCTCGGGCTGCTCTAGCCATTTGACGGCTTCAAAATCCACATTTACACCGCAATACGGGGTAGCAATGGACGATGCAAAGGCTTTGGCATCTGGGCTGACGCCCATGGCAAAGTCTTGGTCGCTGAACAGGCCGTTGGTGTCCCACACTTTGATGGCTACTTGCGGGATTAAAAACTGGTGCTTAAGCTCGCGCATCAGCACATTGGGCAGGTCAATGGCGTGGTGGGTAAGCAGCAGGTTGCGCGTCCAGCGCTGCAGCTTGTCGCCAATCATCACGTTGTCGTTGCCGTTGCGCACCATGTCCATGATGCGGTGCTCTAGGCCTTTGATTTTCTCGCGCAGCATCTCGGCTTGGCGCTCTTGCAGGCTCACGGCACGTGCGCCGTGGCCGCTAGACAGCTGCACCGTGGCCAGCAGTTCTGCATGGCGTTCAAAAAAATCTGGCGTGTTGACCAAAAACTGGGCTATGTCGGCCTCGGTGATCGGTGGTACGTCATTGTCTTTTAGGGTCATACAGTTTTCCTTGGATTAACTTAAGTTGTCTGGAATAATATCTGGAATATCAATAGTGCCTTGGTACACGGTGGTAGCCGGGCCGGTCATCATCACGGGTGCGCTCAGGTTAACGGCTTGGCTGGGCAGCATGCCTGCCCACTCTACCGTCAATACACCGCCGCGTGCATGCACGTCTACCCGGCTGTCTAAGAGGCCCAGGCGAATACCCGCCACTACTGCGGCACAGGCGCCTGTACCGCAGGCCAGCGTCTCGCCAGCACCGCGCTCAAACACGCGCAGGCGAATTTGCTGGCGGCTGACAATTTGCATAAAACCGGCATTCACTCGGCGTGGGAAGGCGAGGTGCGATTCAACCCACGGCCCTACCGTGAGCACTGGCGCAGTGTCTACATCGGCCACCACTTGCACAGCGTGTGGATTGCCCATGGACAGCACGGCAACCTCAGCTTTATCAAAACCATTAGGCAGTGCATTTGCTATAGATTGTATAGCTGCTTGAGCAGTAGATACTTGGACTATCTGCCATTTTTGCCAATTATTTTGCTCTACCAGCTGTGCGTACTCTGCATTGAACGGAATAGTTGCCAAGTCAAACACGGGGGCACCCATGTTGACTGTGACGCGGCCATCGGCTTGCTCGGTTAAGATCAAAATGTTGTTGATGGTCTTCACGCGGATGCTGGTTTTGTCAGTCAAGCCACGCTCACGCACATAGCGCACAAAGCAGCGTGAACCATTGCCGCAGTGCTCTACCTCGCCGCCGTCGGCGTTGTGGATGATGTATTCAAAATCCGCGCTGCTGTCAGGCGCAGGCCGCACGGTCAAAATTTGATCTGCGCCCACGCCAAAATGCCTGTCGCCCAAGTAGCGGTATTGCGCAGTGCTAAGATTTAATCGCCCACGCGTTTCGTCCAGCACAACAAAGTCGTTGCCAGCGCCGTGCATTTTGGTAAAACTGATCTGCATAGGTGCAATTATCTACTGCGCCAGCGGCAGGCTGGGTTGATGCGGGTGACGGGGGTACGAATCAAGCGTTTGGAGGGCATAGGTGTATGGTAACTTGGGTTAGTACGCTGCTGCTGATTTGGCTTAGTTTGTCTCTTACGCACAGGGCGGTATACGCCAACCGCCCTCATACTGGAGTACCAGAAATCGGTCGGTCAGCATATACCACCCTGTGCGGCTAGCAATGTAGCGCTCTACTGGTGCTTTTGTTCACTCGTTGTAGTAAATCACAGGTTGCGCAGATAAACTCTGTAGCACAACTAACCCGAGACAGCACCATGCGCATCCCTGACTGGACCCAAACAGCCCACCCGCAACCCACCGACCTGGTAAACGCCATCAAAGCACGCCGAGGCGGTGAGCTGATTAACCTGGACAAAGCCTTGCTATGGAGCGAACCGCTGGCGCGAGGGTGGAACGTGTACCTCAAAGCCGTGCGCACCGAGCTGCCCACTAGCCGCATGCTGCGCGAGCTGGCGATCTGCACCGTGGCCAAACTCACCGGTGCAACCTACGAATACCACCACCACGCCCCCGACTTTTTGGCCGCTGGCGGCACGCAACAACAGTTAGACGATTTAGACCTGTTCACCAGTGCATTTTTAGCCCAATATAGTCCTGTAGCCCAAGAATTTACGGCTCAGACAGCTATAGAAACGATAGTAATGCAGTACGCCGCCGAGATGACCGTCGCCGTCAAAGTCAGCGACCAAACCTTCGCCGCTATTCAGCAGCGCTTTGATACCACGCAAATTGTGGAGCTGACCAGCGCGATTGCTACATACAACATGGTGGCGAGGTTTTTGGTAGCGCTGGGGGTTTCGCCGGAAGAGGTTTGAAGGTGAGGGTTGATCTGCTCATTTTTTTCACATTTTTTGAACCATCACGGTTAGGGTTACCATATGAACATAAGCCTAGAGGTTCTCTCCTCAGTCGATTTCTGGAAATTTGTGGTGCCTCTGCTTGGCGCTGTCATTGCTTGGTATGTAAATGAGTGGCGCAAGAGAATCGCTGACCAATACCAACGCAAAGAAGCTAACTACAAAGAACTAATCCGATCTTTGCGTGGTTTCTACGATGGCGTTCATGAGTCGGATAAGCTGAAGCTGGAATTTCTAAATCAGCTAAACCTATCTTGGCTTTACTGTCCCGACAATGTCATAAAAAAGGGATATGCTTTTTTGGATACAGTACACGCAAAAAAAATAGAGCAGAGTGATGCAGATAAGGAATTAGCTTTTGGAGCATTCGTTGAAGCCGTTCGTAGAGACTTGCTCTCTCGTAAACTCGTTAGTACCACTGAACTCACCGCTAACGACTTCAAGCACCTCGGTGTAAGTGCGCCAAAATCGACAAGTTAGGTCAGGCTGTTAATTGCACAAATCATCTATCCAGGGTATTCAAATTCGCATAGAACAATGTGACAGGGTGGGTTCATCCCGATGAAAATTTTGGAGAAAGGCGCGCGGTGCATTCTCTCCTTGCGCGGTCTGCGTTCGCGCGTGTTTTTGTAAAAGTTTTCGCGAAGGGATAACCCGCCCTGAGTCCAGCTTGGCCGGAGATAACTGCTAGCCAAGCGATCAACTAGAACGGATAGCGAAGCAAGACAATCAATCCGCCTCAATCCCTTTGTCTTTCGGCATCTAGCTGGTTTTCTATGTCACAACCCTCAAGCGCTTTGCGTGGTAACCTATGCTTATGAATTCTATTTCTGTCGCCGACATCCTTGAACTGCCTGTTCAGGAGCGGATTCATCTTGTTGAAATGATTTGGGAAAGCATTGCGGCTTTCCCACAAGCGTTGGAAGTTTCACCTGAGCTTAAGTCAGAGCTGAATATCCTTATGGCTGAGTTTGAGCGCGACCCCGAAGCCGGTTACTCTTGGGACCAGGTCAAAGCCAATTTGAAAAACGGATCGTGGCGTACCGCTTAAAGTTTTCTGGCCGCACTGTGCGTGAAGTGGGCGAGGCTTATGAGTGGTATGAGTCGCAAAGTCAAGGGTTAGGCTCTGAGTTTGAATTAGCGTTTGAGTTGCAGCTTAAACGGCTAGAACAGGTACCACTTTTATACACCGAGGATTTACCGGGCGTTCGGCGCACATTGCTACCCAGATTTCCGTATGGCGTTTTCTTCACTGTAAAGAACGATCTGGTGCACATCCTCGCGGTGGTTCACACCGCCCGCAATCCAAAGCGTTGGCCAAGCAAGGCAATCAATCCGCCTTAATCCCGTTATCTTTCACCACCTTCGCCCAAATATCCATCTGCTTATCAATAAATACGCGCGCCACCTCAGGCGAGCCGCCTACGATGTCGATGCCTTGCGCATCTAGTTTTTTAGCAATGTCGACGTTCTTCAAGGCCTTGTTCACTTCTTCATTCATGCGCTTCAAAATCTCCGGCGGGGTTTTGGCGGGGGCCAGAATGGCCCACCAAGCGGGGGCTTCAAAGCCAGCAATACCGCTCTCGGCCATGGTGGGCACGTTGGGCAGGTCGGGGCTGCGTTTGCTGGTGGTCACCACCAGCGGGCGCATGCGGCCACTGTCGATATGCGGCTTGGTGACAAACACCGAGCCAATGGACAGCGGCACATGGCCTGCAATGGCGTCGTTCATCAGCGGGCCGCCGCCTTTGTAGGGGATGTGCTGCCAATCCAGGCTGTTGTTTTTGCCAATCAGCGCCATGGCCAAATGGCCTAATGAGCCGCTGCCGATGGTGCCATAACTTACGTTCTTTTTTGCTTTGGCGGCGGCGACTACGTCAGCAAAAGTTTTGTATTCGCTGCCTACGTGGGTAGCCAGCACCATGGGCGCAGTGCCTATCAGGGCGATGGGTTCTAGGTCTTTTCGGGTGTCAAAGCTGATGTTGGCAATCAGCGCGGGGTTCACCGCGTGGGTGTCAAACACCACGGCAAAGGTGTAGCCGTCGGCTGCGGCTTGGGCTACCTGCGCTGTGCCAATAGCGCCTGATGCGCCGCCTTTGTTTTCTACGATGATGCTTTGGCCCAGCTGCGCCTGCAGGGGCTGCGCCAAGATGCGGGCCACTTGGTCGACCGACCCACCGGGCGGGAACACCGCCACCAGCTTGATAGGCTGCTTGCTAGGCCAGGCTTGCGCCAGCGCGTGCAGTGGGGACAATGCAGCAATACCTAAAGCGGTTGCTAGTAAACAAGTTTTTGGCCAAGCGTTTTTCATAAAGTGCCCATCGGGTTATAGATGGTTTGATTATGCCCAGCGCAAGTGCACCGCCTGTACGCAAAACCCCTGACAGGGTAAGCCTCAGCACTGCAGCGGGTCGTCTTGCATGGCCTGTATTTGCTCGTGCAGCAGCTGCACTTGCTCGTGCCAATAGGCGCTGGTGCCAAAGTGCGGAAAGGCCACGGGGAAAGCCGGGTCGTCCCAGCGGCGGGCCAGCCAGGCGCTGTAGTGGATGAGGCGCAGCGTGCGCAACGGCTCAATCAGCGCCAGCTCGCGGCGGTCAAAACTGCGAAACTGCTCATACCCGTCTAGCACGGCTGACAGCTGCTGCGTGCGCTGCCTGCGGTCGCCCGACAGCAGCATCCACAGGTCTTGCACGGCAGGGCCGGTGCGCGCGTCGTCCAGGTCTACAAAGTGTGGGCCTGCAGCCTGGGTAGTGCTGCCCTCGGGTGTCCACAAAATATTACCGGGGTGGCAGTCGCCATGCAGCCTGATGGCATGAAAACTGCCGTCTTGTGGATCATTATGGCCTGTAGTCCTTGTATTCATTAGCTTTTTAGCTACTAAATTAATAGCTATTTGGTAGGTGACTTTCCACTCAGTGCGCACCTCGGGGGCCACCATATCGTGCTTTAGCAGCCAGTCGTGCGGCTCGGTGCCAAAGGTGGCAACGTTGAGCGCTGGGCGCACGGCAAACGGCTTGGCAGCGCCCACGGTGTGGATGCGCGCTAAAAAACGGCCTATCCATTCCAGCGTGTCCAGGTCGTCCAGCTCGGGCCTGCGGCCGCCTTTGCGTGGGCTAATGCTGTAGGCAAAGCCGTGGGCGTGGTGCAAGGTTGCGCCCTGCACCGCTATGGGGGCGGCCAGCGGAATCTCTGCAGCCACCAGCTCGGCTGCAAAGTCATGCTCCTCTTGAATTTGCGCATCGCTCCAGCGGTGTGGGCGGTAAAACTTGGCCACCACGGCTTGGCCGTCGTCAGTGTGGGCTAGGTACACGCGGTTTTCGTAGCTTGACAGTGTCATCAGCCTGCCGTCTAGCAGCAAGCCCGTGTTTTCTAGAGCGTTGATCACCACATCCGGGGTGAGCGTTTCAAACGGATGCAGCATGCAGTTTTACCAAAAGAAAGTGCTTATAGTCCAAGTATTTATTACTCAGACAGCTATTAAATTTATAGCATTGAGTTTGCTTGCTTGTTATGCATGCAGCGACACGATATGCCCCACACGTGCATCGCCTTGGCCTGCCAGCACCTGCACGTAGGCAGCTTGCGCGGCTGCAGGGCCTGCGTGGTGCTGCACTGTCATCCACGGTGCTTGCGGTTTGCTCACCGTGGCGCAAAAGCTGTTCCACGCTTTGACCAGTGTTTGGCCAAACGCATGTGCGCCCCAGTCGGCGTAGCGTTTTTTAATTTGCGCAGGTGCAAAAAACAAAACAGGTTTGGGGCCGGGCAAGTCTTTGCCGTTGCCTAGATGGTCTACGTGCGTACCGCCAATGGAGCAGCTGTAGGCTAAGCGGCTAAAGCGCGTATGAATGGCGCGGCGCAGGTCGGCATTGCCTGCAAAGTCAACATACACGCACGCAGCGTCAGCAGCGATTTCGCCCAGCTGCTCATAGGTCAGCACGCGGCTGTAGCAGCCTAGGCTTTCGCAAAAAGCGCGGTTGCGCTCCGACGTGAGGCCAATCACCTTAATACCAGTGCGTTGGTGCAAACAGTGCGCTGTGCCATACGCCGTTTTGCTGGATGCGCTGGACAGCAGCATGGTGTCGGCACCAAAAAATGTGTTGTCAGCCAAAAAATCGTCAATCAAAAACGAAGTGGTAAACAGTGGGCGCAGCAGGGCCTGCACGGCTTCGGTGTCTGCCGTGTAGAAAGGGTCGGCGCTGCAACGGGTGTAGTAGTTGTACACAGCGTGCAGCTCTTGGCGGTGCGCGGCTGTGTCAGACAAGCTGCCTTCGGCCAGGCGGCCAGGCGACAGCGTAGCGTGCGATGCAAAGGGCCAGTAGCCATACAGCCGCTCGCCCACAGCCACACCGCTGTGGCTACTTTGCACCACAGAGCCAAAGCCCCACACCGGCACCGTGCCCCAGCCGTCTTGCCCCGTAGGAAAGAACTGCCAGTAGTGCATCAGGTGGCCAAAAGCGGCGTAGGTGATGTTGTTAGACGTGAACGAAAACTGCTCCACCCGCACGCGAATGTCGCCATCGGCCAAAGGGGTATCGTCGGTGGTGACCAGCCGTGTGTCGGCCAGCTGCTGCATATTGACAAGTAGTATGGTGGTGCTCATAGGCTAACGATAACGCATATAGCGGTGCTTGGCAAAGCGCGGCTAGCGCGCAGGGGACTGCACTGCTTGCTCAGCGCAGCAAATACTGCATTACAGCTGGGCCATCGCCTCACCGAATTGGATGCTGCGCGCAGGTGCCCAATCGGGGTTAAACATCAAAGAGCTTTTAGGCCACAGCATAACGACGGTAGAGCCTAGTAAAAACCGGCCCATCTCGTCGCCCTGCGCAAAGCTAATTTTGCCGTCGTCGCTGTAATCGTCGTAGCTAAAATCACGTACCTCGCTGGTGCGCGGTGGATTGACCACGCCATGCCACGTGGTGGCCATGCTGCCCACAATAGTGGCGCCCACCAGCACGTTGATAAACGGGCCATGCGGTGTGTCAAACACGCACACCAAGCGCTCGTTGCGTGCAAACAGGCCGGGCACACCGCGCGCCGTGGTAGGGTTGACTGAGAATAAATCACCGGGCACATACACCATGCGGCGCAAAGTGCCCGTGCACGGCATGTGAATGCGGTGATAGTCTTTGGGGCTTAGGTACAGGCAAGCAAAGTGGCCGTTGTCGTACTGCGCGGCCAGCGCAGCGTCGCCACCCACCAGGGCGCGGGTGCTGTAGCTGTGGCCTTTGGCCTGAAAAATTTGGTCTTTTTCAATGCTGCCAAATTGGCTGATCGCACCGTCCACAGGGCATACCCAGGTGGCTTGCGCAAGCGGGCGCGCACCGGCCTTGAGCGGGCGGGTGAAAAATTCATTAAACGTGGCGTAGCTTGCAATATCGGGGTTAGCGGCCTCAGCCATATTGACACTGTAGCGCGCTACAAAGCGCGCGATGATGGCCTGTGTGATAGCCCCGCCGTGCGCGCCTGCAATAGCGCCCGCCAGCATGGTCATGGCTTTTTTGGGCATTAAGTATTGGGGCAGTACAGCTAAGCGGTCAGACACTGTGGGCTTTCTAAAACTAACATAATGTTTTGATTTTAGCTGGCAAGTACTCGCAGCTGCATACACCGCTGCGCCAGCAGCTGCTGTTACAGATAAAAATAGTTCAAACCACACGACAATGGCCTTATGAGTAACCCACTTTTTTCTGTCAAAAATTTATACAAACACTACGGCGACAACCTTGTGGTCAACGACCTGTCGTTTGACATAGCCGCTGGCGAATGCCTGGGAGTGATTGGCCCGAACGGCGCAGGCAAAACCACCACCATTCGCATGTGCCTGGGCCAAACCGCCCCCGACAGTGGCGAGATCCATGCCATGGGCTTGCAAATGCCACGTGATGCGCGCGCCATCAAGGCGCGCCTTGGCATAGTCAGCCAGTTTGACACGCTCGACCCAGACTTTAACTTAGAAGAAAACATCCTCGTGTATGGCCGCTACTTTGGTATGAAGACGGCCGACATTGCGCCGCGCATACCCCAAATGCTAGAGTTTGCGTCACTCACCCACAAAGCCAAATCGAAGCCGGGTGAACTGTCAGGCGGTATGCGCCGCCGCCTAAGCCTAGCCCGCGCGCTAGTCAACGACCCTGACCTGCTAATGCTAGACGAGCCCACCACCGGCCTAGACCCGCAAGCACGCCACCTGATGTGGGAGCGCCTGCAGGTGCTGCTGCAGCAAGGCAAGTCGATCTTGCTAACCACCCACTTTATGGACGAGGCCGAGCGCCTGTGCAGCCGACTATTAGTCATTGACCACGGCAAAAAAATTGCCGAAGGTAAACCGCGTGATCTGATAGCCCAGCACCTGGAGCCCGATGTTGTAGAAGTATTCGGCCAAAGCGCCAGCAAGCAGGGCAACACCAGCGCGCTAGAGCTGCAAAACAGCCCGCTAGCGCAATACGCAGCGCGCGTAGAAGTCAGTGGTGAGACGGTGTTTTTCTACACCCGCGACGCCGCACCATTGCTGCAAGCACTGCAAGCCTACCCGCAGCTGCGCACGCTGCACCGCCCGGCTAACTTAGAGGATTTGTTCCTCAAATTAACTGGCCGCCAAATCCGTGAAGAAGGTTAACACTATGACCACCGCCCTACCCACATCGCCTGTTGCCCCGTCCCTCGCTGCCGCACCATCGCTGTGGCGCGCACCGTCCATCACCTGGCTTTGGTGGCCGGTGTTTTTGCGCAATTTATTGGTGTGGAAAAAGCTTGCCATCCCCAGCATTGTGGGCAACGTGGCCGAGCCTTTGATTTGGCTAATCGCTTTTGGCTACGGCATGGGCGCGCTGGTGGGGCAAGTTAGTGTGAATGGACAACAGGTGCCCTACATGCTGTTTTTAGCCAGCGGATCGATCTGCATGAGCGCGATGCAAGCGGCCAGTTTTGAGGCTTTGTATTCAGCGTTTTCGCGCATGCAAATGCAAAAAACCTGGGACGGCATTATGAACGCGCCCGTCACGCTAGACGACATCGTGTTTGCCGAAACTTTGTGGGCCGCCTACAAAGCTGTGTTCACCGTTACCGTCATCATCGGTGTGATGTTGCTGCTTGGCCTGGGCCACCACTGGACGCTGCTATTGGCCTGGCCAGTGCTGCTGCTGGTGGGCATTACCTTTTCTTGCATTGCCATGATTTTTACGGCGCTGGCTAAGGGCTATGATTTTTTCACCTACTACTTCACGCTGTTTCTCACGCCAATGATGTTTTTATCAGGCGTGTTCTTCCCGCGTGAACAGTTGCCCGGCTGGGTGCAAGTGATAGCTCAGTGGCTACCACTGGGTGCGGCTATTGACATCGTGCGCCCACTGTTTATGGGGCAACTGCCCGATGCACCGTGGCGCAACTTAGCTGTGTTGGTGGTAACTGCAGTTGTGTCGTTTTGGATTGCGATGGCGCTGATACGCAAGCGCTTTAGAGCTTAGAATTTAGTTTTTACATTTTGATAGCTAAACACTCAGCCCATAAAGCCTACGTTGCCGTTGAAGTTACCCAAGCGCGGAAACACTTGGCCCAGCACGGCTTCGCTAGCGCCAAACCATCGACCCAGCGTGGCGGCATAAGCCTCGGTGGACGTAGTGGGAATCCAGTTGCCTTGGTTGCCCGAATCATCTGGCCCGCGCACCACATGCTCGGGGAAGGTGCCAAACAACTTGCCGCCTTGCACCGCGCCACCCACTACAAAATGGTGTGCACCCCAGCCGTGGTCAGAGCCTTGACCGTTAGAGGTGAATGTGCGGCTAAAGTCTGATGCGCTGAAGGTGGTGACTTTATCGGCTACACGCAGTTCTTCGGTGGCCAGATAAAACGCGGTCACCGCCTCGCTGATCTCGCCCAGCAGTTGCGCTTGGCGTGTTAGCTGGTCTTCACCGTGGGTGTCAAAACCACCAATACTGCAAAAGAAACATTGCTTTTTAAGCCCCAGTTTATCGCGCGCAGCAATCAAGCGTGCCACCATTTTGAACTGATTGCCCAAGCTGGTGGCAGGAAACACCGTGGTTAGCGCAGTGCCTTCTAAAGCTTGCGTCAAAATGCGCTGCACTTCAATCGAGCGGCCCATCACGTCGACAAAGCCTTGTTCAAATAAGTGTTGGTGCGTATCAGCCAAAGTCTGGGTGATAGCCAATGACAGTGGGTCGTTGCCTGCGGGGTCATAAAAATCAAATCCAAAGCGGCCTGACGATGACACCTTGTAGGCTGACAAGCTCACATCGCCGGTCTCCCACAAATTGCCGCCCGTTACCGACAACACCGAGTAGCCACGGTTGGGGCTGCCATCAGGCACCAAGCGCTCTACCAAGCGGCCACCCCAGCCGTTAGTTGGCCGCTCGTATATGGCTGATTGCCACTGCGACTGCTGGTCTGAATGTGAAAACAAATTATCGGGCAAAGGTACTGAGCGGCTGTCCCACTGCGCTTTGCTGGTGGGCACAATCAACGGCCCTGCATTGGCCACCCAAGCCATCTTGGGGGTGCGTGTGGCCGTACCGTTGAACAGCCCCGTCAGGCCCGCCATCGAAGGGTGCAGTGCATAGCTCACACCTGCGGTGTTGCTAGCGTTGATGGGCAGCAATGTGTCGCGCGCTAGCCCCAAGTTGCTGCGCGCCGCAGCGTAGCGACTGTGGGCTGCAGGGTCGTAGGGAATGAGCATGTTGTTGCTGTCATTGCCGCCAAACATAAACAGGCATACTAAGGCGCGGTAGTCGTCCCCCGTAGCAGACTGGGCCAGGGCTTGTAACTGGGTAAAGGTGGACAGGCCTGCACCTAAACCTAGCGCTGCAGAGCCCTTGAGAAATTGGCGTTTATTCATCATGATGATGGTGTCTCGCAGTGTTATTTTTGAATCACGTATTCTGGCGACAAGCTGGTCAAAATGAGCGCAGCTTTAACTCGGCGCTCGGGGTCATTTGCGGGCAAGGCAGTCAGCATAGTGGTCATGCGGGTTTGCAGCGTGGCACCCATGGCGTAGTTAAAAAACAGCGCGTTAAGCTCAGCCACCAGCGCTGCTGGCGTGGCGGCCAAAGCCTTCAGCGGGGTATAGTTAAGTTTTAACTGCGAGTCATCGTATCCATAGCTGCCGTTATTGAACAAGCTGGCGAAAAAGTTAAGCCCGCCGACTACCGTAGTTTCAGTGGTGATTTGAAACTCTGGTGCCACCAAGCCCGCTTGGGCGATCTTGCCTGCAGGCCTGAAGTTAGGTGAGTAAAAATTAAACACCGAAGGCGACAACAGCGGGCTTTGGCCCAAACCGTTGTCAGCGCTCTCTAAATAATGAATCGCATTGCGACCATTCTCAGCTTTAGCATCTAGGCCGCGCAAGAAGTTGGCAAACCTAATCACTGGCTCGCGCTGTTTGCCAAAGTTAGCGGGCAAGGCAGCGGCGCGCGCTTCGGGGTCTAACAAAATAGCGCTGACCACAGCACGTAAATCGCCGCGCTGGCCTGAGCCGTTGTTTACAAAAATTCCTGCAACTCGGCTGATGTAATCCTTACTCGGATTGCTGGTAACCAAGCGCTGTATCAACTGGCGGCTGATAAATGGCGGGACATTGGGATGGTTAAAAATATTATCAATCGCCGCCTCTAAATCTTGCTGCGGGCTGCCACCAGCTGCTAGCATTACGCCGTTGAGGAGTTTTTTAGCCTCTGGCGAATGTTGGCTGGCGAATGGCTTCATCGCGCTGGTCCAAGCCTGGGGCACTTCTTCGTCGGCCTCATCAAAGCCCGTAGCGTTAGGGTAGCTCCAGCCAGTGAAAGCTTTGGCAAAGCCTTGCACAATGCTCTCGTCGTAGGTGGGCTGCGTTTTGCCAGCGGAGTCTAGTTGTGGGCTGCCATCAATGTTGAGCTTAACCAAGCCAATGCTGAACAGCTGCATGACTTCACGGGCGTAGTTCTCATTAGGGTGCGCGCCAGTTTCGGCGTTATCCCGCTGGCTGTTGATCATGTTCAGGTAATAGCCCATTGCAGGGTGCAAAGTGACATCTTTGAGCACCTGGCGATAGTTGCCAAACGCGTTGCGGTTCAGCATGTCCATATAGCTAGACATGGCATAGGGCCGAATATCGGGCGCCACATTAGAGATCACCACAATTTGCGACAGCGCAAACGCCGTGCGCGCACGCAGCTGATCTGTGCCGCCCAGCCACTGCTGCCAGATGGCTTCGTAGCTCATTTCTTCGTTGGCACGGGCTACGCCTTTGTCGTCAACGTTACGCAGCTTTTGTTGGTCAAGGTAGCTGGTATGCAATGTAGTGCCGGTGTTGAACTGCTCCCACAACCACAGTGGTAAGCCCTTGGTCTGCAACTGGCTAATTTGCTGGGTAGAGGTGATGCCAAACGTGGCCTGGCTTAAAAAACGTGCGGCATCGGCGGCTGTGGGTCGGTCTGCAGCTGCAGGCGAGGCAGGTGCCGACCCGCCAGAGCCGGGCAGTTGGCCCGCCTGCAAGGTGACCAAGTCTGGTAGGGGTACGTTGCTGGGCACACCGTTGGAACCAGGCTGCATGTTGCCAGCCGCTGATCCGTCGCCGCCACCTCCACCGCAAGCGGCCAATGCTGCCGCACTAAGTACAGTTAAAGTGCCAGCTTTTGCGAAGCGGCTGCTCTGCCCTTCCACCAAAACATTGGCGGTTGGGCCAAGAATATTCTGGCTGCCTGCGTTAGACATTTGAGAGTTGATAGCATCAAACTCGATGGTAGTTTCTATCGTTTGGGGCATGATCTCTTTTGTGGTTGTGACAATGAAAAGTATCGTACGCAGATTGCATTTGCGCCGCACCTCCAATTTGTAACAAGGGGGTAAATACAATTTAAACGTATAAATATTTACGTTTTATTACTTTTTATTGATTTCAACGAAAAAATTGAATTCACTAGTTTTCAAAGCGAGTTTGATTTGTAATACTATGCACTAATATGGTGCATTTTGTTAACATACTTGTGTTTCACAAGGTTTTAACATGCAGTTTGTAGGTCGGTTGAGGTCTAAATTAATTAGAGTTTCGTCGTGGATAGCGCTGAGTGTTTTGGGCTTTGGTATTGCATGGGCGCACAGCGTGGGTCAGGTGCAGACCACCAAGTTTTTAGCCCCTGAGACAGTTAGCATGCTATTGGCCAGAGCGGCCACCACATCGCCGGGTTTGGCAGTGGGCGATGTTGTGTCTTATATTATTCAGTTCACACCCGTGGGCAACGGTGCATTGGTGGGTGCAGGGGGCTACATTACCGACTACATTCCACCGGGCACCGAAGTGGTGGGGGCTGCCATAGTAGCCAAAGACAGCCTAGGCAATTTCAACAACATTGCGCCTAACTTTCCAGGTGGTATTGACAGTGGTTGGGGTGATCGTGGTCAAAACAGTTTTGCGGCCCCATTTAATACCGCCGCGTACGACACCTCTGGCCGCTGCGCAGCAGCCGGGTTCGTGGCTAACTGCGACGCGCGTATCAACGAAATTTATGCTGACACTGGTATTTTTTACTCAACCGATCCGCGCACAGCCGTGTTTCCTGCATTGCCTACGCGTATTTTGCAGGGTACCAACGGGTATGACATTACACCCACTGCCGAGGCTGCTCTCAACACCATCATTGGTCAAACCCGTGCAACTACCCACAACCTGTGGGACGCTAACCAAACCAATGCATTTGGCACCAGCGCTCTTATCAGCGGCCTCACGCCACCAGCTTCTACAGCCCCGATACTAATCACGGCTGGCAAGATCGGCCAAGGCCCTACACCTTATAACGCGGGCTCCGCAGTGGCCGGACCGCAGTCTGGTTATCAACTAGACAACACTGGCAATGTAGGGCCATGGCAGCGTATTGCTTATTCAGGTTCTCGCATGGGCGACAACACGACTGGCCCAGCTACAAACGCTGGGTCAAGCAATACTGCTGTAGCAGGTTTCCCCACCAGCATTGGTGTGCCGCTATCGGTTAGCAACCCTTTGCCAGCAGGTACCAACGCCGTGCGGTGGGCGGTGGGTAAGCTGGTGGTGGGCGAGATTCGTTTCGTCAAAATCAGCTTGCGCATTACGGCACCCGTGCCTAGCAGCGGCATCGTCAACAGCTCTGAAGTGTTTGGTGGTGATGCAGGTGATGGTGATGCCGGACAAGATAACCCATGGCGCTACCATGTGCCCAGCGTGGCAGACAACAACTCCAATCTGTTGGTGCAAAAAGCGGTGGTTTGCGTATACAACGCACTTAATGTGTGTGTGACTACAGACGGTTCGTATGTCCCGGCTGGCTCTAAAGTCAGGTACCGCATTACTTACCTTAATGCAGGCGTGTTACCGCAGACCAATTTTGTCTTGCAAGACGTGCTGCCTTGCCAAACTGCAGCCAATGCGGCTAGCAACATAGCGATCATCAGCGGCCCGGTGGCTTTGCCATCACCTAACCCACCCAACACTGCAGCAGGCAACTGCGGCACTACACCCGATACCCGCAGTACAGTCACCTTTCCCACGCTGTCGACTTTGGCTGCTGGTGGTGGTGGCAGCGTAGAGCTTGATGTTCTCAACAACGCATCTGCTGGTAATTTGCTTGCGAACACGGCCAAACTAACCACCACTGAAGTACCAGGCGGAGTTACCTCAAACGCTATCTCCAACGTAGGTGCCATACCCAACCTTTCAATTACCAAGGTGGCCAATAACACCACTACAGCACCAGGTGGTACCTCGTCCTATACCATTGTGGTGTCCAACATCGGTGCGGGTAACGCAACTGGCATCTCGCTATACGACGTATTGCCCAGTATGGGCGGGGTGGCAAATGCAAGTACGCGTTTTAGCTATCTCACCACCACAGCAGTGCTTTTGTCTGCCAGTCCGGCAGGCAGCAGCTTGGTATTGCCAGCGGTGGTTGCTACGTCGGTGCCGCCTACCTTGTCGCCATACGACACATCACCGGTGGCCAGCAATTCACAACAGATTTTGTGGACATTCGGTGCATCAGTTTTAGTGCCTGGCGGTGTGATGACCTTAACCTACACCACCAACGTCGGCGTCAGCGTGTCAGCATCAGCGACGCCGTATTACAACAACGCCAACGTATTGTTTGGCGGTGGTGGCTCAGGCAGGAGCGACGCACCCAACACCGCACCTGTGGTGGTGACATCGCCGCTGTCTGTAACCAAGACTGTGGATTGCTATTTTGTGGGCACCAACTGCGTAGCCATTGGTCCAGGTGGCACTGTGCCGCCCAGCAGCAAAATTCGCTACACCATTGCTTATGCCAATAACGGCTTGTCTTCTATTGCCAACGTGATTTTGAGCGACACTTTGCCGTGCCAAACAGCAGCCAATTCGGTTAGCAATATTCAGATCATTGCAGGGCCTATTGGCTTGCCAGTGCCTAACCCTCCGTCGACTACCGCAGGCGTGTGTCCCGGCACGCGCGTTACCTTCAGCTTTCCCGCCAGTACGCTAGCTGCTGGGCAAACCGGAACTGTCAAGGTCGATGTGCAAACTAATGCTGTAGTAGGTGCTGTGGTGGTCAACACTGCAGGTCTGAGCGGTACGGGCGTCCCATCATCATCTAGCGATATACAAGCCAGCGTGGCCGCGCAGCCCGTGCTGCAAATTACCAAAACCTCACCCGTCACTATGGCCGCGCCCGGCACCACGCTGTCCTACACCATCACAGTGAGTAATATTGGCACCACTGCGGCTCAAAGCATTTCCATCTATGACTGGCTGCCTACCAGTGGCCCCTCTAACGACATCACCACGCGTTTTAGCTACGTTAACACCACAGCAATTGTGGGACTAACCGCTGTGGTGCCGGTAGTCAACCGCCCTCCTACACAAGCGCCTTATAACGTAGTCGGTACCAATGCCAATTTGAATAACCAAGAAGAAGTGGTGTGGAACTTTGGCACCCAAACTTTGGCTGCAGGTTCCAGTTTAAGCATTACCTTTAACGCGTTGGTGGGTCTAAATATGCCTTTGTCGCCACCAAGCTATGACAACACGGCACGCGCGAGTTTTTCTGGTGGTTCGGTAAATTCTGGCCTTGCATCAGCCAAGGTGGCATTGATGTCTAACTTGAGTGTGACCAAAACCAACGGCACAAGCACCCTAGCTGCTGGGTCTATCGCCAGCTACACCATCACGTTTAGCAACCTTGGCCCCTCTGCAGCTAACGCCGCACTAGTCAAAGATGCTTTTACGCCGGGTTTGAGCTGCACCACCATCGCATGCGTGGCCACCACCGGCACACCTGCGGCTTCCTGCCCCAGCAGCTTGCTGCCCCTAGGCACACCAATTGCAATAAGCGCCACCAACTTTTTTACCACGGGTGAAACGATAGCCACTTTTCCGGCCAACAGCAGCGTCAGCTTGGTGGCCCAGTGCAGCGTCACGGCCACAGGGCAGTAATGCTGGAACAGGATCGACCGCACATCGATTTAAATAATAACTATTTTTAACAAATAGTAATATTTATCTTTTAATCCTTTAAAATCAACGGTTTACATTAAATTTTTAGTAAATAAAAACTACAAATTACATATTTATTAGGTAATTTGTAACTAAAGCAATAATATTTAGGAGTTCCCATGTTGGTGATAGCTAAGTTGTTCAGCCTTTGTAGGCTTTCTCGATTTTCAATAACCCAAGTACTAAGTGCATTGATACTGGTGATGGGTTTATCGGCTGGATTGGCAACGCCACAGCTGGCTTTGGCGCAAACCCAAATCACCAACACGGCTTCGATCACGCCCCCATTGAACGTGACCAACACCAATACGGCACCAGGTTGCGTTGCAGGTACATGTACCGCAGCCGATAGCGATACGGTCACTGCAAGTTTGCCTACGGTGTCCAAAACGTTCAGTCCTAGCACCATCAGCGCAGGCGGCACCACTTTATTGGTCATCACCTTCACCAACACCCACAAACTGACCACTGCAACTTTCAGTGCTGCATTTGTTGACGCATACCCTGCCGGGCTGTTCAACGGAACCACACCTGCACCTACCACCAACTGTACTGGGCCTGTGCCTACTGCAGCTGCAGGTGGTAACCAGATATCAGTGGCCTCAGGCACGCAAATTGCACCTAATGCAAGCTGTTCTGTATCTGTGGTTGTTACTTCTATCACTTCACCGCAATTGGTTAACGATATTCCTGCTGGCTCTTTGACTACCTCTGTGGGTGCCAACCCAAGCTTGGTAAATGCGACCTTGACGGTCAGCCCATCATCAGATTTGGTGATTACCAAGACCACTGCTAACGCTACACCAAACGCTGGCGGCACGTTCACCTACACCATCGTGATTGGTAACAACGGCCCAAGCCCAGCGACCAACGCTAATTGGACAGACACCTTGCCTGCAGGCTTGGGTACCATCACCAATATTGTGCCAAGCGTAGGCATCACAGCCGCTGCTGCAGGTTCCACCATCTCCGGTACCAGCAGCTTGGCTGTCGGTCAACTGGCCACAGTCACCTTCCAGGTCAACGTGGCACCGGGTGCGACCGGTACCCTGCTTAACACTGCAACGGTAGCACCTCCAGTAGGCACTTCTGACCCAGTTCTAGGTAACAACAGCAGCTCAGTGCCCGTCACTGTCAACCTGGTGGCTGACATGGTCATCACTAAGACCACAGCTAACGCTACCCCCAATGCTGGCGGCACCTTTACCTACACCATCGTGATAGGCAACAACGGCCCAAGCGCCGTGACCAACGCTAACTGGACCGATACCTTGCCAGCAGGCTTGGGTACCATCACCAACATCGTGCCTACCGGTGGCATCACTGCCGCAGCTGCAGGTAACACCATCTCTGGCACCAGCAGCTTGGCTGCAGGTCAAGTGGCCACTGTGACCTTCCAGGTCAGCGTTGCTAATAGCGCTACTGGTAATTTGACCAACACCGCAAGTGTCTTGCCACCAGTGGGCACCACCGAACTGGTTCCAGGCAATAACTCCAGCTCGGCTGTGGTTACCGTTGGTCAAGTAGCTAACCTGTCTGTTAGCAAAACCGACGGCACTCTCAGTGTGAATGCCGGTGGCACAACGGCCTACACCATCACTTACAGCAACGGCGGCCCGTCAGCGGCTAACGGCTCAATCGTCCGTGACGCTGTATCTGCTGGTTTGGTGTGCACCACGGTAACATGTACCACTACCACAGGGGGTGCCTCTTGCCCAAGCACCTTGCCGCTAGGCAATGCGGTGCTCAGTGGCGCGACCAACTTCTTTGCTACTGGCGAGACGATTGGTACCTTCCCGGCTAACAGCTCAGTGACTTTAGTAGTTAACTGTAATGTGACTGCCACAGGGCAATAAGTCAGTGCAATCAGTCGTGCGCGCAGTGCGTACGACTGGCTGCAACTTGACGATACAAAAAATAAGGCCTAGTCTTTTGACTAGGCCTTATTTTTTGTCTGCATCACTTTGCGCAGAAAGATCTTGCTTTTTATCCTCGTCCGATGAATAGAGTTCGCCTTTTTTGCGACCCGAAAACATCGTCCACCAAACGATTAGCACTAAAAGTAACAGCGCGCCCAGCGCTTCAAGCACAATAAGGCCCATGACAAGACTCCTGATGTTGCTGACTATTGTAGGAACCTTAATAAGCTGCGCTGTGCGACCACCGCAAAGCCCCCAGCCGCCAGTGGCTGTGCCATCGCCAGTGCCCCCTGCGCCACCTGCCAGTTCTGCCCCCACCGATGCACCCACTGGCCCCGTGCTGCAGCAGGCCAAAAGCCGTTGGACACCCGCCCGCTGGAGCGACCTGCCCGGCTGGAGCGCCGACGCACCGCACGAAGCTTGGAACGCCTGGGTGAAAAGCTGCGAACGACCCACCACCGCGCTGGCCCAGCTGTGCCCTGAGGTGCGCCGCTTAAGTTTAGCAACCGCTGATGAACAACGCGCCTGGATGGTGCGCCGCTTGCAGCCCTACAAGGTTGAACCGCTGAACGGCACTGCAGTGGAAGGCCTGCTCACCGGCTATTACGAGCCAGTCCTCACCGCCACGCGCCAGCCCAGCGCTGCCAATGCTGCTGCCTTGTACCAACCACCAGCTAGTTTAAACAGCCGCAAGCCGTGGTATTCGCGCAAAGATATCGACACACTGCCCGAGGCCAAGGCCGCATTACAAGGCCGCGCCATTGCTTATTTGGCTGACCCAGTAGACGTGCTGGTGCTGCAAATTCAAGGCTCTGGCCGCCTGCGTATCACCGAGGCCGATGGGTCGCAAAAAATGATCCGCGTGGCCTATGCGGGTACCAATGAGCAGCCCTACAAATCGGTAGGGCGCTATTTGCTGGACCTTGGCTTGATCAAAGACGCATCGTGGCCAGGCATCAAGGCGTGGATTGTGGCCAACCCGCAGCGCACTAACGAGCTGCTGTGGAGCAACCCGCGCGTGGTGTTTTTTAAAGAAGAGTCTTTGCAAGGCGTTGACGGGGCCCTGGGCCCCAAAGGTGCGCAGGGCGTGGCGCTAACGGCTGGCCGCTCGATTGCGGTAGACCCCGGCAGCTTGCCCTATGGCACGCCCGTGTGGATGGCCAGCACTGGGCCAGTCACCACGCTGCAGCGCTTGGTCTTGGCACAAGACACCGGCAGTGCTATCGTAGGCGCTGTGCGGGCTGATTATTACGCAGGCTCAGGGCTAGAGGCTGGCGAGCTGGCAGGCAGGCTCAAGCAGCCTTTGCAGCTGTGGGCGCTGTGGCCACGGCCTTAGCAGCACCAGTGTGTCGCAGTTTGCGCTGTTGACCGATTAAATTGATCATTTACCTATCAAATACCCTTGTAGTCCAAGTATTTATTGCTCAGACAGCTATGAAATTAATAGTAAACACTATATCCTCACTACAACGCTCTGCACACTACGCAACACTGTGCGCCATACTTTTAGCCAGCGCGTCAGGCTGTAGCACAGGCCCGGTTAGCAAGCCACTGCCTTTTTACCGTTGCGAATACGGCATTGAATTTACCGCTAAGTTTGTAGACGACTCGGTGGCCGTAGAAGGCCCGCGCGGTTACGACCTGTTGTACCGTGGTGGCAAGCATGCCAGCACCCCAGCCAATGCCAAACCCAACTCTAACGAGTACAGCAACCCGCGCATGCAAATTGAGTTCAACTTAGGTGTCACCCAGCGTGAGGCGATCTTGCGCTATCCGCTGTTGCCGCTAGTATCGCGTTGCGTGAGAGATAACTGAAAAAGCTTAGTTTTGCAAAAATACCCGATTCTTAGCAATTTTCTTTCTCTTACAGGCCCCAGCAGGGCGATAAAAGCAAAGACATACCAAACAATCGGCTCTACACTGCTTTGATAATTTGTCAGCACCTTGGCGCAGCTTAGCCGGTGCATTTTGGAGACTCGCCCATGAACGCACCGCTGCCAGAGCACATTCGCAAAGCGCTAGACACCGTCACCCTAGACGACAAATACAGCTTGGACTACGGCCGCGCTTTCATGAGCGGCGTGCAAGCGTTGGTCAAGCTGCCCATGCTGCAGCGCCTGCGCGACCAACAGGTAGGCAAAAACACGGCGGGTTTTGTTTCTGGCTACCGTGGCTCGCCACTGGGCGGTTATGACCAAGCTTTGTGGGCCGCTGCCAAATACCTCAAAGCACAAAACGTTATCTTTCAACCCGGTGTCAACGAAGAACTGGCCGCCACAGCTGTATGGGGCACACAGCAGCTGGGTTTTGCGCCGCAGGGCAGCAACAAATTTGACGGCGTATTTGGCATTTGGTACGGCAAAGGCCCCGGCGTTGACCGCACCAGCGACGTGTTTAAGCACGCCAACATGGCGGGCACCACGGCGTGGGGCGGCGTGATAGCCGTGGCGGGTGACGACCACGTGGCTAAAAGCTCTACCGCTGCGCACCAAAGCGACCACATTTTTAAGGCCTGCGGCCTGCCAGTGTTCTTCCCGGCCAGCGTGCAAGAAATTTTAGACCTGGGCATTCACGCTTTTGCCATGAGCCGCTACGCAGGCGTGTGGGCGGGTATGAAGACGATTCAAGAAATTGTCGAATCATCAGCCACCGCCATGATCGACCCCGACCGGGTGCAGATCAAACTGCCCACCGACTTTGTCATTCCACCCGGCGGTGTGCACATCCGCTGGCCCGACCACGCGCTAGACCAAGAAGCGCGCTTGTTTGACACCAAATGGTACGCCGCGCTGGCCTATATTCGCGCCAACCGGCTGAACTACAACGCTATTGAAGGTAAAAACGACCGCTTTGGTTTGATCGCCAGTGGTAAGGCGTACAACGATACACGCCAAGCCTTGGCCGACTTAGGCCTGGACGATGCCACCTGCCAGCGCGTGGGCATTAGATTGCACAAAGTAGGCGTGGTGTGGCCGCTAGAGGCCCAGCTGACGCGCGAATTTGCCACTGGCCTGCAAGAGATTTTGGTGGTGGAAGAAAAGCGCCAAGTCATTGAATACCAACTGAAAGAAGAACTATACAACTGGCGTAGCGATGTGCGGCCTAACATTGTGGGCAAGTTTGACGAAGGCAGCTTAGACACTAATGCCCATGCAGACGGCTACTCAGGCGGCGAATGGAGCCTGGCCAACCCCACGTCGCACACGCTGCTGCGCGCCAACGCCGACCTGTCACCCGCCATCATTGCCAAAGCGATTGCCAAGCGCTTGAGAAAATTTAACCTCGACGCTGACACGCAAGCGCGCATTGACGCACGCTTGGCAGTCATCACCGCCAAAGAACAAGCCATGCATGCAGTAGAAGTGCAAGCGGTGCAAGGTGCTGACCGCCAGCCCTGGTTTTGCTCAGGCTGCCCGCACAACACCTCCACCAAAGTGCCCGAGGGCTCGCGTGCCATGGCGGGTATTGGTTGCCACTTTATGACGATTTGGATGGACCGCGCCACGGTGGGCTTTACGCAAATGGGCGGCGAAGGCGTGCCTTGGGTGGGGCAGCAGCCGTTTAGCCACGACACGCACATGTTTGCCAATTTAGGCGACGGCACATATTTTCACAGCGGCTTGCTGGCCGTGCGCCAGAGCATTGCCGCAGGCGTGAACATCACTTATAAAATTTTGTACAACGATGCCGTAGCCATGACCGGTGGGCAGCAGATAGGCGAGCGGCCCGAGGGCCATTCGGTAGTGCAAATTGCGCAGAGCATGCGCGCAGAAGGTGCACAGAAAATTTGCGTAGTGACCGATGAGCCTGAAAAATACGACGCCCTTCGACAGGCTCAGGGTGGACGGTTTCCAGACGGTGTTCGAGTATTCCACCGCGACAGGCTAGACAGCATTCAGCGCGAGTTCCGTGAGATCACCGGGACCACCATCATCATCTACGACCAAACCTGCGCCACTGAAAAACGCCGCCGCCGCAAACGCGGCAAGCTGGTAGACCCTGCCATTCGCGTCGTGATTAACGAAGCCGTGTGCGAAGGCTGCGGCGACTGTGGCGTGCAAAGCAACTGCATGAGCGTAGAGCCCCTAGAAACCGAGCTGGGCCGCAAACGCACCATCAACCAAAGCACCTGCAACAAAGATATTAGCTGCGTCAAAGGTTTTTGCCCCAGCTTTATCACTGTAGAAGGCGGGCAGCTGAAGAAAAAATCTAAGACGGATGTAAAGATCAACCCCTTTACTTTGGGCGACTTGCCAACACCCATCTTGCCTACTACAGCCAAACCCTACGGCATGATTGTGGCAGGCGTGGGAGGCACGGGCATCATCACCATTGGCCAGTTGCTGGGCATGGCCGCGCACATGGAAGGCAAAGGCATCATCACGCAAGATGCAGCCGGCCTAGCGCAAAAGGGCGGTGCCACCTGGAGCCACGTCATCATTGCAGACAGCGCTAACGACATTCGCACCACCCGCGTCAGCATGGCGGACGCCGATTTAATTTTTGGCTGCGACCCACTAGTCACTGCCAACAAAGAAACCTTGCTGCGCATGCGCCCCGGTAAAACCCATGTGGCACTGAACGCGCACAGCACACCCACCGCCGCCTTTGTGACCAATGGCAATTGGATTAACCCTGCCGACCAGTGCGCAGCGCAAATTGCCGATGCCGTGGGCGCAGATGGTGTGGGCAAATTCAATGCCGACGCGATTGCCACCAAGCTGATGGGCGACAGTATTTTTATCAACCCCATGATCTTGGGCTACGCTTGGCAAAAAGGCTGGGTACCGCTAGAGCTTGACTCGCTGATGCGGGCGATGGAACTGAACAACGTGGCCATTGAGCAAAACAAACAGGCCTTCACCTGGGGCCGCCGCGCTGCGCATGATTTAGTGAGTGTAGAAAAGCTGCTGACCCCTGCACAAGTTATCGCGATGCCAGCCAAGCGCGACAGCCTGGCGACATTGATAGCCCGCCGCATAGAGCTGCTAACCGCCTACCAAAACGTAGCCTACGCTGCAGACTACAAAAGTTTTGTTGACCGTGTAGCTGCTAAAGGCAACCCCCAGTTGACCGAGGCAGTAGCCAAGTATTTGTACAAACTGATGGCCTACAAAGACGAATATGAAGTAGCGCGCTTGCACAGCGACACGGCGTTTTTAGACAAAGTCAAATCGCAGTTTGAAGGCGACTTTACTTTGAACTACCACTTGGCCCCGCCGCTGATCTCCAAGAAAAACGACAAAGGCCAACTCATCAAACAAAAGTTTGGACCTGCGATGCTGACATGCTTTAAGCTGCTAGCCAAAATGAAAGGGCTGCGC
Organism: Polaromonas sp.; assembly: GCA_043747295.1. Taxonomy (GTDB): domain Bacteria; phylum Pseudomonadota; class Gammaproteobacteria; order Burkholderiales; family Burkholderiaceae_C; genus JAAFIP01. The sequence continues at coordinate 2,407 of JAYTPK010000016.1, read as the reverse complement.
GGCACGGCGTTGGATATTTTTGGAAAAACACAGGAGCGCAAGATGGAGCGCGCGCTGATTGGCCAGTACAAAACCAGCATCGAAGAAGTGTTGCAGTCGATGAATGCTGACAACACGTCAGTGGCCATAGAAATCGCACGTATCCCCGAAATGATCAAAGGCTTCGGTCACGTGAAGGAGCGCAATGTGCAAGCAGCGCAAGCTAAGTGGACTACTTTGACGGAACAGCTGCAATCAATAGGCGATTTGCGAAAAACTGCTTAACCACTCTATTGCTATAAATTTAATAGCTACTTAATCAATAAATACTTAGACTACAGGCACATTTTGTTAGAAAAATAGTGTTTGCCGGCTCATACTAGCGCTACAAAATATAGGGATATCCCCCAGGTTTTATGTATGCATTATTTTTATAAGTAAGCGTTAATTAGTTTTTTGCATAGTTTTACTGGCAAACAGCATTGGCCTATTGAACCCAATCCACCTACAGTTCACCCATCACACACCACAGGGTAGAACCAACATGACCTTTGCCACCATCAGCGCAGCCAGCCACCGCACCGAACGCGATTTTCTAGGTGAAATGCAGATTCCGGCCAACGCCTACTGGGGCGTACACACCGCGCGGGCGGTAGACAACTTTCCTATCTCTGGCACCGCCATCTCTGCCATGCCCGACTTGATTCGCGCCTTTGGCTTTGTCAAAAAAGCCGCTGCCCGTGCTAACGCCGACCTGGGCGCGTTAGACCGCAAACGTGCCGCAGCCATCATCTTGGCCTGCAACGCGCTGATTGATGGCGAGCACCACAGCGAGTTTGTGGTGGACGTGATCCAAGGCGGCGCAGGCACATCTACCAACATGAACGCTAACGAAGTGCTGGCCAACATAGCTCTAGAAAAACTAGGGTACGAGAAAGGCCGCTACGACGTGCTGCACCCTAACGACCACGTTAACGCATCGCAAAGTACCAACGACGTGTACCCTACCGCAGTGCGTATTGCGCTGTGGACGGGTATTGACCGCTTGCTCGGCTCCATGGCCATTTTGCGTAAAGGCTTTGAAGCTAAAGCCGATGAATTCAAAGACATTTTAAAAATTGGCCGCACACAATTGCAAGATGCCGTGCCCATGACGCTAGGCCAAGAGTTTTTAACCTACGCCATCATGATTGGCGAAGACGAGGCCCGATTAAGAGAAGCACGCGCACTCATTGAAGAAATCAACCTTGGCGCTACCGCCATTGGTACCGGCATTAATGCACCAGCTGGTTACGCAGATTTAGCCTGCAAATTTTTAGCTGAGGAATGCTCCATTCCTGTCGTCAAAGCCATGAATTTGATCGAAGCCACGCAAGACACCGGCGCGTTTGTGCAACTGTCAGGTGTGCTCAAGCGTATTGCCTGCAAACTCAGCAAAATTTGCAATGACCTGCGTTTATTGTCCAGCGGCCCACAGGCAGGCTTTGGCGACATCAAGCTGCCTGCACGCCAAGCGGGCTCGTCCATCATGCCGGGCAAGGTCAACCCTGTGATACCAGAGGTGATGAACCAAGTAGCGTTTGAAGTCATTGGCAACGACATTACTGTCACCATGGCCAGCGAGGCCGGACAATTGCAGCTCAATGCGTTTGAACCCATCATGGGTTGGAGCTTGTTTAAGAGCATCAGCCACCTCAGCCAAGCGTGCTTAACGCTGCAGGCCAACTGCGTGGCGGGCATTGAGGCCAACCGCGAGCTGCTGGCCAAACGGGTGAGCGAGTCAGTCACCTTAGTTACGGCATTGAACCCGCTGATTGGCTACGAAAAATCTGCCTTGATCGCGAAAACCGCTATGGCCACTGGCATGCCTATCGCCGAAGTGGCTGAAAGCTTAGGCATCATGACCCAAGCGCAGATGCAAGCGCTGTTGGTGCCTGACAAGCTGACGCGGCCTTTGCAGTTGGCTGCGTAAAGTTGGTTAACTGTCAGCAAATGGGCACAGACCCTGCTTACAGTCATCAAAATCAATCACTATTAGAGACAAAGAAATGAATACATCTTTCTGCAGGGCAACTGTAAGCGCTGCCATGCTGTGCTGCACCAGCGCGGCTATAGCTCAACCTTTGGTCGTAGACCGTGTGAAAGCAGGCGGCGACATTATCATTGCGCACCGTGAATCATCGGTACCATTTTCTTATCTAGACGCTGACAAAAAGCCCGTAGGCTATGCGGTGGATCTGTGCATTAAGCTGGCCGCAGCAGTGCGCGCCAAGCTGGGCGCCAAAACTGGCGGTATCACCTATTTGATGGTCACGCCTGCCAACCGCATCAGCGTGATCGAAAGCGGCAAAGCTGATATGGAGTGCGGCTCTACTACCAATAACGCCGAGCGCCGCCAAAAAGTGGCCTTCACCGTGCCCCACTTCAT
>JAYTPK010000015.1:0-17184 GCA_043747295.1 Polaromonas sp. | reverse complement strand
CTGGGCCAAACCATTTTTGGCAGCGACATTTACAAGATCGATATTGGCATGCCCAAAGAGCCGATCATGGCGCTGGAGAGCATGTTCCCCGGTGGTATTTTGATCAACAAAGAAGACCTGATCGCGGCGGCCATTGCCGCCGCCTTGGTGGCAATGCTATCAGTGTTCTTCCAGAAAACGACCACCGGCCGCGCCCTGCGCGCGGTGGCAGACGACCACCAAGCGGCGCAGTCGATTGGTATTCCTCTGAACAGCATTTGGGTGATTGTCTGGTGCGTAGCCGGTGTGGTGGCCTTGGTGGCCGGCATGATCTGGGGCAGCAAGCTGGGCGTGCAATTCTCGCTGGCCACGGTAGCCTTACGCGCACTACCTGTAGTGATTTTGGGTGGCCTCACTTCAGTGCCGGGTGCGATTATTGGCGGGCTGATTATTGGCGTGGGTGAAAAATTGTCCGAGGTGTACATCGGCCCCTATGTGGGCGGCGGTATTGAAATTTGGTTTGCCTATGTGCTGGCGCTGGTCTTTTTGCTGTTCAGACCGCAGGGTTTGTTTGGCGAGAAGATCATTGATCGAGTTTGAAAATTTTGTGGGACAGAGCAATGCACCTGCAAAGCAGCGCATTGCTCTGTCCCCAACTGACTAAAGGTATTTAATGTTCTACAGAGAAAACGGCCAATTTAAAACCAGCTACCGCGCTGACCAGCAGATCTTTCCGATCACGCAAGACCGTCTTGCGCTCGGCTTGATCCTGGCAGTAGCCTATATCTTGGTGCCCATGCTGGCCTCTGAATATATTTTCAAGGCAATTTTTATTCCTTTCTTGATTTTGTCACTCGCCGCTATTGGTGTGAACATCTTGGTAGGCTACTGCGGACAAATCTCGCTGGGCTCTGGTGCGTTCATGGCCGTGGGTGCTTATGCGGCCTACAACACCTTTGTGCGTATTGAAGGCATGCCGCTGATCGTGGCACTGCTGACTGGCGGCTTCTTTGCCACGCTAGTAGGTATGTTTTTTGGTATCCCCAGCTTGCGTGTACGCGGGCTGTACCTGGCTATTGCCACGTTGGCTGCACAATTCTTTTGCGACTGGGCGTTTTTGCGGGTGAAGTGGTTTACTAACAATACCGCTTCGGGCTCGGTGTCGGTATCGAACATGCAGGTGTTTGGTTTCTCGATTAACACGCCACTAGAAAAATACCTTTTCTGCTTGAGTTTTTTAGTGGTCTTTGCCGTGCTGGCCAAGAATCTCGTGCGCGGTGCCATTGGCCGTGAATGGATGGCCATACGCGACATGGACGTGGCAGCAGCAGTGATTGGCATTCGCCCGATGTATGCCAAGCTGTCGGCCTTTGCGGTCAGCAGTTTCATCATTGGTGTGGCGGGCGGGCTGTGGGGCTTTGTGCACCTGGGCTCGTGGGAGCCAGCGGCTTTTTCGGTGGACCGTTCGTTTCAGCTTTTGTTCATAGTGATTATTGGCGGCATGGGCTCGATCATGGGCAGCTTTTTTGGTGCGGCTTTCATTACGGTGCTGCCGATTTTCTTGAACCAGGTTTTGCCTGCGATGGGGAACTTGGTGGGGGTCAATATTTCTACCGCTGGCGTGTCGCATGCCGAATTTATGATTTTTGGCGCGCTGATTGTATGGTTCTTAATTGTGGAGCCGCACGGCCTGGCCAAACTGTGGAGCGTGGCTAAGCAAAAACTGCGTATTTGGCCCTTCCCGCACTAAGCGGGGCAGTTATTTTCGGTGTGATGTATTGCAGTGTGAGGTATTGCAGTGTTTTGCTAGTAAACACTGACATCAAAGATAAGTCATCTAGCGTTATGTGTTTGTGTTTTTTGTGTGTTTTAACTTTTATTGGAGCGAGACTATGAAACTTCGTCAATTAGCTTTAGCCAGCACCGTGCTGGCTGCGGGCCTGGCCTGTGTGGCCACCAGCGCTTTGGCTCAGGCCAAAGAGCAGTTTTTTCCGGTGCTGGTGTACCGAACAGGTGCCTATGCACCTAACGGCGTGCCGTTTGCCAACGGTTATGTCGACTACCTCAAATTGGTCAACGCCAAGGGCGGTATCAACGGCGTGAAGGTGAGCTTTGAAGAATGCGAAACCGGCTACGCTACCGACCGCGGTGTAGAATGCTACGAACGCTTAAAGGGCAAAAACGGTGGCGCTACAGTGTTCCAGCCTTTGTCTACCGGCATTACCTTTGCCCTGACCGAAAAAGCCCCCGGCGACAAAATTCCGTTGATCACCGCTGGCTATGGCCGCAGCGAATCTGCTGACGGCGGCGTGTTCAAGTGGAACTTTCCACTGGCAGGCACCTACTGGGTAGCTGCTGACACCTTGGTTCAGCACATTGCCAAAAAAGAAGGCGGCTTTGACAAGCTTAAAGGCAAAAAAATCACTTTGATCTATCACGACTCACCGTTTGGTAAAGAGCCAATTCCTTTGCTGCAAGAGCGCGCCAAGATGCACGGCTTCGATTTGAGCCTGCTGCCTGTCACGCACCCTGGTGTGGAGCAAAAAGCCACTTGGCTGCAGATTCGCCAAAACAAGCCTGACTATGTGCTGAACTGGGGCTGGGGTGTGATGAACTCTACTGCGCTCAAAGAAGCGCAAGCCACCGGCTACCCACGCGACAAAATGTATGGCGTGTGGTGGGCAGGTGCTGAGCCTGATGTAAAAGACGTGGGCGAAGGTGCCAAGGGCTACAACGCCATCATGATGCAGCATGGCGCAGAAACCCAAGCGGCAGTAGCCAAAGAGACTTTAGACAAAGTGCACGGCAAAGGCCAAGGCACTGGGCCTAAAGAAGAAGTGGGCCAAGTGCTGTACATGCGCGGCATGATGAGCGCAATGTTTGCTATTGAAGGCGTGCGCTCTGCCCAAGACCGCTTTGGTAAAGGCAAAGTCATGACGGGCGAACAAGCACGTTGGGGCTACGAAAACTTAAACCTCACACAGGCTAAGTTAGATGCACTGGGCTTTAAAGGCGTGATGCGCCCACTGTCTACCAGCTGCAAAGACCACATGGGCGCTGCCTGGGCACGTGTACACACCTGGGACGGCGCTAAGTTCAACTGGACTTCTGACTGGCTGCAAGGCGATGAGCAGCTCATCAACCCGATGGTCAAGGCTGCTGCTGACAAGTACGCGGCTGAGAAAAAGCTGACACGCCGCGACGGCGCTGACTGCCAGTCTTAATACCCAGACTTACTGAGTAAGTTGTCTAGCGACTCGCAAGAGTCGCTAGTTCCAAACGCAGCGCTGCGTGGTCTGACGATACGTTGAACGACCATTGATTAACAGCCACTGCTTTTGGAACTAGCCCGAGAACCCAAGATGGACACTACCACCCCTGCCCCTTCAGCCGCCAATGCAGCTACTGCAGCCCCTGCCAAAGCGCCCAACATCGTACTCAATGTCAACGGCATTGAGGTCATTTACAACCACGTGATCTTGGTGCTTAAAGGCGTGTCATTGCAGGTGCCCGAGCGCGGTATTGTCGCCATCTTAGGTGGCAACGGCGCAGGCAAAACCACCACGCTGCGCGCGGTGAGCAACCTGCTGTCAGGCGAGCGCGGCGCTGTCACCAAAGGCAGCATTGAACTGCGCGGTGAAAGGATTGAAAACCTGAGCCCTGCCGACCTAGTGCAGCGCGGCGTGGTGCAAGTGATGGAAGGCCGGCATTGCTTTGCCCACTTAACCATTGAAGAAAACCTGATGACGGGTGCCTACACCGTCAAAAGCAAAGCGCAAATAGCCGCCAACTTAGAGAAGGTGTACAACTACTTTCCGCGCCTGAAAACCCGCCGCACCAGCCAAGCGGCCTACACCTCGGGCGGTGAGCAGCAAATGTGCGCCATTGGCCGCGCGCTGATGGCCAACCCCACTATGGTGCTGCTAGACGAACCGTCAATGGGCTTGGCACCGCAGATCGTGGAAGAAGTATTTGAGATTGTGAAAGACCTCAACGTCAAAGAAGGCGTGACCTTTTTGCTGGCCGAGCAAAACACCAATATGGCCCTGCGCTACGCCGACTATGGCTACATCATGGAGAGCGGCCGCATTGTGATGGACGGCCCTGCCAAAGAACTGGCCACCAACGAAGACGTGAAAGAGTTTTATCTGGGCACCGGCGGCGGTGATGGTGAGAAGAAAAGCTTTAAAGACGTAAAAAGTTACAAGCGCCGCAAGCGCTGGTTAGCGTAAAGTGTGCTGAAACACGCTTTTAACCATTAAATATGCCTGTAGTCCAAGTGTTTATTACTTAGATAGCTATTAAATATATAGCATACGATCAGGTTCAGAGGAGTTGCCCATGACAGAATTTTATGACGCGCTAGAAACCCGCGACCACGCCGAGCGTGAGGCCGCCCACCTGGCCGCACTGCCTGCGCAGATTGCCCATGCCCAAACCCACGCTGCTGCCATGCGCGATGCGCTGTCAGGTGTGGACGCACACACCGTGACCAGCCGCGCTGCGTTGGCCAAACTGTCCGTCACCCGCAAGGCTGATTTGCATGCCCGCCAAAAAGCTGCGCGCGATGCTGTAGCTGCTGGTGGTGGTGCTGATGTGTTTGGCGGCTTTAGTGCCGTAGGCTACGGCGCGCACATGCCGCGCGTGTTTGCCAGCCCCGGCCCGATTTATGAACCCGAAGGCAGCTCGCGCGACTACTGGCGCATGGCGCGTGCCATCCACGCCAGCGGTTTTCGCGCAGGTGAGTTGATCCACAACGCTTTTAGCTACCACTTCACACCCGCCGGGTCGATGATGGAAACCGGTGCCCACGCACTGGGCTGCACCGTGTTCCCGGCGGGCACGGGGCAAACTGAGCAGCAAGTGCAAGCGATTGCCGAACTCAAGCCGCACGGCTACATTGGCACGCCTAGCTTTTTAAAAATCATTTTAGAAAAAGCCAGCGACATGGCCACGCCACTGCCCAGCATGACCAAAGCCATGTTTGGCGGCGAAGCTTTTACACCCAGCTTGCGCGAATGGTTTTTGCAGCGCGGCATTACTGGCAGCCAGTGTTTTGCCACCGCTGACCTGGGCCTGATAGCGTACGAAACCTCGGCGCGCGAGGGCTTGGTGCTGGACGAAGGCGTGATTGTGGAGATCGTGCGCCCTGGCACGGGCGACCCGGTGCCAGAAGGCGAAGTAGGCGAGCTGGTGGTCACGTCGCTGAACCCCACTTACCCGCTGATCCGCTTTGGCACAGGCGACCTGTCTGCCGTGTTGCCCGGGCACTGCCCCACGGGCCGCACCAACACGCGCGTCAAAGGCTGGATGGGCCGCGCTGACCAAACCACCAAAATTCGCGGCATGTTTGTGCACCCCGGCCAGGTGGCCGAGATTGCCAAACGCTTCCCAGAAGTAGCCAAGGCGCGCCTGGTGGTCAGCGGCGAGATGGCCAACGACGCGATGCTGCTGCGCGTAGAAACCACCGCCCAGCCCGACGGCCTGCAGGCCAAAATAGCGGACGCGATACGCGACGTGACCAAGCTGCGCGGTGATGTAGAGCTGGTGGGTGCGGGTACTTTGCCTAACGATGGCAAGGTGATTGAGGATGCGCGTAGCTATAAATAATATAGCTGCTTAAGCAATGAATGCTTGGACTACCGGCACTTTTTATTGGTAAATCGTGCTCTTTTCACGGGTCATCTAAAGAAGGTGTCGTAGGTGGTCTTAAGAATTAGCATGCTGACAACCCCAATAAAAATACGACGGACAAATGATGCGCCATACTTCAATGCAAGGTGGGCCCCCATAATGCTTCCGGCAATGTTTGCAACTGCCAAAATCAGACCGACTTGCCACCAAACGTGCCCTTTCAAAGTAAACAAAACTAAAGCCGCAAAATTGGTAGCTACATTAAGCACCTTCGCAGAGGCTGAAGCGTTCAGAAAGTCGTAGCCCATCCATCGTACCAACAGAAAAACGAAGAAGCTTCCAGCGCCAGGGCCAAAAAACCCGTCATAAAAACCAATGACTCCACCAATTGCAGAGGTCACGGCGACCGCTCGTGCCCCCGAATACCGTGGGATATTGCTTGTCCCAAGATTTTTATTCCAGAGCGTGTACAAAAGCACGGCAATTAAAACCAATGGCAATAGCCTACGCATGAAAGTTGGGTCGACGAGCGTCACCGCCCATGCGCCACAGAAACTTCCCAAAAGCGCAAAGGCGGCTGCCGGTATCAAAACTCGCCACTCCAAGTTGACCCGCTTGGAGTATTGTCGAGACGCAATCAACGTTCCCCATATAGCGGCAAGCTTGTTGGTCCCCAATAAAGTAGCTGGGGGAGCCGAAGGAAAGGTGGCGAACAAGGCTGGAACCAAAACCAACCCTCCCCCTCCAACGATTGAGTCGATCACACCAGCCAACAGAGATGCGATTGCTAGAAGTACGAGCTCAAGAGACATATGTTGTTGATTCAGGCCTAAGGTTTGAAGTCAGAGGGCACACAGCGCTGCGCTGAAATGAGTATCCGGCACACTTTTCATTTCTCATTTCTCATTTCTCATTTCTCATTTCTCATTTCTCACTTTTCACTTTTCAGCTTGGCTCTTCGTGGCTACGTTTTTCCACTTGCTATTGGCCTCTAGCACTTGCCAGTCTATGCCGTTAAGGCTGCGAAAGTCACCCCCTCCTGCAGCACAACTGCCGCCTGCACCCAAGGTGCGTTTTGCAAAAAGATAATTTAATATATTGACCATCGCGCTTTAGGCTTTCTCTTGAACACGCGCTCCACAGCGGGTAGAAGGTGCTTAAGGTCTTCTCTTGTATCCAGTCGGTGACTACAACTTGCTCAATTTTTGCACGGTACAAATTACAGTCCCGCAGACCTAACGCAGCTTGCGGCCCATGGCCCGGTGCAGCAAAGCGCGCTTAATTTTCCCCAAATGGGTAGGTGAGTGCATAACCCAACTTTATAGCTCAAATGCCGAGGGGAATTTAAGACCCCATAAGAAAACTATAACGCTATAAATTTAATAGCTATACAAGTAATAGATACTTGGACTACAAGCCTATTTAGCCAAAGAAATCAAGTTTTCATTGACTCCAGAGGCTGACCGCAGGCTATGTCCTGCCATGCGCGCTTGGGCGGGCGTACCTTGCAGCAGTACCAAATGCTGCGGCACCGCTTTAGCTGCAACGGTGTCGGTACTTAGGCTGCGGCCAGTCATGCGCCACTCTGTGGTGCCGCCTACTAGCCACAGCACACGGCCTGTGGCGTAGCTGCTCAGGGTGTGCCACAGGGCCTGCGCACGCGCATCGCCTGGCTCGCCAATGACCAGCACGGTGCGTGACAAATCCACCCCGGCTTGCGACACAAAGCGCGCTAACGCTGCGGGGTTATCTGCAGTGCCTAGTGACCAGTGCACTGCCCCTGGCAAATGGCCTTGCTCAAAGGCGGCTGCGCTGCGCACGTCTACTACCGTAGCGCCTTGGGCCAAAGCAGCTGCTGCAGCATCGGCAGACACCGCGTCATGGCCTGCACTGTGGGCGGCGCACGCGGCAACTGCCAGGCACAGTGCGCCCAAAGTTTGGATTAATAATCGCGGCAAAAACATTGAGATTGACAACATAACCTGCACTGTAGCCAGCGCACCGCACAGCGTCCAATACAAAGAAATCACAAGCTCATAGCGTTTAGCCATATAGGCCACCCAGCAACGTAAGTGCTTGTCCTATATAGGGTTTTCACGGTGCAGTGTCATCCCAGCATACGTATTTCCCGTTGTGTACAGGCAGCGCGCAGGCGCTACAGTTGATTATTATTTTTAGGAGTTAGAACTATGTCCCTTAAGCGCATGAGCTTAATTGCCGCCGCTGCAGCCGCAGCCTTGTCGATGGTGACCTCGGCCATGGCCCAAGATTACCCACTCAAAGACAAATCCATCACCATCGTGGTGCCCTTCGCCGCTGGTGGCCCCACCGACCGCGTAGCACGCGACTTGGCCGAGGCCCTGCGCAAGCCCATGGGCGGCGCGACTATTTTGGTAGACAACGCAGCTGGTGCAGGTGGCTCCATTGGCGCCGCCAAAGTGGCCAAGGCCAACGCTGACGGCTACACCTTGCTGCTGCACCATATCGGCATGTCCACCATGCCTGGCTTGGTACGCAACATTCCATTTAAGGTTGAGAGCGATTTTGAATACTTGGGCATGATCAACGATGTGCCGATGACTTTGATCAGCAAGCCTTCAATGCCTGCTAACAACTACAAAGAACTCAGCACTTGGCTGGCGGCTAACAAAGGCAAGATCAACATCGGCCACGCAGGCATTGGATCTGCATCCCACCTGTGCGGCTTGTTGTTTCAAACCGCTATCCAGACTGACATGACCTCAGTGCCCTACAAAGGCACAGCGCCCGCCATGACCGATTTGATCGGCGGCCAGATCGATTTGATGTGTGACCAAACCACCAACACCACCAGCCAAATCGAAGCTAAAAAAGTCAAGGCCTTTGGCGTGACCACGTCAAAGCGTTTAACCACCCCAGCACTTAAAGACATTCCAACCCTGCAAGACTCGGGTTTGAAGAGCTTTGAAGTCACCGTGTGGCACGGCCTGTACGCCCCTAAAGGCACGCCAGCGGATGTGCAAAAGAAGATTCACGAAGCCATGAAAATTGCCATGAAAGACCCTGATTTCATCAAAAAGCAAGAAGGCCTAGGCGCTGTGATCATTACCGACAAACGCATCGAACCCGCTGAGCACAAAAAGTTTGTGGCCGCTGAAATCGCTAAATGGACACCCATCATCAAGGCTGCTGGCGTATACGCTGACTAAGCTGATACTGACTTAACGGTCATACCCATCAAAGACGGCTCAGGCCGTCTTTTTTTATGCCAAATCGGTCTATAGTCCAAGTATTCATTACTGATGCAGCTATGCTATTAATAGTTTTATAAAAATAGGAGACAACATGGCCAATTTCTTATCAAATCACCGTACAGTCCAAGTATCTATTGCTTATATAGCTACATTATTCATAGCGTTTACTTTGCCGTGCAGTGCTTGGGCGCAGGCTGCATGGCCCACTAAACCGGTGCGCATTGTGGTGCCGTTTGCACCCGGTGGCACCACTGATATTTTGGCGCGTGCATTAGCACCTGAGCTGTCTAAAGCATTTGGCCAAAGCTTTGTGGTGGAGAACCGCGCAGGCGCTGGTGGCAACGTGGGTGCTGACCATGTTGCCAAGTCGGCTGCCGATGGCTACACCCTGCTGATGGGCACGGTGGGCACACACGGCATTAACAAAGCGCTGTACCCTAACCTGCCCTACAACCCCGTGAAAGACTTTGCCCCCATCACCTTGGTAGCGGGCGTGCCCAACGTGATGGTGATGAATGCAGACAAGGCGCAAAAACTGGGTATCAACAGCGTGGCCGATTTTATAAAGTACGCCAAGGCCAACCCTGGCAAACTCAACATGGCCTCCAGCGGCAACGGCACCTCCATTCACCTGGCTGGCGAGTTGTTTAAAAGCATGAGCGGTACCTACATGGTGCACTTTCCGTACCGTGGCTCAAGCCCAGCGCTGCTAGACCTGATTGGCGGCAGCATGGACGTGATGTTTGACAACCTGCCCAGCGCTATGCCGCAGATCAAAGCGGGCAAGCTCAAAGCATTGGCCGTGACCAGCGGCCAGCGTTCAGCTGCACTGCCTGATGCACCCACGATTGAGCAAGCAGGTGGCGCGCAGCTAAAAGGCTATGAAGCCAGTTCGTGGTTTGGCTTGCTAGCGCCAGCAGGCACGCCGCCTGATGTGGTCAGCCGCATTCAGCAAGAAGTGGCCAAGTCGTTTGCCAAGCCTGAAATTAAAGACAAGCTACTGGCCCAAGGCGCTATTCCGGGTGGTGGCTCGCCTGCCGACTTTGCCAAGCAGATTGACTCGGAGATTGCCAAATGGGCGCAGGTGGTGAAGGCTTCTGGGGCCAAGGTGGATTGAGGCTTTACCTCTGTGTGTATTTGTCCTGGGACGCGCGCCGATGTGGCTTACCCCTATGCCAACCGGACCTGCGGCCTTGATTGGTTGTCACAGGGGTAAGCCACATCAGCCCGCTTGTAGCAGGCTGGGAGTCACTTGCGCAGATTGCAGTTTTGGTTGAGGTAGCCACAACCTGCGCACCGCGTGTCTTCACAGCATCGACCAGGGTGCAGCGGTGGGATCTTATCGGTGGGGAAACTGTAGCGAGGTGCGGCCCACCATCTACAGATAACTACTACCTGCCGCGCGTTTTCGCGGAAGTTTTTGCAGCGATATGTCCCGCCGCCCGCCACGGCTAATCAAGGACACCATGCATTGCCAAGGGGGAACTAAAAACCAAACCAACCAGCGACTTCAAACCCCCCAAGTCACAGAAGCGTTCTCTTTAGCGCAGCGCTGCAGCATCTCAACAAACGGCCAAACCCGTTTACGCAGACTAATCGCTTCAAAGCTGGGCACTGCGGCCCCTTGGGCTTTGGCGGATGCGATGGCGGCTTGTTGTTCGGCTTCTTCACGCGTCACTTCGGCAGTGATGGCGTTGATGGCCGCTGCCATTTGCTCGGGCAATACGATCCCTGTCGGGCCAGAGTCTTTACCAATGATCTGCAACACGCGGCGGCCGTTGGGCTCTAGCATGATCACGTCACCAGTGGCAGGGGATTTAAATTTGTACAGCATGTCTACAGTGTAGACCCGATGGGCCCAGATTAGTGAACCGCAGGCCGCAGGGTGGCAGCTTGCAGCTGGCAGGGTTTAAGACTTGGTTTTTACAGGCTCTTGCAAACCATGGGTAGACTGAAAATCATCGGCATGGGTTATCTCAAAATCATGCTCAGCACTCGGGCGGGTTTTGTCAAAGTCCGGGGGCTCTTGCAGGTGGTCAAAATTCACCGGCATGGTGGAGTCGCCCCGGCGTTCGTCATCAAGTGCAAGGTCTACATCGGATGGCAGCACTGCGTTAGCTGACAAGACCGCACCCGGCGCAATGGCGGCAGCGGCCGCTGCTGCACCAGCGGCCATGCTCATGCTGAAGGAGCCGCGATCGCTTGCAGCGGGGCGGCGCACCTCACGGCGCATGCGGTCACTCGCATCGCCACGCTGCTTAATGGCCTCGCTTGTCCAAGCTTGTGGCTCGGGCAGGTCGTCATAGGGGCAGCCTGCGTCGGGCGAAGTGCGCCACAGCACGGCACGCACTGCGCGGCCTACGGGCAGGTCTTCGTCGCGAATGCGCTTGAGCACCGCACGCTCAAACGCGTAGGTGTGGGATGAAAAATATTCGTCCCAATGTTGCAAGGTGACCTGCAGTTGGAAAAAGGCTTTTTCGTCGTCTGCAATGGTGACCACTTCGTAGGCCAGCCAATGCGCTGGGATGCCGTAGATCTCTGCGGTTCGGGTGGCGGCAGTTTTGACCAGTTCACGCGCGGCGCGCAGGTCTGAGCCCTGCAATGTGAGCGGCACAGGGTGGCCGTCTAGGTCATGAAAACTGGTGCTGAGCGATGGTGCCTCGTCCTCTTGATTTTCTTTGAATATATTAGAAAGCCAGCCCATAAACGTAGTGCCTCAAGTTATTGTTATGACGCGATTGTTAACCTTCGATTGTAGGCAAGCCTGTACTTGGGTACGCAGTTTTTTACATTTGCGGCGATATAAGTGGGTAAACGGGCGATGAACGTAGTTTTGCCCCAACTTTGACCTTGGGATGCAGGTTATATTGACCTTTCAATAGTTTAGGTTTAAAGTAAATGCATGAATATTTTATGCATAGGCGGTGGGCCTGCCGGTTTGTACTTTGCGCTGCTGATGAAGCAGCACCAGCCCAGCGCGCGCATTGTGGTGGTAGAGCGCAACAAGCCTTTTGACACCTTTGGCTGGGGCGTGGTGCTAAGCGACCAGACACTGGCTAACCTGCATGTGGCTGACCCAGTGACTGGCCAGCTGATAGGCGATGCGCTAAACCACTGGGACGATATTGAGCTGTTTTTTAAAGGTAAAGCTATTCGCTCTACCGGCCATGGTTTTTGCGGCATTGGGCGTAAACATTTGCTGAACATTTTGCAAGAGCGCTGCCAGCAGCTGGGTGTGGAGCTGGTGTTTGAGGTGGACTGCGATCACGACCAGGCCCTGGCTGCGCAATACAACGCTGATTTGGTGATAGCCGGCGACGGCCTGAACAGCCGCATTCGCAGCCGCTACGCCGCCACCTATGAGCCTGATGTGGACCTGCGCCAATGCCGATTTGTGTGGCTGGGCACCAAGAAGACGTTTGATGCATTTACCTTTTGCTTTGAACAAACCGAGCACGGCTGGTTTGCAGTGCATGCGTATAAATTTAACGAAGACACCTCCACGTTTATTGTAGAAACGCCTGAGGCCGTGTGGCAGGCGCACGGGCTGGACGCAATGAGCCAAGATGAGGCCACAGCGTTTTGTGAGAAGTTATTTGCCAAATACTTAGACGGCAATGCGCTGATGACCAATGCGGCGCACCTGCGCGGGTCGGCCAATTGGATACGCTTTCCGCGTGTGATGTGCAAGCACTGGGTGCACCGCGAGGTGATTAACGGCAGAACAGTACCGATTGTTTTGATGGGCGATGCAGCGCACACGGCGCACTTTTCTATCGGCTCGGGCACCAAGCTGGCTTTGGAAGATGCGATTGATCTGGCTAACACCTTCAAACCTTATTTAAAGCCTCATTTACCAAGCAAATCAGCCGATAGTCCAAGTATTTACTGCTCAAGCAGCTATGAAATTAATAGTACTGTGATGGACGAGGTGCTGCAAGCCTATGAAGCGCGGCGCAGTGTGGAAGTGCTGAAAATTCAAAACGCAGCGCGCAATTCAACCGAATGGTTTGAAAACGTAGACCGCTACAGCGGCATGGAGGCTGAGCAGTTTTACTACAGCCTGCTGACCCGCAGCCAGCGCATTAGCCATGAAAACCTGCGCGTGCGCGATGCGGCTTGGCTGCAGGGGTATGAGACGTGGTTGGCAAACCATCCCGTTCAGCCTGAGCTTGCTCTAGGGTTCACAAAGACTTCGACAAGCTCAGCCCGAACGGATAAATCGACTCGTTCTAAACCACGCGCTGTGCTGCCCATGCTCACACCGCTGACGGTGCGCGGCCTCAAGCTTAAAAACCGCATCATCGTCTCGCCCATGGCCACCTACAGCGCGGTGGACGGTGTGATGCAAGACTTTCACCTTGTGCACCTGGGCGCACGTGCGCTGGGCGGTGCGGCGCTGGTGATGGTGGAGATGACATCGCCCACGCACGATGGCCGCATCACCCCCGGCTGCACTGTGCTGGCTACCGATGCGCAGCAAGCCGCGCTAGAGCGCGTGGTGCGCTTTGTGCACAGCAGTAGCGCTAAGCTAGGCTTGCAACTGGGCCATAGCGGCCCCAAAGGCTCTACGCAGCTGGGCTGGGAAGTTACCGACGAGCCATTGGCATCAGCCACTGGCCAGCCCGGCGATGCACCCAACTGGCCGCTGATAGCCGCCAGCGCGGTGCCCTACGGCGAGCAAAACCAAATACCCCGCGCAATGACCCGCACTGACATGGACGCAATGACCGCTGCCTTCGTAGCCAGCACGCAGCGCGCCGCAGCTGCAGGCGTAGACTGGCTAGAGCTGCACTGCGCCCACGGCTACTTGCTGTCCAGCTTTATTTGCCCGCTAACTAATTTGCGCACTGACGATTACGGCGGCAGCTTAAGTAACCGCTGCCATTACCCGCTAGAAGTGTTCAGCGCCATTCGCGCTGTGTGGCCAGCGGACAAACCCATCAGCGTGCGCATATCAGCGCATGACTGGGCACCCGGTGGCAACACCGACGACGATGCGATAGACATTGCCAAGCTGTTCAAAGCTAGAGGCGCAGATTTTATCGACGTGTCCAGCGGCCAAACCACGCGCGCGGCCAAGCCGGTGTATGGCCGAATGTACCAAACACCGTTTGCCGACCGCATACGCAACGAGGCGGGCATTCGCACCATTGCCGTGGGCGCGATCAGCGAAGCAGACCAAGCCAACAGCATCATTGCGGCAGGCCGCGCTGACTTGTGCGCAGTGGCCCGCCCGCACCTTGCCAACCCCGCCTGGACGCTGATGGAGGCGGCCAAGCTGCAAAGCCGCGACGTGGTGTGGCCCAAACCGTATGAGAGCGGCCGCGACCAGCTGTACCGTGAAATTTCTAAGCAAAAGACCCTGTAGTCCAAGTATTTACTGCTCAAGCAGCTATTAAATTTATAGTCATCAACTTCGCTCAAATTATGGACATTGAAGCCCGCGCCCATGCTGACCACGCTGCTGCACTGCGGCTGTGGCTGCGCCTGCTCACCTGCACGCAGCTGATTGAGCGCGAGGTGCGCACCGCACTGCGCGAGCAGTTTGACACTACCCTGCCGCGCTTTGATTTGATGGCGCAGCTAGAACGTGCGCCACAAGGCCTGAAGATGAACGAGCTGTCGCGCCGCATGATGGTGACCGGCGGCAACGTGACTGGCATTACCGACCAGTTGGTCAATGAAGGCTTGGTAGAAAGGCTGGCGGTAGAAGGTGACCGCCGTGCTTTCTTAGTGCGCCTGACGGCTGCCGGGCGCGCCAGCTTTGCCGACATGGCGCAGGCGCATGAGGGCTGGATAGTGCAGGCCTTTGGCGATTTGTCTGACAAAGATATGGCCAGTTTGCACAAGCTACTAGGCCGCGTGAAAGACACGGCCACCGCTATTGAGCTGAGCACCGATGCGACGTTAACGTGACTCAAAAATTAGCTTGATCTTATTGCTTGCCTCAGTTCACCCCCTCACAAGCCGCCCCATCACATTTACAAATACTCCACGCATCCCAAGCCATGAAGCATTACATCACCCCCACCAACCCCATGCGTGCCCAGTTTGCACCGCGCGCAGCCTACACGGCCACGCACTTTGCCTACGCCTACAGCGCAGGCGTTGCCACCATCACACTCAACCGGCCAGAGCGCAAAAACCCGCTGACCTTTGACAGCTACGCTGAGCTGCGCGATGTGTTTAACGCCATGCGCTACGCCACCGATGTCAAAGCCATCGTCATTACCGGCGCAGGCGGCAATTTTTGCAGCGGCGGCGATGTGCACGAAATCATCGGCCCACTGACCACCATGAGCATGCCCGAGATGCTGGAGTTCACCCGAATGACAGGCGATTTGGTCAAAGCCATCAAGGCCTGCCCGCAACCGGTGATAGCCGCGATTGACGGCATTTGCGCAGGCGCTGGTGCCATGATTGCACTGGCCGCTGACCTGCGGCTGGGCACTCCGGGTGCGAAGACGGCTTACCTTTTCACGCGCGTGGGCCTAGCCGGTGCCGACATGGGTGCGTGCGCCCTGCTGCCGCGCTTGATCGGCCAAGGCCGCGCGGCAGAGCTGCTGTTTACCGGCCGCGCCATGACAGCGCAAGAGGGCTTGAACTGGGGGTTTTTCAACGCACTGCACGACAGCACTGATGTGCTGGCCAAAGCGCAGTTACTAGCGCAAGACCTGGCCAACGGCCCCAGCTTTGCCCACAGCATGACCAAAACCATGCTGCACCAAGAGTGGGCCATGACGATTGACCAAGCCATTGAAGCCGAGGCGCAGGCGCAGGCCATTTGCATGCAGACCAATGACTTCAAGCGTGCTTATGAAGCATTTGCAGCGAAACAAAAACCTGT
Source organism: Polaromonas sp. (assembly GCA_043747295.1). Classification (GTDB taxonomy): domain Bacteria; phylum Pseudomonadota; class Gammaproteobacteria; order Burkholderiales; family Burkholderiaceae_C; genus JAAFIP01. Next base: position 1,488 of record JAYTPK010000015.1, on the reverse strand, counting down.
GTTCCAAGGGGATTGATCTATGTCGTCTAACGCTGCCCCCTCATTGAAGTCTATGCCTGCAGTCAAATCTGCTACCGCACCCGCACCCGCACCCGCACCCGCACCTGCACCTGCACCCTTTCACCGCGCCAGCACGGCCCATTTGTCTCTACCGTTTTTTGACACCGTGCACCGCGAGATTGGCAACTGTTTGGCCGACTGGTTGCCCAAGCAATACATTGACGAAGCCGATGACCGCGCTGCGTGCAAAGCATGGGTGAAGCACTTAGGCGCTAACCAATGGCTGCGCTACTGCATTCCTGCTGCGCATGGTGGCGCGCTAGAGCAGCTGGACTCGCGCGCTTTGGTGATCTTGCGCGAGAACTTGGCTTTTCATTCGCCGCTGGCAGATTTTGCATTTGCCATGCAGGGCTTGGGCAGTGGAGCTATTACCTTAGCAGGCTCGCCGCAGGTGCAAGCCAAGTACCTGCCTGCCGTAGCACGGGGCGACAAGATAGCCGCGTTTGCATTGAGCGAGCCAGACGCAGGCAGCGACGTAGCTGCTATAAAAACTATAGCTGTTAAAGCAGTAAATACATGGACTACTGGCCAAAATGATTACCAAATCACAGGTTCTAAGACTTGGATCAGCAATGGCGGCATTGCAGACTTTTATGTGGTGTTTGCCAAGACCGAGCCTGAGCTGGGCACACGCGGTATCAGCGCCTTTGTGATGGATGCTGACACTGCAGGCTTAGACAGCAGCGAGCATATCGAGGTGATGGCACCGCACCCTTTGGCTACCTTAAAGTTTGACCGCTGCACTGTGCCCGCCGCCAACTTGCTGGGCGAAGAAAACGCGGGTTTTAAACTGGCCATGCAAACGCTGGATATTTTTCGTGCATCGGTGGCCGCTGCCGCTTTAGGTTTTGCACGCCGCGCATTAGCCGAGGCGGTGCACTACGCGCAGCAGCGCCAAATGTTTGGCCACAACTTGGCAGACTTTCAGCTCACGCAGGCCAAGCTGGGCGAGATGGTGGCGCTGATTGACGCAGGCGCGCTGCTCACCTACCGGGCAGCGTGGATGCGTGACATTGCCCTACCCGCTGGCACTGCCACCCGTGCGCAATACACCGCAGCAGCTGCGGCTGCCAAGATGACAGCTACCGAGAACGCCAGCAAGGTGATTGACATGGCAGTGCAAATGCACGGCGGCATGGGCGTGAAGGTGGGCAGCCGGGTTGAGAGCCTGTACCGCGATATCCGTGCACTGCGTATCTACGAAGGTGCCACCGAGGTGCAGCAATTGATCTTAGGTAAATCGGTGTTATCGGGTGCAGCATGACCACCCCTTCAGCGCATATTGACCACTTTGTCATTGACCGCTTGCCGCCCATGGCGCAGCGTGCGCAAACGCGATATGACTTGCCTGAGTTGCACATCGCAGACTCAGCTAACTTGGTGGTCCAGCTGCTAGACAAAGCTGTAAGCCACAAGGGGTGGGCGCAC
>JAYTPK010000014.1:0-9477 GCA_043747295.1 Polaromonas sp. | reverse complement strand
GCGTTTCGATTTGCATCTCTTCGGTGTTGATTCGAAGGACTATTATTCGATCTACAAACTGAAGCGTATTGCGATTAAATGAAATGTGACCACCGGTGCCGACGGTAGCTGTAGTTTTGACAGAAATTTTTTCACCGTCAACGCTTACAACATCATATCCTTTTTGATTGATTGCAGTGGCCATTCGGCCATTCGTGATCATCGCTGCGTAGAGCTCACCTATGCGTCCACACAAATGTCGTTGCTCTGTCTGTGGAACACCCCAGCTTAACTCTCGTTCGAACCAAGCCATTGCTTCGCCGAGAGACTGTATGAGTTGCATTTGAGTAAGTGCCATAGAAATTTAATCCTTGCTCATCATGGGGTACGACATAACTTGCGACGCTAAGCCTGCGGTACATATTGACAGACTTTGTTAGCAAAAGTCGGATTTAAACAGTTAGAGTTTGAATAGCTTGATTCATTAAAAACTGCAATAAACCAAACATGGTACAAAATATTTTAAGTAGCCGTCATACAAAGATTGTCATTGTGTTTTGCTGTTTAAAACAACCCAGAGCTGAAATTTTTTCGATGACGCGCGCTTGGCTTGGATGCTGGATGTATGGAATCTACAAACTCCGCCTCACGTGTCTTCACGTATCGACCAGGGTGCAGCGATATGTCCCGCCGCCCGCCACTGCTAAACAACGAGCTAATGCATTGCTAAGAGGGAGTTAAAACCATCCGAAGACTTGGACAATGATTAGCAGTTAAGCGTGGCGCATCTCCAAAGACGCCAAGCGGTCTAGCTCTGCGCACACATCTGCAAAACGGCCCGACACCACCATGCGGCCTGCGCGGTCTGCGGGTAGGGCTGTGTCGATGTTGCGCACCACACGCACGCGGTGAATGGGCTTGGCGCTGATGTGGGGCATGGTGCTGGGGTAGGTGATGCGCGAGGTGCGTAGCACTGCACTGCCCGGTGCAGCATGGGGCACAGCAGAAGGTGCCGCACTGCGCACCGGGCTGCGCATGCCCAGCGGCTTAGTGCCAACGGCATGCGGTGCAAAAAACAAGACGACAGCTTGCAACGGAGCGATGAGTAGCGATAGCAGGTTCATGGTGAATCTCCTTTTAAAACGATACGTTTACATGATGGAACTTAAGCAAAATGGCTAGAGGAAAAAAACTAAACGGGAATGCGGCAGCTGGGCTGAGGTCTTCCAGCACTAAAAACTACTTTTATGAAACAGGTCATGTATAGACCTCTACAAACCGCTGCAGGCCAGGGCAGACCTGTGCAGCAGGCTACAAAACTAGGCTACAACGGCAAGCTACATGAGCATGCTGTTGCGAATCAGGCCTACGGCCAGGCCTTCTATTTCAAACGGTTCACCGGGTTCGACCACGATGGTTTTGAAATCTGGGTTTTCGGCGTGCAGCTCAATGAGCTGTTGGTTGCGCTGAAAACGCTTGACGGTGACTTCTTCGCCCAGGCGGGCGACGACGATTTGGCCGTTGCGAGCGTCTTTGGTGGCTTGCACGGCCAGCAGGTCGCCGTCGATGATGCCGATGTCACGCATGCTCATGCCGCGTACTTTGAGCAGGTAGTCGGGCTTGGCTTTGAACAGGCTGCTTTCGACGTAATAGGTTTGGTCTACGTTCTCGACAGCCAGTATGGGTGCGCCGGCTGCTACGCGGCCTACCAAGGGCAGGGCCAGTTGCATCAGGCTTTGCAGAGGCAGGCTAAACTGCTTGCCCAGGCCGTCGGTACGGGCAGCGTTGATGCTGCGCAACGCGTCGCCACGCAGGCGAATGCCGCGCGATGTGCCACTGACCAGCTCGATCACGCCTTTGCGGGCCAGGGCTTGCAAATGCTCTTCAGCCGCGTTGGCTGATTTAAAGCCTAGCTCGCTGGCGATCTCGGCCCGGGTGGGCGGCGCGCCTGTACGGGCGATAGCGTTTTGCACCAAATCTAAAATTTGTTGCTGGCGGGCGGTTAACTTAGGGCTCTCAAACATGGCAAACTCCTAGGCGATCTCAGACAAGCTGAGACAAGGCAAAAGAACAAACTAAAGGGTGGGTAAGAACCCAGTCCATGGAGCAACTGCGAGATTGAGACCATGTACTGAGTTCTTATCCAGTTACTGTATATTAAATCAGCTTTTTGAAAAGTGCAAGCATTGTGGTGAAAATAAATCAAAAGATTGTGGTTTTAGGCACTGGCGGTACGATTGCGGGCACCGCAGCCAGTAGCGCAGACCATACGGGCTACACCGCAGCGCAGATTGGCGTGGCCCAGCTGTTGGGCGCCATTACGGGGCTGAAAGATGTGTTGCAGGGCACCAGCCACCCCACAGAGCTGGTGATCGAGCAAATAGCCCAAATCGACAGCAAAGACATGGACTTTGCCACCATGGCGCGCCTTGCTGCCCGCTGCGCGCACCATCTGGCCCAGAGCGATGTGTGCGCGGTGCTGGTCACCCACGGCACCGACACGCTGGAAGAAACCGCATGGTTTTTGCACCTAGTGTTGCCCGCTGATCTATTGGCTACCAAACCCGTGGTGATAACGTGTGCCATGCGCCCCGCCACATCGAGCCAAGCCGATGGCCCGCGCAACTTGCTAGACGCCGTGCAGGTGGCGCTAGACGCACAGGCCTGCGGCGTGCTGGCCGTGTGCGCAGGCGATGTGCACAGCGCAATGCAGGTGCAAAAAGTGCACAGCCATGCGCTTAACGCCTTCAGCTCAGCCTGTGAAGACGGCGCGCAGCCGCTAGGCAGGCTAAATATGCCCGGCAGTGCGCAGCAAGCGTGCCAACAGCCCGCAGTGCACTGGAATGCCCCTGCAAAGGCATTTTTACTATCAAATAAGCCCGTAGTCCAAGTATTTACTGCTCAAGCAGCTATGCAATTAATAGCGCATACAACCAGTTGGCCCAGAGTCGAGATTGTGCACAACTACGCGGGCGCTACAGGCGCGGTGGTGCGCGCGCTGCTAGCTGACGGCGCTGCGCCATTGCGCGGCATTGTGGCGGCGGGCACTGGTAACGGCACCTTAAGCGCTGATCTGCAAGCTGCCCTAGAACACGCTGTACAACGCGGAGTTAAAGTGTTGCGCAGCACGCGGTGTGCGTTTGGTAGCGTGACAGCGCTGCCTAGCGATACGCTAACCGCTACACCCTTCACACCCGCCAAAGCGCGCATTGCATTGACACTGCAGTTATTAGCCGAGGGCGCATAAATGTTTGCACAACTCGCCTCCATACCATGGGCCTACCCCACGCTAGAAATCGTCCACATCTTGGGCATTGGCTTGCTGATTGGCAACTTAACGCTGCTTGAACTGCGGGTGTTTGGCAAAGGTGCGGCATTGCCCATCAAAGACTTGGCCAGGTTGGGGCTGGGCCTAGTGGCCACAGGTTTTTGCATGGCGGCAGCATCGGGTTTGTTAATGTTTGCAACGCGGGCTGCAGAGCTCTTGGCGAACCGCACATTCACGCTCAAAATGCTGTTGCTCACCTGCGCAGCTTGCAACGCAGCATGGTTTCATGGCCGCGGGTCGCTAGACAAGCTAGATACAGTGGCCAAAGCGCAGATGATTGTTTCTACTTTGCTGTGGGTGGCCATCGTCACTTGTGGCCGATGGATTGCTTACCGTTAACTGCTAACCTTTAACTGCTAACCTCTAACCGCTTAGGAGAACTGTATGCAACGCCGTATTTTTTTAATCGCAGCAGTGTCTATTCCGCTGGCCCACACCGCCCATGCCCACCACGGCTGGAGCAGCTTTGACCAAGACCGCCCCGTCTACCTAGAGGGCACGGCCAGCAAAGTCACTTGGCAAAACCCGCACACTGAGATGCAGCTGCAAATTGTCAGTGGGCTAAAACTACCAGCAGATTTGCCCAGCCGCCCCCTGCCTGCGCAAACCGCTCCAGTCGACGGCAAGGCACTACTAGCTAAAGCCGTAGTGCCCAAGCGCGCTGACAAAGTGTGGGAAGTAGAACTAGCCCCCCTCACACGCATGCAAGCGTGGAATGTGCCCGAGATCAAAACCGGCACCGCACTGGCACTGCTAGGCTTTACCTTCAAAGACGAAAAGGGCGCTGCCATTGTGCGGGTTGAATACCTGTGGCTAGATGGCAAGACCTATGCACTGCGGTCTGGCCCAGCTTAATTGAAGCATTCAATCGATGCATAAACTACCAGCATTAATCCGAAGTATCGACGCACACACATCGTGAAATAGTAGCCGCAAGGTTACTAGCGCTTACGTATTGGCACTTGTAAGCCATTGACGCTGAATCGTCTAAACATGACGTGCGCACGCACAGATGTTTAAGAGGGTTAAGTCATGCAAGTTACGAACAAGCTGGGTCTTTTGATGATGCAACGGTTTATGCGCTGCTTATTGGGCAGCATGCTGATTGCAACATTAGCCGCATGCGGGGTAGGCGGGGAGCGTGAACCCGTGCCAGCTGGCCCCGAAGTGATCAACCCGCCAGTCACTACCACAGTGGCCAACCAACCCCCCGTAGGCAGCTTTACCGCCGCTCCCAACGGCCTAACAGTCACCTTCAACGCCAGCGCCTCGAGCGACCCTGACGGTACCATCCTTGGCTATCAATGGAACTTTGGTGATGGCACTACGGTGCTTAATACTACCTCGGCCACCGTCACCCACGTGTATGCCAACTCGGGCACCTTCATGGTTAATTTGATCGTGTTGGATTCTCGAGGCACTGTTAGCACGGTAGTCAGCCAGAATATCTCGGTGGCCCCTATCCCGGTGGCTAACAAAGCCCCGGCAGCGCAGTTTACCGTCGCTACTGTGTTGGACAACGCAGCAGGTTTTAATGCCACTCTATCGACCGACATTGACGGCACTATTACCAGCTATGCCTGGAACTTTGGCGAGCCACTCAGCAACACTAACACCGCCACTGGCAACAGCGCCACGCACGTCTATGGCAGGACAGGTAGCTTTGTAGTGACATTGACTGTGACCGATAACGGCGGCTTGACGGCTTCAAGTACGCAAACCGTCAATATCGGCAGCTTCCCTAATGTGAACCCTGTACCGCAAATCGCGGTAACTCCAGATGCGCTGCTAGTTACCTTTAACGCTTCTGGAAGTATCGACAACGGTGGCACGATTACCAACTATTCTTGGAACTTTGGGGATTCCAACAGCACGACTAACACCGCCACAGGCGTTACAACAACCCATGGCTACAAGTTTGCAGGCAGCTACACCGTGACGTTGGTGGTGACGGATGACCGAGGGGCCACAGTCTCCCTGCCACGGCAGCTGACAGTCAGTCCGCCTGTTGCAGTGGCTACGGGCAGGATCAACGACACGGGTATCACAGCATCGCAGTGCTATCAGATACGCAGTGATGCTTTGGTCAGCTGCACTGCTACGACAGCATTTTCTGCAACTGCATTAAACAATGCGCAGGATGGCATGTTCGGTCGCGATGTATCGCTTGGTAGCAATACTAACCTTGATGGAAAGTTAGGATTTAGTTTTACCAAAATTGGCTCTAGCGGTGAGACTCTACCAGCTGACTCTGAAGTTTGGAGTTGCACTAAAGACAACGTGACTGGATTGATGTGGGAGAACAAAACGACTGATGGTGGCTTGAGAGATGTAGCCAGAACTTACACTAACTATGACAGCACTACAGAGCCACAGCTGCCGTCTGGAGCACTTCCTACCACAGCAGATATAGAGACAACGAAAAACTCTATTGGCTTTAGAAACCAAGTCAATGCGATTGGCTTATGTGGCGCTACCGACTGGCGTCTGCCTGACGGCAATGAGCTCATGAGTATTTTTGATTACAGTTCCTCGTTTGGGCGATCATTGGATCCAAATTGGTTCACCGTGCAAAGTAACCGAGCATTCTTTGCGTGGCAAACCGGACGATCGACAGGTCAGAATTCATCGATAACACAGGCTTTCCAGGATACATCCGAAAGCACAAGACCTCGCAGCACAGCAATTTCTGTGTGGCTTGTGCGAGGTAGTTTTAATTAATTGTTTAACTCATTCGCTCGGAAAAAACTATGAAAATCTATCAAATATTAACTGCAATAACTTTGCTGTCGCTATCAGCTTTGGCATCTGCACAGCCATCACTTTTGTCTAGGTACACAGTAATAAACAATGGCTCGGAAGTACAAGACAACAGGACAGGTTTAATTTGGCAAAGGTGCACCCAAGGCATGGTGGTCACTAGTGATCTGAGTAATTGCGAGGGAACTCCGAGTCTTGTATTGCATGAAGATGCATTAAGAATTGCTACTGAACTGAGTGCAAATGGATGGCGATTACCAAACTTGAAAGAACTTAGCAGCATAGTTAACCGAGCCTCAAATAGTACAACTATTGATACTGTTGTCTTCCCAAGTAATCCTCAAGGGAATCTTGACTTTTTTTGGTCTTCAACACCGGATACTACGACAGGGGGGAGAGTGCTTACAATTTCTTTTAATACTGATAAAGTTGGAGTCAACAGTCTTCTGCGAAGCGATAACAACAGCGGGGAAGTATTCACGGGTCTAGTTAGATTGGTGCGCACCCTGAATTAGCTTTAAATTTAGCTCTTCAGCGCCGCCAAAGCCCGCGCCGTAATATCTTCCACACTCCCCGTGCCGCTAATAGCCCGGTACTTAGGCGCGGCTTCGGGTGAAGCTTTAGCCCAATTGCCATAGTAGTCCACCAGCGGGCGGGTTTGGGCGCTGTACACGTCTAGGCGTTTTTGCACGGTTTCGGCTTTGTCATCGTCGCGCTGGATTAGCGGTTCGCCGGTCATGTCGTCTTTGCCTTCAGTCTTGGGTGGGTTGAACTTTACGTGGTAGGTGCGGCCACTGGCGGTGTGACTGCGGCGGCCGCTCATGCGCTCGATGATGGCGTCAAACGGTACGTCGATTTCTAGCACGTAGTCTAGTTTCACGCCAGCGTCTTTCATGGCATCGGCTTGGGCGATGGTGCGCGGAAAGCCGTCGAATAAAAAGCCTTTGGCGCAGTCAGCCTGCACGATGCGTTCTTTGACCAAGCCGATGATGATGTCGTCTGACACCAGCGCGCCAGAGTCCATCACAGCTTTGGCTTTGAGGCCAATGGGGGTGCCTGCTTTGACAGCAGCGCGGAGCATGTCGCCCGTGGAGATTTGCGGGATGCCGTATTGTTTGCAAATAAACGTGGCTTGAGTGCCTTTACCCGCGCCCGGCGCGCCCAACAAAATCAGTCTCATGGATGTCCTCAAATAGTTATGGTGTCGTCTGCGGTTGGTGAGTTACCCGCTTTCAATCATAGGATAGCACGGCTGCCCGGCCGAAAACCTTACTTATAGGGTAAATCAGCCCTGCCTTGGCTAGCACAAATGCCTAGCTTTGCGCTGCAAATAATGCACGCACACGCTCTAGGTCGTCAGGCGTGTCCACACCCGGCCCGGGTGCGCTGGCCGCAATATGCACAGCAATGCGGTGGCCGTGCCACAGCGCGCGCAGCTGCTCTAGCGACTCGCTCACTTCAATGGGCGCTTGCGGTAGCTTGGGAAATTGCTTTAAAAAGCCCACGCGGTAGCTGTAGATGCCCACGTGGCGCAGGGGCTGGGGCGCGTCAGCGTGATGGTCTCGGTTGTACGGAATTAAGCTGCGGCTAAAGTACAGCGCGTTGCCCGCTGCGTCTAGCACCACTTTAACGACGTTGGGATTGTTTAAATCTGCAGCATGGCTAATGGCGTGCGCGGCCGTGCCCATGCTGGCTTGGGGCTGCTGGCTCAGCACGCGGGCTACAGCGTTGATCAGCGCAGGGTCGATCAATGGCTCGTCACCTTGCACGTTGACCACTACCTCGTCATCACGCAGGCCCAGCAGGTGGCAGGCTTGGGCTAAGCGGTCTGAGCCGCTAGGGTGGTCAGGCGCGGTTAGCACTGCGCTGATGCCGTGGGCGGCGCAGGCATCGGCTATTTGCGCACTGTCGCAGGCCACCACCACGCGCGCTGCTTGCGACATGGCTGCCCGCTGCGCTACCCGCACAATCATCGGCAGGCCTGCAATATCGGCCAGCGGTTTATTGGGCAGCCGTGTAGAGGCTAGGCGCGCAGGGATGAGAACAGTAAATGTCATGCGGCTTCAACGTCAAGCGGTTTACAAATCGCTAGGCTTAGACACGCTGCCGTGCAGCGCGTCAATCTCGTCATCGGTCAACGTGCGGGCTTCGTTCTCTAGCAAGATGGGGATGCCGTCGCGCACGGGGTAGGCCAAGCGGGCGCTGCGCGATACAAGCTCGCCCTTTTCGCGGTCAAACGTAAGTGGCCCTTTGGTAACGGGGCAGACCAGCAGTTCAAGTAGTTTGGTGTCCATGGGCGGGTGCAATGCTAAGTGGATGGGGTGTGTGATGATAGCTTTTTAAGTAACGCACTGAAGAACTCTTGCGGTAGATTTACCAGCAGCGGTATGGCCAAAGCGTCTGGCACATGCTGCCACAGTTTTACAGCGTCTTTTTCGGTGCAAATCAGGGTGTAGTCCAAGTATTTATTACTTATATAGCTATCAAAATTATAGTGATCAGGCAAAGCTTCAGTGTGCGCTAGGGTCAGGCCTGCATCGCGCAGCATGGTAAAAAACACCTCGGGCTGGGCGATTGCTGCCAGTGCATAAAGCGGTTTTGCGTTGTTTGGGTTGTGCAGCTCGGCCAGCGGCACACGGCTGCCATCAGCGCGCAGGGCGTAGGGCGCTAGCTGGCGGGCGATGCGGTGGCAGGCCACGCCTTGCAGTTTGTGCGATGTGGGCGGGATGTGGGTGGTGTGCAATACAAAATCAATGGAAGGCTCGCCGCTTTTTGAACTGCGCGGCCAAGGCTCGCCATGCCTTGAACTGCGCGGCCAAGACTCGCGCAGGGGGCCTGCGGGCAGCAGCCAGCCGTTGCCCACATTGCGTTGGTCAAACACACAGATCTCAATATCGCGTTGCAGCGCTAGGTGCTGCAGGCCGTCGTCGCTGATGATGACGTTAACGCTCGGGTGCGCGGCTAGCAGCAACTGCGCCGCGCGCGCCCGGTCGCGGCCTACCCACACAGGTGCACCTGTGGCGCGGTGGATAAGCGCAGGCTCGTCACCCGCTTGGGCAGCAGGTGTGGCAAGCGTCACTTGAACAAAGCCGCTGTCGTTAGCGTCTTGCGGCAGCGGCGTGCGCCCGTACCCGCGCGACACCACACCTGGCTGCCAGCCCTGCGCTTGCAGGTGGCGCACTATTTCAATGACTACGGGCGTTTTACCCGCACCGCCCGCCACCACGTTGCCCACGATCACTACGGGTACGCGGATTTTTTCACTTTTAAAAATACCCTGCGCATACAGCCAGCGGCGCAGCGCCACCGCAGCGCGGTACAGCAGCGATACGTCGTACAGCGCAATGGCCAGCCAGTCGCGCTGCGCCCAGCTGCGCTGCAGCCGGGTGGCGAATCGGCTGCGCAAAGTC
>JAYTPK010000013.1:0-7699 GCA_043747295.1 Polaromonas sp. | reverse complement strand
TTGGGGTCCCAGTTTTTGTTCTTTTGCGCCTCTGCGGCATCTTGCTCGGTACCGGTACCACGCGAGTTGCCTTTGTTGACAAAAGGCACTGGCACTTTGGTCACGTAGATGGCTACGGCCAGTGCAGCACCCAGCCCCACCATGACACCCAAAATAATACCCAACACCGTACCGCCACGCTGCGAACCAGGCCAGCGCAGTATCTGCACGGCTGAATGTTTTGTTCGAGAAAATATCAATTGCATAGTCATACCTACATCTTAGTCGGTGCTGATACACCTAAAACTGCCAGTCCATTGCGCAGCACCTGCGCAGTAGCCAACACCAAGGCCAAGCGGGCTTGCTTGACTGCTAGATCGTCCACCAAAATCCGCTCTGCATCGTAGTAGCTGTGGTACTGGCTGGCCAGATCACGCAGATAAAAAGTAACATCGTGAGGCGCAAAGCCCTGCGCTGCGTTGGTGAGCATATCGGGGTATTTGGCCAGCACTAACATGAGCGACTGCGCTGCTGGCGTGTTCAGCGGGCTAAGGTCTACCGTATGAAGATCGCTTTGTTTACCGCCGTCTTTCTCGGCCCAAGCTGCTAATACTGAGCAAATTCGCGCGTGTGCATACTGAACATAGTAGACAGGGTTATCGTTATTTTTAGCGACCGCCAAGTTCACATCAAAGACATACTCGGTGTCTGGTTTGCGGCTGAGTAAAAAGAACCGCACAGCGTCTTTGCTGGTCCACTCGATCAAATCACGCAGCGTGACATAACCCCCTGAGCGCTTGCTGATCTTGACTTCCTCGCCATCCTTCATCACCCGCACCATGGTGTGCAGCACATAGTCCGGAAAGCCTTGCGTAACACCCTTTCCTGAGGCCTGCAAGCCTGCACGCACGCGCGCAATCGTGCCGTGGTGGTCAGTGCCCTGGATGTTGACAGCACGGGTGAAGCCGCGCTCCCACTTGGCCAAGTGGTAGGCCACGTCGGGTACAAAGTAGGTGTAGGTGCCGTCACCCTTTCGCATTACGCGGTCTTTATCATCACCGTAGTCCGTGCTTTTAAGCCACAGTGCGCCGTCTAGCTCATAGGTTTTTCCTGCGGCGATCAGTTGCTGCACGGTTTTGTCTACGCGGCCGCTGGTGTACAAGCTGGACTCTAAAAAGTAGTTGTCAAACTTCACCTCAAAAGCTTTGAGATCAAGGTCTTGCTCATGGCGCAGGTAGGCCACGGCGAATTGGCGAATGCTGTCCAAGTCATCTGTGTCGCCACTGGCTGTAAAACTGCGGTCATCGGCCTGCACAGTTTCTTTAGCTAAAAAATCGGTTGCAATATCGGCAATGTAATCACCGTTATAAAAGCCTTTGCTCTCAGGGTTATCAGGGTCTGTAGGCCAGCATGCATCGCCCGGCTTAAAGCCTTTGGCGCGCAGCTGCGTAGACTTAGCCAGTGTGGCTATTTGCACGCCGGCGTCGTTGTAATAAAACTCTCGGTAGACCTGCTGGCCCTGTGTGGCCCACAGGTTACAGATCGAGTCACCCAGCGCGGCCTGCCTGCCATGGCCCACATGCAGTGGGCCTGTGGGGTTGGCTGACACAAACTCCACCATCATCTTATGGCCAGTATCTTTTTGGTAGCCATAGCAGGTGGCTTGTTGCAAGATCTCGCGCACCACCTGCTGCTTAGTCTCGGGTTTCAAACGAATATTGATAAAACCTGGCCCGGCAATCTCAATGGCAGCTACCCAATGCGCAAACTGCGCATTGGCCATCAGTCTGGTCTGCAGACTCCGGGCCAAGGCGCGCGGATTTTGTTTTAAGGCTTTGGCCAATTGCATGGCCGCAGTACAAGCGAAATCACCGTGCTCAGCTACCTTGGGCGACTCGAACGCTGCACGTGCGCCTGCTCCCTCGCTCAAGGACTCCAGCTCGGTGGCCAGCGCAGTTAACAGTTGTTGTTTTACTAATTGCATAGGCGCATTTTACGGGCTAGCGCAGGCACATAACAGGCCGCCAGCACCCTGTGCGTGCTGCTGAACAGTAACTTAGTCGCTTAGCGCGCTACCAAACCTTCAAAGCAGGTACTTGTCACCATGTCCAGCATCTGCTGCGGCTCATACAGGCCGCTGGTTTTGAGAAATTCCAGCACCGGGTCGCAGGCGCGGGCGTACATGGTGTACAGCACCACGATGGCTGGCAGTTGCTTGCTAATGTGACCCAGTTTTTGAGCCTCTTCTATCCAACCGCCTAATTGGTCACTGATGATCATCAAGTTGTCCACATAGGTACGGTGCGCCGTTAACGTGGCGCGCAGGCTGGAGTTTTGGCTCGGCAAGTTGGGCATTTGGCCATTGAGCTTGAGCTGCAACATCCAGCGCACCACGGCTTTAAGCTTGTCAACGCAACTCAAGCTGGGTTCAATGGTGCCTAAAAACTCGCGTGCCCGCTCCATTACACGGGCCATGGCAGCGGCGGCTAAGTCTTCCTTACTGGGGAAGTGTTTGTACAACGAAGCTTTGGCCACACCCACTTGGGCGGCTACCTCATCTACGGTCATGGCATCAAAACCTTTGTTAGCCAACATGCTGTTGACCACTTCAATGATGGCCTCCTCACGCGCTAGCAACATCTGCTGTTTAAAGCTGGGTTTGCTGCCCACAACTGGCACGCTCCTGTGCGGTGCCCTAGACACCCCGGTCTTCACGCGCACAGCGCTGGTTGCAATGGCTTCGGCTTGGGGACGATTTTGCGAAGTCTGCGTCAATGCGCCGCGTGAGATAGAGGTAGTGTTGGCCATGCTGAGTACTGCTTATGTAGTGTAGTTCTACATTTTACGAGAAAGTCACAAATCGTTCAAATGAATCATTGTGTAACTTGTTAGTTTTATTAATTACTAATTGGTATTTATTTGGAACGATCAGTATATACTTGCGCTCAAGAGGGAGTACAAAACCCGCCCACAAGACTGCAAATAGTAGCTAGGGCTATTTAAACCACTAACTTGAGAGACTATTATGAAACGTCAATTCCTACAAATCTTGATAGCTACCGCTACGGCTTTTACTTTGGCCGCCTGCGGTGGGTCTGATGATCCAGCCCCTGCGCCTGCTCCCACTAATGATGTAGTGCAGATCGCCCAAGGCGACCCAGCGTTCAGCATCTTGGTGGAAGCCGTGATCGCTGCAGATTTAGCCGCTACGCTCAAAGGCGCAGGCCCATTTACGGTATTTGCCCCTACCAATGCTGCCTTTGCAGCAGCCTTGACTGAGCTGGGTGTTACTAAAGAAGCGTTGTTAGCCAATAAGCCACTGCTCACCAAAATCTTGACCTACCATGTTGTGCCAGCCAAAGTGCTTAAAGCTCAAGTGCCACTAGGCAAGCCCGTGAATACTGTGCAAGGCGAGTCCATTACCTTGGATGGCGCAGCTAACTTAACCATTACAGACCAGCGTGGCCGCAAAGCCAACGTTACAAAAACTGATCTTGACGCAACCAATGGCGTGGTGCACGTGATTGACAAGGTCATTTTGCCGACTGACAAGAACATTGTTCAAGTCGCTCAAGGCAATCCTAACTTCAGCATCTTAGTAGAAGCTGTCATAGCTGCTGACTTGGCTGGCACGCTCAGCGGCACCGGGCCATTTACCGTGTTTGCCCCGACTAATGATGCTTTTGTCGCTGCACTTACTGAACTCAAAATCACCAAAGAGGCTTTGTTTGCTAATAAAGCTTTGTTGTCAGCAATCTTGACGTACCACGTTGTTCCTGGCTTAGTGCGCGAAGCCCAAGTACCTGTAGGTAAACCGATTACGACTGTGCAAGGTGAAACATTCACTGTCGATGCCACCTTGTCGATTACTGACCAACGTGCGCGAAAAGCCAAGATAGTTATCACCAACGTGGCAGCCACCAACGGTGTGATCCACGCTATCGACAAAGTAATCTTGCCGAAACCTTAATGTATGCATGTGCAGGTCTAGCTCTTCTGGTCTGCACATTGTTTCGCCTTGGTTTGAAAAGCTCGCGGGATTTTCAAACCTTACCTCTGTAATTTCCCGTTATTTTTAAGGACTCATCATGAAAAAGACTCTTCTTACTCTCGCTCTAGGCTTAGGTATGTCTGTTAGCGCCATGGCGCAAGACATTGTGGACGTAGCTGTCAAAGCTGGCAGCTTCAAAACCTTGGTCGCTGCTGTGCAAGCCGCTGGCTTGGTCGATGTGCTCAAAGGCCCAGGCCCGTTTACCGTGTTCGCACCTTCTGACGAAGCGTTTGCCAAAATTCCTAAGGCTACATTAGATGGCTTGCTGAAAGACAAAGCAGCACTTACCAAGGTGCTGACTTATCACGTAGTGTCAGGCAAAGTGATGGCAGCTGACGTAAAAGCTGGCAAGGTAAAGACCGTGCAAGGCCAGGAAATTACCGTGAAGACCGAGGGCGGTGTGATGGTAGACGGCGCCAAAGTAGTGGCTACCGATGTGGCAGCCAGCAACGGCGTGATCCACGTGATCGACACCGTGATCATGCCTAAGTAAGTTTCAGCGGGGTCTCTTGGCTGAGACTGTATTGGTATGAGGGTGGGTAGATTGAAGTCTATTCACCCTTTTTTCTGCCAAATTGACTGGTAGTCCAAGTATTTATTGCTTTAGCAGCTATACAATTCATAGCATTACTGAATCCACAAACGCACTGCATCCCAGGTGCGTCCCAGCCATCCAGCTTGCTCGACAGCCTCTAGCGCCACCAGCGGCACTTGGGTAAACGCTTGGCCTGCAACACTCACCTTGAGATTGCCGACATTCACACCCTTGGCTTTGGGGGCCACTAATGGCTCAAAGCGCTCTATCTGCGTGGCTACTTTGCTAGCGCTGCCAGCAGGCACAGCTACCACCACGGGTTTGAAGCTACCAATATTGAGCACCGAGGCTTTGCCCTTCCACAGCTTGGGCGAGGCAACCACTTGCTCAGCATCAAACAGCTTGACCGCGTCAAATGCGGTGTAACCCCAATTGAGCAATTTTTGGCTTTCGTTAGCGCGCGCATTCTCGTTGGCTGTGCCCAAAACAATACTCAGCAGTCGGCGCTGGCCCACGCCAGCTACATCTCGCTTGGCAGTGGCAATCAGGCAGTAGCCCGCAGCTTCGGTGTGGCCTGTTTTCAGGCCGTCCACTGTGGGGTCACGAAACAACAGCAAATTGCGGTTGGTGTCGTTGGCAGCAGGTGTGCCTTCTAAGCGAAATTTTTTGATCGCGTAATACGGTGTGTACTGCGGAAACTCTTGCATCACACGCGTGGCCAAAATGCTCAGGTCACGGGCTGTGGTGGTGTGGCCCGCTACCGTCAAGCCCTCGGGGTTTTTGTAGCTGGTTTTGGTCATGCCCATCACCTTGGCCTGCTCGTTCATCAGCTCTACAAAGCGCTCTACGGTGCCGCCCACGCCCTCCGCCAACGCGATGGTGGCATCGTTACCCGATTGCACGATCATGCCTTTGATCAAGTCTTCAACACTGACCTTCATTTTGGGGTCGATGAACATGCGTGAGCCTGGCATCTTCCAAGCGCGCTCACTCACAGGCAAGGTTTGCAAGATGTCGATTTTTTTGGCGCGCAATGCGTCAAACACCAAATAGGCGGTCATTAGCTTGGTGAGCGACGCGGGCTCTACCGGGCTGTCAGCATCTTTGGCGGCCAGGGTTTGGTTAGCGGTCAAGTCGATCAGCAAATACGCCCGGGCTGCCACCTCAGGCGGCTGAGGTAATGTGACAGAGGCAGTTGCCGTGCTGCTTGCACTGCTGCCTGCACCGCTGGTCGTGCCACTGTTAGCACTCGCGGCAGACGTTGCTTTGGCTGCGGGCGATGCCGCTGGCGGTTTTTGCGCCCACACCGCAGCGGCCTGCATCGCGCAACACGCACCGACTACGGCCAGAACACCACTGCGCAACGCGCGACGCGCAGACAAGAAACTTTGCAACTTCAACACCATACTATGACTTTATAAAAATTTAACTTAAACGTTGATCAGTGGTTGGCCAGACGCGTGGCGCAGCACCAAAGACTTCAGCAGCGGCAATTGTCCATGAAAGAAATGACCGCCTGAAGGTACAACCGTAACAGGCAGTAGCTGGGGACGTGCCCAGTCCATCACACTGGCCAGCGGCACGGTGTCGTCCACCTCCCCATGAATCACCAAGGTGCGTGCATGTAACTCTGGCGCAATCGGTGCGATAGCAAATCGCGAGGCTGCCGTGCCCACCAAAACAATGTGCTCCAACACATTGCGCTGCGAAGCCGTTGCCAAGGCATGCGACAACACATAAGTGCCAAATGAGAAACCAGCCAAGCACAGGGGTGCACCAGGGGCGCAGGTTTGCTCGATCACGCTACGCAGGTCATCGGTTTCAGCGCGACCCTCGTCGTAGCTGCCTGCGCTGGCACCCACACCGCGAAAATTAAATCGCACCACCGTCCAACCCGCTTGGGTGAACGCGCGCGCCATGGTTTGCACTACTTTGTTGTCCATCGTGCCGCCAAACAGCGGGTGCGGGTGGGTGACTATGGCCACACCGCGCGGCTTTGCGTCAGGCTGATCGCGCAAGGCTTCTATAGCACCCGCAGCGCCAATAAGTTGCAATTTTTCGGTGTGAGAATTCATACGCTGTGTGGGCACTGCGGTCTGCAGCATGGTCAATTAAAACCTGGCTTGCAAACCATTAAGCTATGAATTGTATAGCTGTTTGAGTAGTAAATACTTGGACTACAGCACTATTTTGTAGGTAAAAGCCTATTTACCCAGATGTGCGGGTGTGAGCAGTCGCTGCACAACTTTGCCATTTTTCAAGTGTGACTCTACGATCTCGTCAATATCATCGTGATCCACAAAGGTGTACCACACAGCTTCGGGATATACCACGCACACAGGGCCAGCGGCGCAGCGGTCTAGGCAGCCAGCTTGGTTGACGCGCACCTT
The DNA here is from genome assembly GCA_043747295.1 of Polaromonas sp. Lineage (GTDB taxonomy): Bacteria > Pseudomonadota > Gammaproteobacteria > Burkholderiales > Burkholderiaceae_C > JAAFIP01. The sequence goes on along the minus strand of JAYTPK010000013.1, from coordinate 744 downwards.
GCCCGAGCCGCTCAGCCCGGCTGCCTTGACAGCATTTTTGCAATGCTTGGCAGCATTTTGCGCTTTGTGGTCACCACACGATTCGCGGCCATCATCACGCTGGTTGGTACAAAAGAAAATATGCCGCTCATAGTATGAATCAGTCTCAGCAGCGGCAGGTGGTAATTGGGTGTGCATGGTGTGATTTTATCCCCAGCACCAACTTTACTGCGTCCAAGGGCTACTGCGTACGCCGTGCTAAGCGGCGCACCGCCACCGCCAATGCTACGTAGGGCCAGGCCCAGCCTATCCACTGTGCCAGGCCATTGAATCTGATGAACCGGCCCTGCTCCCAGTCTTGCAAAGTTTGCGCAAAATACGGCGAGCTGGGCACGGTGTTAATGATGCTCAGCTGCCACACCAAGCTGATCAGCAAAGCCACCAAACATGCCCGGCTGTGCAGTGGAATGCAGGCCAAACCTAGCGCCGCGCCCACCCAAAAGCCCCACAGCACTTGCGGTGCCAGCCAAGCCCAGGCGGACTCAGGCCCGTAGCTTAGTGCAGCAGACAAGCTGCTGGCCAGCACCGCTGCAATGCAGGTAGTGGCCCACAGCACCAGTTTTTGGGTTGGCATTTTCAGCACGGTGTAGCCCAGCAGGCAAGGGATTAGCAACCCCAGCGCCACACACAAAAGCTCGCCCAATCCAGTGATGGGCTGCAGCTCTACAGTACGCAGTGGCAGCCATTCTAAAAACGGCGTGCCAA
>JAYTPK010000012.1:0-4767 GCA_043747295.1 Polaromonas sp. | reverse complement strand
AAACCGGGGATTTTTTGAACGCAGAGGACGCAAAGGATTCGCAGAGGACGCAGAAGGGATACCAAAAAGAAATGCAAAAAGAAATGCAAAAAGACGGCGATGGATTTGAGAACGATTTTTCGCATGAGATTATTGGTGCCGCTGTAGAAATACAACGTGTTCTTGGCCCTGGATTATTAGAAAGCGCCTATGCGGCGGCCTTTGCAGTGGAGCTGAGCGAGCGCGAGCTATCGTTTGAACGTGAAGTACCTGTAGAGGCTTGGTACAAAGACAAGCCTTTAGGGGTTGCCTACAGAGCAGACTTTATTGTTGAGGGCAAAGTGATTGTGGAGCTGAAAGCACTGGAAACAGTCACAGAACTGCACCGCGCCCAGTTACTGTCGTATCTCAGGGTGTCTGGTTTAAAACTGGGATTGCTGATTAACTTTCACACATTCCCCGTGGTCAAAGGCATTCACAGATTGGTCAACAAGCTATGAACATCACAAAACCAAACTTTGGCTGTTCTTTGGTTTTCTTCTGCGTTCTCTGCGAAACCTTCGCGCCCTCTGCGTTCAAAAATTCCCCGTTTAAGGTCTCAGCATCATGAAACTCTTAATGATCGACAACTACGATAGCTTCACTTACAACATCGTCCAATACTTCGGCGAGCTAGGGGCACAGGTCACTACGCTGCGCAACGACGAGGTCACCGTAGAAGAGCTAGACCAGCTATTCAAAGACAAAAAATTTGAACGCCTGTGCATCTCGCCCGGCCCCTGCTCGCCCAACGAGGCAGGCATCAGCGTGGCGGCGATTAAGCACTTTGCAGGCAAGCTACCGATACTGGGCGTGTGCCTAGGCCACCAGGCCATTGGCGCAGCGTTGGGCGGCAAGATCATCAGGGCGCAAGAGCTGATGCACGGCAAGACCAGCGTGATCACCACCACGCAAGAGGGCGTGTTCAAAGATCTGCCCAAGCAGTTCACCGTGAACCGCTACCATTCGCTGGCCATTGAGCGCAGCACGTGCCCTAAAGAACTGGTTATTACTGCCGCCACAGACGATGGCGAAATCATGGGTGTGCGCCACAGCGGCTACGCGCATGACGTGCGCATGGAGGGTGTGCAGTTTCACCCAGAAAGCATTTTGACCGAGCATGGTCACGCGATGTTGAAAAACTTCTTACTATAAAATTAATAGCTGCTTGAGAATTAAATACTTGGACTACAAGCGTATTTGATTGGTAAATTGACTAAAAAGGTGTGTCATGGCGGATTTAGGCATTCAAAACATCGGGCTTTTCATCTTGGCAGGCTGGGCGCTGAACTTAACCCCCGGGCCTGATGTGTTTTACATGATCACGCATGCGCTAAAAAGCGGTTGGCGTGCGGGCGCAGTAGCGGCGGCGGGCATTACCGCCGGGTGTTTTGTGCACGTGGCTGCAGCGACTGTGGGCCTGAGTGCCATCATCACTGCGTCGGCCACAGCCTTCACGGTCATCAAGTGGATTGGCGCTGCTTATTTGGTCTATGTGGGGTGGGGCATGCTGACCAGCAAAGCTCCAGATGCCAATTCGCTAGATCATCCGCTGGCGGCGTCCGCTCAGTTGGAACCATCCACGCAGACAAATTACCGCAAGATTTTTATGCAAGGGTTTTACACCAACGTGCTCAACCCCAAAGTAGCGCTGTTCTTTTTAGCCTTCCTGCCGCAGTTCATCAGCCCCACCGCAGCGCAGCCTTGGCTGGCTTTCTTGGTACTGGGCGTGCTGTTTAATGTCAACGCTATTCCAGTTAACCTAGGCTACGTCACGCTAGCTGCGTGGGTTAGCCAGCGCGCTACCGCGCTGCAACACGGCATGCATTGGCTTGAGCGCGCAGCGGGTGTGCTGTTTATTGGTTTTGGAATTAAGTTAGCTTTGAGCGAAGGTGCAAAATAACGTTATGAACACAATTATCGATTTACGCAGTGACACCGTCACCCAACCCACCCCCGCCATGCGTGCTGCCATGCTGGCCGCGCCGCTGGGTGACGATGTATTTGGCGATGACCCCACCGTCAACGCGCTGCAAGACAAAATTGCTGCCATGCTGGGCTTTGAGGCCGCGCTGTTTACGCCCACGGGCACGCAAAGCAATTTTTGCGGCATTTTGGCGCACTGCCAGCGCGGTGATGAATACATCGTGGGTCAAATGGCGCACACCTACCGCTGGGAGGGCGGCGGCGCTGCCGTGTTGGGCAGTGTGCAGCCCCAGCCACTGGTGCATGCGCCCGATGGGTCGCTGCCTTTGGCCGACATTGAAGCGTCCATCAAGCCTGACGATGCGCACTTTGCCAAAACCCGCCTGCTGACTTTAGAAAACACCATCGGCGGCAAACTGCTGCCGTTTAGCTATGTGCAAGCTGCCACTCAGCTGGCCAAGAGCAAAGGCCTGGCTACGCATTTAGACGGCGCGCGATTGTTTAACGCTGCGGTAGCGCAAGCTGCTGCCAATAAAACGGACGCTCGCGTTGAGGCCAAGCGTATCGCAGGCTGCTTTGACTCAGTCAGCGTGTGCTTTAGCAAAGGCCTGGGTGCCCCCGTAGGTTCAGCCCTGTGCGGCAGCAAAGAGTTGATTAAAAAAGCCCACCGCATCCGCAAAATGGCCGGCGGCGGCATGCGCCAAGCAGGCATCTTGGCGGCAGCCGCCATCTACGCGCTAGACCACCACATTAACCGCATGGAGGGTGACCACGCGCTAGCCAGCCGATTGGGTGCCGCGTTTGCGCAGATTCCTGGTGCCACGGTAGACCCAGTGCACAGCAATATCGTGTTTGTCGACTTCGCAGGACCTGCGCACACTAAGGCTGCTGGTCTGATGGAACACTTAAAGCAGCACCATATTCGTGCGACTGGTTTGTACCGTACACGTTTTGTGACGCACTTGGATGTGGATGCTGCGGCTATTGACCGCACTATTCACGTTGTTCAGAAGTATTTTGAATGAAGAGGAACCGGGGATTTTTTGAACGCAGAGGGCGCGAAAGTTGCGCAGAGAACGCAGAAGTAATACAAAGAAATAAAGCCAAAAGAAAAGCCAAAAAGAAATAAAAAATAAAAATAAATACAAAGCTTATTCAATTTTTAAATTTTGTATTTATTTTTCCCCTGTCTTCTTTTGCGTCCTCTGCGCAACTTTCGCGCCCTCTGCGTTCAAAAAATCCCCGCATTTCCCCCTAGCCAAACCATAACCCAAAACAAGGAAAAAGAATGCCAAATACTTCAAAAATCACCCCCCAAGAAGCCCTACAACGCACCATCGAGCACCGCGAGATATTCCATGATGAGATGCTCAAGGTGGTGCGCCTGATCATGTCCGGCGAAATGTCCCCCGTCATGATGGCCGCGCTGATCACCGGCCTGCGCGTCAAGAAGGAAACCATTGGCGAGATCACCGCTGCCGCGCAAGTGATGCGCGAATTTTCCACCAAGGTACATGTCCCGGATAAAAAGCATTTGGTCGACATTGTGGGAACGGGCGGCGATGGCTCTCACACGTTCAATATTTCTACGTGCAGCATGTTCGTCGCCGCAGCCGCTGGTGCCAAGGTCAGCAAGCACGGTGGCCGCAGCGTCAGCAGCAAGTCTGGCAGCGCCGATGTGCTGGAGGCTTTAGGTATCAATATCAACCTCACGCCCGAGGCCATTGCTAAATGCATTGAACAGGTCGGCGTAGGTTTTATGTTTGCGCCTAACCACCACACCGCCATGAAGCATGTGGCCCCCATCCGCAAAGAGCTGGGTGTGCGCACCATCTTCAATATCTTGGGTCCACTGACCAACCCCGCCAGTGCACCGAATATTTTGATGGGCGTGTTCCACCCTGATTTAGTGGGCATCCAGGTGCGCGCGCTGCAGCGCTTAGGCGCAGAGCACGCGCTGGTGGTCTATGGCCGCGATGGCATGGACGAGATCAGCCTGGGTGCCGCTACGGTAGTGGGCGAGCTTAAAGACGGCGAGATCACCGAATACGAAATTCACCCCGAAGACTTCGGTTTCACCATGGCCAGCAACCGCGCCCTGCGTGTAGATACGCCCGAGCAATCCAAAGCCATGCTGATGGGCGTGCTAGACAACCAAAACGGCCCCGCCCGCGACATCGTCATCTTGAACGCAGGTGCAGCACTGTACGCCGCCAATGTGTGTGCAACGATGAAAGACGGCGTGGAGGCAGCACGCAAAGCTATTGAGTCGGGTGCTGCAAAGGCGAAGTTAGATGCTTTGATTGATGCTACTAAAGGAGCAGCATCTTGAGCTTTCATTTGTTTTCTGCGCTGAGAGCACGCGAAGCTTTACGCGCAAATACAGTGTCTCAGCACGATGAGTTCAAATGTTGGTTTGCCTACAGCTTAATAGGTTCAGCTTATAGCTATCAGGCAGGCTATTTTGGCTTGCAAATTAGTTGGTTCTTGTTGTACGACTTGGCTGCAGTCATCATCATTTTGTGGACCGGACTGCACGAATCGTTCAAAGCCAATGGCGGTGACGAAGGGGTTAATTTTCTGCAGCGCATTTCGGTTATTGGGGTGCCACTGTCAGTTGCTACTTTGATTGCGCGGATGCATCACCATTTATCCAAGTTAAACGGCCTAGACCCGGCTTGACTCTCAGACAAACGGGTTCACCACCCGCACCCCCTCAATCACTTGCCCCGCATTCAAATCCTCCGTAAGCAATTCCTTCGCGCCGCTGCGCATACTGGCGGCTACGATGGCGGCATCCCAGTAGGAGATTTGGTGTTGCTG
>JAYTPK010000011.1:0-2219 GCA_043747295.1 Polaromonas sp. | reverse complement strand
TTTAGGAACAGCGACAGAGTTTTTCGCAAAGACACCCTTGTTGTAGTAAATACCCCATTGGTAGTTGGTGTAAGGCACGCCCCATTGTTTTCCGTCGATGGTCATGGAGCTCACGGTGGATTTAAGTTTGTCTTTCAAGCCTTCTTTAGCCCAAACATCTGAGACGTCTTCAAACTGCTTGGCTTTGACAAACGGCCCCATTCTGTTGCCTGCGTACCATGTCACCACGTCGGGCGCGTCTGCAGACAAGAAATTGCGGATAGAAGTTTTATATCCTTCTTTGTCAAACGTATTGACCTTTACTGTGACATCTGGGTTAGCCTTCATAAAGCCGTCCACCAATTGCTGCATGGCAGCCTTGGGAGCAGGATCAGATTGATCCGAGTTGATCACCAATGTGCCGGCGTTAACCATGCCGACCGACAGCCCCAGCACAGCGGCTGCAATGGAGGTGAGTAAAATTTTCTTCATGCTGATATCTCCTGTGTAATTGCTTTCATATCGATTTGAAATGAAGCGGGTTAATGAACTTGCCAAATTGCAATACCCTGCGGAGGAATCAGCACATCCCCCAGCAGAATTTTGTGAGCTTGCGTTTGCGGTTGTGCTAACGGGGCCTTAGGGCTCCATGTTGCAGCAGTTTCTGCAAAGTTCGCAGCCAATGTCAGTGGCCCCCACTGACTAATTCTTAAACCATCGGCCAATCGCTGCGTTGAAAGTCCGGCTTCAACGCATACATCGTCTAGCAGATTACGCCAGTCGGCATCATCCAGCCAGGCACCGACATACGTTAGCTGGTGATGGCGCGTGACTACTGGTTTACCTTTTGCATTGACCCACAATGGTGCAGCACCCACGCATTGCAAGTCTTCAATCCACCGCCTGGCAGTTGCAATCGCATGCTGAGTGCCTGCTGTATCTGCAACAAACAACGAAACGCTCAAGCTTGGTGCCATCGAGCCTACACGCTGCACCTTGACACCTGTTAGTTGCGTTAATTCTCCCGGGGGCAGGGGCGGCGCTATGCTCATGTGCGCAGATTTGCTCCCCGCGCGCGCGGCCACTACGATGTGCGCCGTACTTTGCGTAAGCTTTTTGATCAACTGTGCAGATACATTCCACTGCGCGGCCAAAATAATGCAGCGGTAGGCAGATAGGTCTGCATCAGCAGACACAATGTCAACATCTAGCCCCAAGCTGCGCAACACACTGTAAATACGGAATTCCTGCTCAAGCGCGTTGTAATCCACGCCTTGTGGCTGTATTTGTGCCATCCACATGGTCTCGTAATCAAAAACCAAAGCAACCTTGGCTTTTGCCGTCAAACCATGACGCGGGTAATGGGCAGCAAGCGTTTTTATTTCAGTAGCTACTTGCCTTACCTCTACCGCCCCTTGTGCCTCGCTGTTATCAGGAGCAAGCAGGCCAGCATGCAACTGCTCTTGTGCGTAAGGCGTTTGTCGCCAGCGAAAGTAGCTCACTAAACTGCATCCGTGCATCATGGCTTGCCACGTCCATAACCGCACCATGCCGTCTTTGGGTATAGGGTTCCAATGCGCCCAATTGACAGGGCCAGGCTGCTGCTCCATCACCCACCATTTACCATCTTTGCACATGCCGCGGTACAAGTCGTAATGAAAGGACGGAATATCTGGATGCCCCACTTCAGCCCAGGTATGTTTTTCCTGCGCAGTGAGAAAAAACATTTGCGTGAAACCTATGGGGTAGCTGTCCAATGAAGCTACATCAAGGTCTTGGGATACTTTGTAATGGTCAAACTCAGTGAAAAAACCCATGAAATTGTGGGTTGCCAAACGCCCCGGTGAGCCAGCGCGAATAATGTCCACCTGTTCGCGGTTAAATTCCACCACTTCGTCTGAACCAAAACGTCGCCAGTCCAGCTGCAATGCCGGGTGTGCCTCGGTGACCGTCTGCATCGGCGGATCTATTTCATCAAAATTGCGGTAAGTTTGACTCCAAAAAGCTGTGCCCCAAGCCTCATTGAGTGTGCCTACATTGCCATAACGCTCAGCCAGCCACTTGCGGTAGCGCTGGTGTGCGGACTTGGAAAAACTTTGAACTGTGAAGTGGCAGCCGTACTCGTTATCGGTTTGCCACGCCACCACCGAGGGGTGATTACCGTAGCGTGCCACTATGGCTGAGGTAATTCTTTGCGACTGTGCGCGAAAATTCTCGCTAGAAAAACAATAATGCCGCCT
>JAYTPK010000010.1:0-8176 GCA_043747295.1 Polaromonas sp. | reverse complement strand
GCCCAGGATGATTGGCCATTTCTATGGTGCGCCCATCAAATGTAGTAGCCGTCACTTTCGCCCCTGGTGCGCCCTGAGGATTGGGCCACACAAAATTATTCCATTGTGTTTGGGCGTTGCGATATCGAAGCTGCTGGCCGTCAATTTCCACCGTATATTCCGTAACTCCGCTTGCTGGTAGAGGTTGTATTTGAAACACCGTCTGCGCTTCAGCAGCGCCAGCCCCTGAAGCGGCCACACCACCGGTGCTCAGCGGTGCTATCCAACTTGGGAATGCAGAAACAACTTCTGGTGCAAGGGTGATACCCATTTCAGCCCATGTTTTTGGCGATAAGGTGTCGCCACGCCGAACAACTAGTGGCCCCATGGCTGTAGAGACAAACTTTGAAATGGCGCCTTCAGCACCAAAGAATTGCCCTATCTCAGCGCCCGTAGCTTCGATTTTCGAATCCAGCGCAAAAGGATATTTACCACCTAAGGTTTTTTGGAACGGATCATAAACCTGGGCCAACCAAGTTTTATTTAACTCGCTCTCAGTAGGTTTAATGATTACTGCAAAGCCCTGCACCAAAGGGCGCACCAATATAGGACGGATAGCTTTGCGTTGGGCATCCGTCATGCCCACCAACATCTGCTCATCTACAAACTTTAGTGCATCACCTAACTCTGAACCGCTACCTTCTAAAGTTTGTTGCATTAGCTGTTTTGCACCAGGCCCAGTGTCACCTTGGTTCTTAATTTGATTAAACTTGGTGCGCAACTTGGACAGTGTTTCAAGGTAGCCTTTCATCAAGGAGGCATCTTTGTCCTTTGTTACTACAAGCCGCGCTACACCTGCAAATTCAGTTCCCACTGGCCCCATTGGTATTTGACCTGCAGTGCCGCCCAAATTAACGTTCACATTCACACCCGATGGGCTTTGTCTTAATATTGTTTCCTTAAACCAATCTACCGCACCACGTTGTGCGCGCTTAACGCCTTCGTTAATTAGCGAAGGGTTGTCCCAAGATGTTTGTTGATAAACGGTATTGATCAGTTTGGAGATCGGTGAGTTTTGCGGGTCACCAAATTTGTTCATGGCAACTACTGCCTGATCAAAATTAGTGAGTTCTGCCGCAGTAACACCCTCTACAAACTTGGCCCATTCTTTAGCGTACTCAGTTTTATATTGCGTGACCAGCGCTTTTTGTATTTGCTCAGGGCTGCCCTCTAATGTGAGGTCGTCTCTAGATGCCGTTTTAAGCACCCAATCTTCGCTTTGCAATTCTTTATTAGCCGCCTCTTTAAAAGCATCCTCAATATATTTCTCCCAGGCTTCTCGGGTAAAAGTTCCTGCAATAGCATGGCTACCCGCAATAATATCTTTGTCTTGGTCACCAACAATGCGTGCGACTGTCATAGGGGCAAACCTAGTGGAGGCTCTTGCTTTGACATCCGAATAAACGCGCTCTCGCGCAGGCATACCGCGCACAACACGGCGAAGCGTATCGCGCGATTGATCCACTAACGTCAATTTGTTATCTACCAGTGGCCAAGTTGGATCATTCACTTGTGATAAATAAAAGGTAATTAACCGCTCTGCACTGCGTATCATTTGCTCTTTAGGCATTGCAGCACGGTTAGAGTCAAGCCAGCCACGCCAAAAGCGTGCTAATTGGTCGTTCAAGTGACCAGACTCAACGCGCGATTTATCGGCCAGCATTAAATATGTTTTGAGTGCGTTGTAAGCGTCCTCTGCATTCGCTGGAGATGAGTCTTTGTAGGCTTTATTGTTTGAAGTATCTTTGCCAGAAGCAGCTACCGGTATCGAGGCAGCAGAAGATTGCGGTGGCTTGCCCATGGGCTCTAATTTATCCCCATTGGACACGACATCGCTTAGAAATGACTCCAAATTGCTTGCCACGGGCTTCAACATAACTTCTTTGATGCCGTTGAAATATTCCGCACGAAGTTTTTGATCCAATAAATCGCCTTGGTATAGGCCCAAGCCTAAAGATAACGGACGATCTTGACGATATTGGTCTAACTGCTCAATGCGATCCTGAAGAATTTCTAGTGCCTCCATTCTTGACTGCAAATCAACTCGCTTGTCTTGCAGTTTCACCACTTTATCAAGATCAGCCTGAACGTTTTCAATCAGTCTTCTATTGTTAACATACGACCAGCTCCAAGCAGTTAGCGCCACAGCTAAACCAGCAGTAGCCGCAATAAAAGCGGTATACCTCAGCCGGGTCTTAGCTCGGCTGGCAAACCTGGATACCAAGCCTTTATCCGCAAAAATGACTTTGCGAAACAGATCGTGCAAAAAGAATCCATGCTGTGAGGTCAAGCTTGACGCATCGCTGGGCCTGAGCTTGAGTGCAAATCTTTCGGCTACGCGCTCAGACGAAGTGCTGGCCGATGCACCGTCTTGCAACGCGCTGGTAAAGTAAAAGCCGCGAAACACAGGTTTGAATTGAAATGGATTTTCTTCAAATAAAGTCAGTATGAAAGATTTAAGTGGTGCTTTGATGGAAGCAAACTCAAGCGGGAAAGTCAAAAGACCTGTTGCCTTTTGCTCGTCTTGATTCAGCGCCATATTAGCCAGGCTCATCTCGCGCAAACCGTCGTAGAGCAAATCAAAGTGTTTATCAAATAGCTTTGCGGCATCCTCACCAGACCCTGCTGCTGGCTGGGCGTAAGGTAAGGTCGCGCCCCATACGCGGTCTCGTTCTGCCTGATCAGTCTCTTGAAAGAAATCTGTAAAACCAGAAATCAGGTCGGCTTTTGTGAACATTAAGTAGACAGGGGCGAATACCTCTAAACGCTCAGTCAGCTCCTGCACACGTTGGCGCAGGCTTTTAGCCAAACCGATAGCAAATTCAGGCTTGCTTCCGATCAATTCGCCAATGCTGGCAGCAATGATGATGCCGTTAATAGGGGCTTTAGCGCGGTGTTTTTTAAGCAAATCTAAAAATCCAAACCACTCCTGTGTGTCCTCTTCGTGCACTGAATAGCGGCCTGCGGTATCTAAAACAATACCGTCTGACGTAAAAAACCAATCGCAATTGCGCGTGCCCCCGACCCCGTGGATGACTTTGCCTGTTTTGTCAGCTAACGGAAATTGCATGCCCGAGTTAGCAATAGCGGTGCTTTTGCCCGCAGCAGGATTGCCAATAATCATGTACCAAGGCAGCTCATACAGCGCGGCACTGCCTGATGTTTCGCCCAGCTTAGAGGTCTTGATTTTTTGCACCGCTTCAAGCATGCGCTTGCGCAGTAAATCTACCTCCTCGGCACGCAAATTTTTGTTATTGGATGCCGCAGTAGCTAACGTTTGTTTTTCTAGCAAGTCACCTAACTGCTCAGATGCTTTGGCAGCCCGTCTTTTGCGGTAAAGCCAAACAAATAAACCAATAACTAATGCAATTGCAAAAATTATTGCGGCCCAAATAGCAGCAACCTCCACAGCGCGTAGCCCAAGAAACAGGAACGATGCCAAGGCTATAAAACCGATCACGGTCAGTGTTCGCGCGTCGGTTAGAAATTGCCAAAATCTTTGCATATATGGACGATCTGGTGTTTGTAGTATTGAATTACGCTGCTTTGGGGGCGGCAACAGCATCGGCAGAAATTGGCTCAGCAGCCGCACTCATTACCACCGCCGCTCTTAGATGTGAGTCGTGCAAACTGGTGCACACAACACTGGTTTTTTCATCTACAACATATTGGTGCGCCACGCACAGCGCCGCTACTGTTGTTGCATGCTGTGCACCACCACAAGCTTGTGCTGTTTTGTAGGTGTCTTTGTTGCAGTCTAGGTCAGGAAACTTAGCTGTCAACATCTCTGCAAGCTCAGCTTGCCTGCTAGGCCTGTGGTCGTTGTCAGTGATAACGTGCTTGATTTTAGTAATGTCTAGCTTGGCGCTTTCAAGGGCCAAGCCCACCACATCACCTAGCAAAGTTGCCGTAACACGGCCTGCTTCATCAGCAGACTTCTCGCGCGCAGCCCAGCTGGCGCGATGCAAGGCAGTCACAGGTAAATCACCCAGCAGTTTGGCGTGTTTATCATCCGCAAAGATAAAAGCCGCCGCTAATTCTCCGGGCATCGAACCCGAGGAATTTTTGCCGCTGAAAAGATGGCCTTTAGCCGAAAGCGCGTCCACATACTCTTGGTCGATTCCTGACTGGCATGCCAACATAATCCCAAGAGTCGGTAGCTGCCCACGACGCGAGGTCACCGTGATGTGGTCTAACAGAGCCATTGGGTGCACAGTATCTGTTTTACCCACTTGCACAATAATTCTTGAATCTGGCCAACCCTGCTCTGCAACCAAGTTTTTAACCCAATCAGAGGCTGCAGACTGATGCGATGCGAGCCAATACTGAGGCCAGATCAACACCAGTCTTAACGGCACTACTGCGTCCACTTTGTGCTGATTGCGGCCAGCTTCTTGAAGCTGCAAATACTGCACCAGATCAGCATGTTGCACCACCAGGTTAGTCAGCTCACGCACACTCAAGCCCGCAAGATGCAAGGCGCGATACTGATTCTCAGACCAAGCTAAATCAGACTGGCTAGAGTTTTTTAGCCAATCGGTAAATGCGTCTTGAGTCTCAGACACGTCTAAATCTGCAATCCGCGACGAAAAAACAGGAAACCCATCTTCGTTCTTCAGCTCAGGGTCTAGTTCTGCCTCGATAGGGCCTTTTTTTAACTTGGCTAGCACGTCAGCCGCTGTGCTGCCTGCAGGGGCTTGTACGGATGCTGCAACTATGTTCATAGTCCAAGCTTTTTCCTGCTCGGCCCCTTGCCTGGCTACATCGGCAGCGGCAGCCGCCGCCTTGTCTTTACCAGCAGCCTGGTCTGGTGAGGCAGGTTTTGGCTCGCGGGTGGCTAATTTATAGCCACCCCAAGCCAAACCAGCTATCGCTAACGGCAGCACACCCAAGTACAGCAACAAGTCAGTTTCAGAGGGCAGCCGCGTTGTGCTCTGCCAATACAAGACAACTGAAATCCAAACAATTAAAAAAATCGCACCCAGCCACATCAAGCGTTTTAGCAAAGTCCGCATCCTGCTGTTCCCCCTTTGGTTCAGTAACAGTTAGCTTGTTAGCATTTGTCTGTGGTGAGACTTTGGCCTGAAATCAACGAGGCCCCGCATGCGGTTTTGTCACCGTGCCTTGCTGCTGGTTTGCCGTCAACCATCATGGTGGCATCACCTGTGACGATTGGACAAACGCCATGGCCCTTAAGCGGACAGGCCACCTTGTCGCCCAGGCGTGCAATGCGCACGCCGCCTACCGCTGACTCGCCAGACGCCTCGATTACTGTGCCCCCGTGCGAGGTTTTATCACCCAAGAGTATTAAATTACCGGCCATATTTTGTTCCCTGAAATTTTTTACACATACCGCCGCTGTCTATCCTGCAGGCGCCTTTTTAACAAACCCTGGTTTGCGCCATTCAACGTGACCGAAATCCATCATTTTCCAGCGCCCACCCCATACCAGTCCTACAGACTCGGCCACCTCGCCGTACAGGGCGTAGCCCTTCATCGCCCAAGGATCTTTCTCCGAAATCACAAGTTTGCCTTCACGTAAAAAAGCACAATCTGCTGCTAAACCAAACTGATGGTAACTCTGAAACGCTTTGGCACCAGTAACGTGTCCACCCATTTTTGAGAGCGTGTCTTGCCGTTCTGGGCTGCGGTAACCTTCAAGTAAAGCCATCTCATAACCATGCTGCTCTCGCATTATTTTAAACACCAACAAAAGCCGTTGGGCATAGTCTGGATCAAGCAACTGCCAATTTCGGCTGGCGCTTACCAGCAATGGCACGGTGTATTGCGGCTGCTGCGCCTGCTGAGATTGAACCATTGCAGCTTCTGCAGCAATAAAAATATCAGGCGGCAAAGGTGCTGGTGGCACAAGCTGCTCGCCTTTTAAGAGTGCGGCTACTTGAGGGTTGGTCTGCACCCTGTCGTCCAAAAAACCCTGTAACTGCACTCCAGAGCTAAACATCACTATGCCAACAGGTGGCAGGGTCAGCAGCATCAATGCGGCAACAACTGCCCATTTATGCTTTTGAATCCACAACGCAATTTCTTGTCCACCATTTGAAAAATATTTGGATACAAATGTTACTTTTGATAGCGCAACACCCGATGCTTGGGCGCTGGTTTGCGTTGCGCGCGACCAGTAATTGGCCGCCGCTTGCAATAGCTTACCCACGAATGCCCTGCCCTCTGGAAATAAAATTACCCAGACCGCAAAACAAGCCAGCAAAAAGTAGCCACCAATTAAAAAACCCACCACGATAAATAAAACCCAGAAAAAATGTGAAAGGAAGCACCTAGTCGTGATAAATGCCGCTTGCAGCGTTTGCAAGCCCCGCTAGAATGCTTAAGTACGCTATGTTAATTGCTAACGTGCACTTGTTTTGAAAATAATTTAGTGGCATCAGGGTGAATTTATATGCAACACAATTCAGGTTCTAACGAAGCTAATGGTTCAAAGCCATCGCTCATGTCAAAGCCTAGTTTTAACACTAAGCCCGGGGGAGATTCTCAGGAACCCAGCATATTGTCCAGCGTAAAAGGTGCGCCCGCCGTCGCAACCACTAGCGCGTCCAAATCATCTAAATTTAAGATATTTACCCTAGGGCTGCTGGCTGTAGCAGCTGCTTACTTTGGTTATCAATACATGCTGGCAAGCCAGCAGCCCAGTAAACCAAATTTGAAAGCTAACGTCATCATTGACGAAAAAGCAGACGAGGCCTTTAAATCACCCTTAGCCGTGGCAAAGCTGCCAAGTGCGCCCATGGACACCAGCGCCACTGTGGCTGCCGTAGTGCCCGAAGCTGCAGCGCAAATTATTAATGAGCCATCACCTGTAAAGCCTGCTGCTGTCAGTGCCGCTACTAGTGCTACTACCAGTGCTGGTGCCGTCACCAGCCCCGAAAGCAAAATCACCACGGCGCTTGAGGACGGCGTAAAACCACCACCAGCAGCTTTAGAAAAGGCACTGGCATCCTCTGTGCCAGCCAAAACGCCAAGCCAGCCCGCTGTTGCCTCTAAAGCACCGCCTGCCAAAGTGGTTGCTGACGCCGGTTCTGGCAAACCTGCAGCTACACCAGGCAACAAACCGGCCAGCACAGCCACCGCCCCAAGCGCTGACAAAGACGTTAATTTAATTGCCGCGCTACTAAGCCATGGCACAGGTGCAACCCCAAAATCTAAAACAGCAGCTGCCCCTAATACCACCTCTGCCAGCAAGCAAGCTGGTGCACCGGCCGCAGCCGCAGCCGCAGCCGCGACTACCACAGCAGAGCCTGCTAACGCCTCTTTAGACGCTACAACGCTAGCACTAAAGCAATGTGGTGAACTGGGTTTTTTAGAGCGTGAAGTTTGCCGTGTCAAAACCTGCAACAACCAGTGGGAAACCAACGCTGCGTGCAAGGCCACCATGTCCACTGCCAGCGCCAGGCCATAACTCTACTTAAATCTCTCTTGTAAGGTTTACCACCATGATGCCCAGCATCCCGGACAACCAAGTCCAATCCATCCTAGGCATCTTGCAAGCCCAGTTCAGCGCAGCCAGCCGTTTGTACGACCTGTCCATTGCCGGCGTGCAAGAAGCCTCGCCTCCTAACAGCTTAGCCAAATCTGCCATCGGTGGCTTTCTACCCGGCCAAACCTTCATGGTCGAGGCCTACACCGGCCATGAGGCCTTGCACACCACCAGCCAGTGGTCGATCTTGGTGCTGTCCACCGATGCACATATCGATCTGTCGTCCCTGCTGGGCAAAGTCTGCCAACTGCACACCACCTTGTCGGATGGTTCGCGGGTGACGACTTCGGGTTTAATCCGCCAAGCCGCCCTGATCGGCTCTGAGGGCGGGCTGGCCCGGTACCGGCTGTCGCTGGTGGACTGGACCTGGATGCTGGGCCAGTCGGTGGCCAGCCGGGTGTGGCAAGACACGGGGGTGTTAGAAATAGTGCAGAGCATCTTTGCCCGCTATGCCCCGCAGGCGGCCTGGGCCGTGTCGGATGATGTCGGAGCGTTTCTGCAAGATGCACACCACCACGCCAACCGCAGCTACTGCGTGCAGTACCGCGAGACCGACCTGGCGTTTGTACAACGCATCCTAGCCAGCCAGGGCCTGAGCTGGCGCATGGAGGAGCACGCTGACAGCCC
>JAYTPK010000009.1:0-21372 GCA_043747295.1 Polaromonas sp. | reverse complement strand
AAGCAACATCCGGGTCGCACAATACCTCACGCTGCTGCCTAGCCAGGAGCTGTTGAGCGCGAAGCTGCATGATTTCATGGCAAAAGCCAAGCTGCAACTTGAAAACAAAGACACGCCATGAACCTATCCCGCCGCGAATTCTCATCCGTCCTCACCGCTGCAGCAGTAGCAGGCTTCCCGTTAGCGCGCCAAGCCAGTGCGCACGAGGCAGCAGTCAACTACAACGTGCCCAAAACGGGCAACGTGCACTTGCTGCATATGACCGATTGTCATGCGCAGTTGTTGCCTATTTATTTTAGGGAACCGAATGCCAACATTGGCATCGCCAGCATGACGGGCAGGGTACCGCATCTGGTGGGCGAGCACTTGGTTAAATACGCTGCCATGCAAGCAGGCAGCCCGTTGGCGCATGCGCACACCTATTTAGACTTTGAGCGTGCTGCCAAGCAGTATGGCAAGGTGGGCGGTTTTGCGCACATCGCTACGCTAGTCAAGCAGCTCAAGGCCAGCCGCCCCGGTGCGCTGCTGCTGGACGGTGGCGACACGTGGCAGGGCAGTGCTACCAGCCTGTGGACGGGCGCGCAAGACATGGTGGACGCGGCCAAGCTGCTGGGTGTAGATGTGATGACGGCGCACTGGGAATTTACCTACGGCGAGGAGCGAGTCAAGCAGATTATTGAAAAAGATTTTGCAGTCAGCGGTGCTTTCAAAGGCATCGACTTTGTTGCGCAAAACGTTAAAACCAAAGACTTTGAAGACGCGGTGTTCAAGCCCTACGTTATTAAAGAAATGAACGGTGTCACGGTGGGCATCATCGGCCAAGCCTTTCCCTACACGCCGATTGCCAACCCTGGCTGGCAAGTGCCTAACTGGAGCTTCGGCATCCGCGAGGACGACTTGCAAAAGCAGGTCAACGAATGCAAAGCCAAAGGTGCGCAGGCTATTGTGCTGCTCAGCCATAACGGTATGGATGTTGACCTTAAACTGGCCAGCCGCGTCACGGGCATTGACGCTATTCTTGGCGGCCACACCCACGACGGCGTGCCTGTGCCCACGATGGTCAAAAACTCGGCAGGCCAAACACTGGTGACCAATGCAGGCAGCAACGGCAAATTTCTGGGTGTGCTGGACATTGACGTGAAAGACAAAAAAGTAGTCGCGGTCAATTACAAGCTGCTGCCGATTTTTGCCAACTATTTGCCAGCTGATAAAGACATGCAAGCGCTGATTGACAAAATCCGCTCACCCTTCAAAGCCAAGCTGGAAGAAACGCTGGCCACCACCGAAGGCCTGCTGTACCGACGCGGTAACTTCAGCGGCACGTTCGACCAGCTCATCATCGACGCGCTGATGAATGTGCGCGGCGGGCAGATTGCCTTCTCGCCTGGCTTTCGCTGGGGCACCAGCTTGCTGCCTGGCCAGGCCATCACGCGCGAGCACGTGATGGACCAAACTGCCATCACCTACCCGTGGACTACGCTCACCGACATGACCGGCGAGACAATTAAAAATGTATTGGAAGACGTAGCCGACAACTTGTTTAACCCCGACCCGTACTACCAGCAAGGCGGCGACATGGTGCGCGTGGGCGGCATGCAATATACGTGTGACCCTACGGCCAAATCCGGTGCACGCATCAGCAACATGCGCCTGGGTAGCAAACTGCTAGAGGCTGATAAAACCTACAAAGTAGCGGGCTGGGCGCCTGTCCAAGAAGCTAGCAAAAACGCTGGCCCACCCGTGTGGGATGTGGTGGAAACTTACCTAAAAGCGCAAAAAGTCATCAAACCCGTGGTTTTAAACAACCCCACGCTGCAAGGCATGGCGGGCAACCCCGGTTTGGCGTAAAGTAACCTCAAGCGCTACCTGTAAGCGCAAAAGGATCTACTATGAAATCAATAGCTATTCGAGCATTAAATACTTGGACTACCAGCCTATTTTGCCTATTTTTTGCCACTGGTTGTGCCAACATGAGCACCGGCGTGGGCGTAAGCTTTCCGCTGGGGCCTTTTGGCAGCATTGGCGTAGGTGTGAACTCAAACGGCACGCTCAGCGGCTCAGTAGGCGTGGGTGTAGGGCCAGCTACGGTGAGCGTGGGTACGTCGGGGCAGTTGCCAACCAGTGCTCAGCCAGGAGCGGTGAAAACCGAAGATAAACCTGCTGATAAATCTATAGCAACACCGGCTGCGCAGCAGTAAGCGCATCAAGAAGTTTGATACAAATTGGGCCAAAAGTACACAGGATAGGCCGCCATAATCTATGCTTCGAGTTACCTCAACTATGAATGCACTGATGGCAGACAACAGACTCAAAATAGCCAGCATCTTGGCACTGGCAGTGGCCACTTTAACGGCCTGCGGTGGTGGCGGTAGCACTGGGGCAAGCCCTAGCAATGTTGCAGCTACGCCAGGGACTACCCCTCCACCTGCTCCTGCGCCAGCAGCCGCGACACCGTCATCAGCTACCCCATCACCTGTTACCACGGTTGTTACGCCAGTACCTCAGCCTGCCACACCTCCTGCAACACCCAGCCCTGGCCCCGCTCCTACTCCAGCAGCAGCGCAAGTTTCAGCCACCTTCTCCAGAACTAACGCCGATTTTTCTAACCCCGAGCGTGGGTTCTACGGCTGGTCGGGCAACGACTTTGTTACCCAATACGACGCGGGCAGTGTGCAAGCCACGTACAACGCAGGCCACAGGTTGTTGTTTGCAAAGGTTGAGCTTGATGCCTTTCGCAACGCAGATTTCCCCGACACTTGGCTTACCTCGTTGAACAACAGTTTTACCAAAGTGCGTGCTGCAGGCATGAAAGTCACCCTGCTGTTTAGCTACGATTTTTCGGCAGGCGGGCAAGATGCCACTGCCGCGCAAATTAAGCGCCACACCGAGCAGCTCAAGCCCGTGCTGGCTGCCAACGCCGACCTTATCCCCTACATGCGCGCAGGCTTTATCGGCGCGTGGGGCGAATGGCATTCGTCGCAGTCAGGTAATTCGTGCGGCTACAACGCGCTGCCTTCAACGACATGCCTAGAGGCCGATGCCAACCGCGTCATCATCCGGGATGCGCTGCTGGCCAACATGCCCGCCACTACGCAAATCGGGTTTCGCTATCCACCCGACTTGCAAAAGTGGTACCCGTCAGCCAACCAGCAAAGCCGAGCTGGCATCCACAACGACTGCTTTTTAGCTGGCCCCAGCGATTCAGGCACTTTTGACGACCCAGCATCCAGGCCCTACGCCAAAGCCCTGACAGACCAAACTGCCTACGGCGGCGAAACCTGCGAAAACGCAGGCACACCGGTGCGCAACACCTGCGAAGATATTTTGAGCGAAGGCGCGCAATACCACTTGGCCTGGCTCAACATCAACTACGCTCCGTCCGTGCTCAATAAATGGAAAGCAGATGGTTGCTTTGAGCAAGTCTCTAGATCTATGGGCTATCGCCTGCAGCTAGACGCAGTCAGCCACGCGCAGCAGGCCGCAGCTGGCGTCACCGTAGCTATCACAGTCGACCTGCGCAACGTAGGCTGGGCGCGCATCTTCAGCGCCCGCAAACTGGTGGCCACCTTTAAACACGCCACCAGCGGGGACACTATCACCGCCTATTCAGGCAACCTGCAAACCCTGCCGCCCCAAGCCACAGCTACCACCCGCCAAGTCATCAACGTCACCCTGCCAGCCGGTGCAGCCAAAGGCGACTACACCCTGCACCTAAGTGCCCCCGACATCTTCAGAGCCACCGCCGCAGACGCCCGCTTTGCCGTGCGCTTTGCCAATGCCGATGACAGCGCCAAAGCGCAAGGCTGGGACGCTGCCAGCGCAAGCTTCAAGGCGGGTACGCGACTCACGGTCAGGTAACACATTGTTAAGGAGCGGAAGATCTGCTGGGCATAAACAGCAAGACTCGGGTATGCTTTTGCTGACCATCAGTTACAGCGGAGCTTCAATTGAATACCCATCATGTTGGCACTAACAAAAATAGATTCATAAAACTCTGTACAAGAGCAGTGACCTTACCGCTAGCACTGCTGATACAAACCAGCAGTTTTGCACAGTCATCCATCGTCACCCCATTGCCAGCGAACGTGCAGCTGGTGCAAACCGTGGAGGGCATTACGGAATACAAGCTGACGAACGGACTGCGCATTTTGCTAGCGCCGGATGTATCTGATCAGCGAGTGACTATCAACGTTACCTACATGGTGGGCTCGCGGCACGAGGGATATGGCGAGACAGGTATGGCGCATCTGCTTGAGCACTTAATTTTCAAAGGTTCACCCAAAACGCCCGATCCTAAAGCTGAATTTGCTAAACGTGGATTTACTTTTAACGGAACTACGACGCACGACAGAACCAACTATTTTGCCAATTTTCAGTCGGATCAATCATCAATAGACTGGTACCTGGGATGGCAAGCTGATGCAATGGTCAACAGCTTTATATCGCGCAAAGACCTTGACAGTGAAATGACCGTAGTGCGTAACGAACTTGAGCGCGCAGAAAGCAATCCTTTCGTTGCTTTGGGTGATCGTGTCAGGGCTAGTGCCTATACATGGCATAACTATGGCAAATCTGTACTTGGTGCTAAATCAGATTTAGAAAATGTCGATATTGCAAATTTGCAAAGTTTTTACCGTCGTTACTACAGGCCCGACAATGCATTAGTCCTGGTAGCTGGAAACTTTAATCTGTTGCCTACACTATCCGCACTAGCGCAGGCGTTTGGTGCATTTAAAGGTGTCGGCCCTTTGCCTGCTCAAACTTACACGTTAGATCCCGCCCAGGATGGCGAGCGAAGTGTGGTTTTGCGAAGGCCTTCAACATCACAAGCATATGCAATGTCATATCACCTACCACCATCACTGCACCCTGACACGGAGCCGCTTGTGATTCTGAACCAGGCTCTTACTGCGCCAAATACAGGTCGGCTATCAGAAAAAATGCGCGGTAGTGTCAACGCTATTTTTGGTATCCCAGTTTTAAGGCGCGAGGCCAGCACGTTAATGATCGTTGCAGATTTTGCTTTGAGTATGGACTCAGCAAATATTCAAAAACCGTTTTTGGATATTGTGGAGGGGGTTGCCAATGTCCCTATTACCAAAGATGAGTTTGAGCGAGCTAAAGCCGCTATTAACAAAAATGCAGAGTCAATTTTTGCTAACGCAAATTCAACTGCCGCTTACGCGGTTGAGGCGGCTGTTGCAGGCGATTGGCGCAGCTTGTATGTGACTCGTGATCGGTTTACAAAAGTTACGCTTGAGGATGTGAACCGTGTGGCTAAAAAGTACTTACTTGCCAGTAACCGTACCAGCGGGCTTTTAGTGCCCACAGAGTTTCCCGTGCGTGCACCCGAGCCGCAATTAGCGGACAGCGCTACATATATGCAAGGATTTGCGTTGAATGCTGTAGGCGAAGTTACTGAAAATTTTGACTATTCGATTGCAAATATCCGGCAATTAGTAGTGAGCAGTGAACTAGAGCAGGGCATCAAGCTGAGTGTTTTGAAAAAATCCGCGCGAGGTGATTTGGTTAAGTTAAAAATGAGGCTGCGGTTTGGGTCTTTGGACACATTGACAGACCGCGCAGCGGCATCCAGGATGGTCAATCAACTATTGATGAGTGGTACGCCAAAATACAGTCGTGAACAAATACAGGATGAACTCGTCAAGCTAGGGGCCACCCTCAATATCCAACTTTATGCAGGCGGCGGCTTGGTCAACTTGACTGCCAAAAAAGATCAGTTTTCACAAGCATTTGATTTCACAATGCATTTGCTTAGAGAGTCAGACTTTCCAGTGAAAAATTTTTATACAGCAAAAAATAATTGGGTTAAATCTGCAGAGGGCGAACTCAAAGATAAAACTGCGTTAGGCAATAATGCTTTTAACCGCTACGGAAATCCCTACGACAGCAGAGATCCTAGGTATATATCTTCTACGCAAGAATGGTTGGACAAAGCCAGGACACTAACTTACGAAGAAGTGCAAAAATTTCATGCTGATTTTTATGGTGCGCAGTCTGCAATAGTTACGGTGGTGGGTCCAGTTGATCCATCGGCTGTCAAATCTCAAGCGCAGCGTTTACTCGAAAGTTGGCGCGCACCCATGCCTTGGCAGCGTGTTGCTTATCCGTTCGTGCAGCTCCCGCCAGCCAGGCTTGTTTACGATACCCCTGACAAAGCCAATTCAACCTTGCGAGCCTCCATCAGGCTACCGCTCGAAGAGCTAGAAACAGAAAACTGGCAGCTAAGACTAGCGACCCGTATCTTTGGTGGTGGGCCGGGTTCTCGCTTATGGTCACGTTTACGCGAAGAGAAAGGTCTTAGCTACGATGTATCTGCGAGCATGCAGTTAAACAGCTACGAAAAAAATACTGGATGGTCTTTGTATTGTGATGTTGCACCTGGCAATCTGAGTTTGGCTGAGAAAACTTTGCAAGCTGAATTTGCGCTTTTGCATTCAAAAGGCTTTACTTCAGAAGAACTTGAGCGTGCAAAAGCCCAGTGGCTTTCTGAGCGAAAAGCCATACGCAGCGGTGATGAGCATGCGCTTAATTTAATCAGCGCGGTGCAAGAATTTGATCAAGATTGGGATCTTGCATTGAAAAACGACAAGTTGATTGCCAGCTTCACCTTAGACCAAGTAAATGCTGTTTGGCGTAAATACATTGCAGCCGATCAAATAGTGTGGGCTGTTTTTTCAGATGCAGCTAAAACAAAGTGAACATAAATTTCTTCGCCAGATAATTTACGATAAATATTGCAGCATGACTACGCTATGCGAGCTTAGCTATCTCGGGCTATAATTGAGGGCTTCGCGGATTCACATCCAAGGAGGTAAGCACGGCGTCGGTAATTCCACTGGCGTACGCAAGTGTCCATTTGCATTGTGATAATCTCATGCAAGTGGTTGATTTTAAAGGAATTTATCTATGTTGACAGCAACCAAAGCTGAAGTCGTCAAGGGCAATGCCCGCAAAGCCGGTGACACCGGTAGCCCAGAAGTGCAAGTTGCGCTTTTAACCGCCCGTATCAACGAGCTGGCCCCCCACTTTAAACTGCATGCCAAAGACCACCACGGTCGTCGCGGCTTGCTGCGTATGGTCAACAGCCGTAAGAGCTTGTTGGCTTACTTGAAGAAAAAAGACGCTGACCGTTACACCGCGCTGATTGCCAAACTAGGCCTGCGTAAGTAATTGATTGGCAATGCATAAAACGCCTGAGTTAGTGACCTAGCTCAGGCGTTTTTTACTTCGGAGTTGACAAAAACAGAGCTGAAGCTGTGTCATTCCAAAGAAAGTGTGATTTGCAAACTTTCTCTGGGATGGCATCGTGTTCTGATTTGCAACCTCGACCCTTGGGTACAGGGAATGTGCCTTTTAGGAGCGATATCTGCCTGTAGTCCAAGTATTTACTACTCAGGTAGCTATCAAAATAATAGTAATTAGGAAACACGATGAGTATATTTAACAAAGTGACCAAGACCTTTAAATGGGGCAACCATACCGTCAAAATGGAAACTGGCGAAATCGCTCGCCAAGCTGGCGGCGCCGTGCTGCTGGACATGGACGGCACCGTAGTTTTGGCCACCGTAGTAGGTTCTAAAACCGCTAAAGCCGGTCAAGACTTCTTCCCGCTGACAGTCGATTACCTTGAAAAAACCTACGCTGCAGGCAAAATCCCCGGCAGTTTTTTCAAGCGCGAAGCTAAGCCTAGCGAATTTGAAACCTTGACCAGCCGCCTGATCGACCGCCCGATTCGCCCGCTGTTCCCTGAAGGTTTTTACAACGAAGTGCAGGTCGTTATCCACACCGTGTCGCTGAATCCTGATGTGCTGGGGGACATCCCGGCGCTGATTGCTACCAGCGCTGCGCTGGCTATCAGCGGTATCCCGTTTGCAGGCCCCATCGGCGCTGCACGCGTGGCCTATATCAACGGCGAGTATGTGCTCAACCCGAGTAACACCCAGCTAGTCGACAGCCAGATGGACTTGATCGTAGCGGGCACCGAAGCCGCTGTACTGATGGTGGAATCAGAAGCCAAGCAGTTGGGCGAAGACATCATGCTAGGCGGCATTGTGTTTGGCCATGAGCAAAGCAAAGTGGCGATCAACGCTATCCATGAATTGGTCAAAGACGCTGGCAAACCAGCTTGGGACTGGAAAGCCCCAGCCAAAGACGAGCCATTGATCGCCAAAGTAGGCGGTTTTGCGCAGGCTAAATTGGCCGCTGCGTACCAGCTGCGCAACAAGCAAGCGCGTACGCAAGCTTGCCGCACAGCTTACGCTGAAGTCATGGCTGATTTGAAAGCCGCTGGCACTGAGTTTGACAGCGTCAAAGTCGAGTCCATGTTGTTTGACATCGAAGCAGGCTTGGTTCGCAGCCAAATTTTGGCAGGCGAGCCACGCATCGATGGCCGCGACACGCGCACCGTGCGCCCGATCGAAATTCGCAACGGCGTGCTGCCACGCACCCACGGCTCTGCCCTGTTTACGCGCGGCGAGACGCAGGCTTTGGTGGTCACCACCTTGGGCACTGACCGTGATGCACAGCGCATCGACGCATTGTCTGGCGAGTTCCATGACAGCTTCATATTCCACTACAACATGCCTCCGTTTGCCACTGGCGAAACCGGCCGTGTAGGCACACCAAAGCGCCGCGAAATCGGCCACGGCCGTTTGGCCAAGCGTGCGCTCGTGGCCGTGTTGCCGACCAAAGAAGAGTTTCCGTACACGCTGCGCGTGGTGTCTGAAATCACCGAATCTAACGGCTCCTCGTCGATGGCTTCGGTCTGCGGCGGCTGTTTGTCGATGATGGACGCTGGCGTGCCATTGAAGGCGCATGTTGCTGGTATCGCAATGGGCTTGATCAAAGACGGCAACCGTTTTGCGGTGTTGACCGACATCTTGGGCGACGAAGATCACCTAGGCGATATGGACTTTAAAGTCGCGGGCACTACCAACGGTATTACCGCGCTGCAAATGGACATCAAAATTCAGGGCATCACCAAAGAGATCATGCAAGTGGCATTGGCACAGGCTAAAGAAGCGCGCATGCACATCTTGGGTGAAATGCAAAACGCCATGGGCGAGGCGAAGACCGAGGTGTCTAACTTTGCACCCAAGATGTTCACCATGAAGATCAACCCCGAGAAGATCCGTGATGTCATCGGCAAGGGCGGCGCAGTCATTCGCGCACTCACCGAAGAAACCGGCACGCAGATCAACATCGACGAAGATGGCACCATCACCATCGCGTCCACCGACTCTGCCAAGGCAGATGAGGCCAAGCGCCGCATCTTGGCAATTACTGCTGATGTGGAAATTGGCAAAATCTATGAAGGTGCCATCACCAAGATCCTCGACTTCGGTGCATTGGTCAACTTGCTGCCAGGCAAAGACGGTTTGCTGCACATCAGCCAGATCAGCCATGAGCGCATCAACAAAGTGACCGACGTGTTGGCCGAAGGCCAGATCGTCAAAGTCAAAGTGATGGAGCTGGACGAAAAAGGCCGCGTCAAGCTGTCCATGCGCGCGCTGCTAGACCGTCCTGCACAAGACCAACAGCAGCAGTAATGTGACAACGCCCGTTCGGGCTGAGCCTGCCGAAGCCTTCATGCAATTTGTTGCGTAAGAACCCTTCGACAAGCTCAGAGTGAACGCAAAGTTGAATAGACCACCATGAAAGCTGTTGAAATCACCTCTTTTGGCGCACCCAGTGTGCTGCGTTTGGGCACCCGCCCCGATGCAGTTGCGGGCGCGGGCGAGGTGTTGATCAAAGTGTCGGCATCCGGCATTAACCGGCCTGACGTGCTGCAGCGCTCGGGGCTGTACCCTGTGCCGCCGGGCACGTCAGATTTACCGGGCTTAGAGGTTGCCGGCACTATTGTGGGCGGCGACGCAGCGGCAATGCAAGCTGCAGGATTGAGCATAGGCGAGCGTGTGTGTGCGCTGGTGGCAGGTGGTGGCTACGCGCAGCTATGTGCCGCACCAGTGGGCCAGTGCCTGCCCGTGCCCAAAGGCATGAGCGACCTAGAAGCGGCCACGCTACCCGAGACATTTTTTACCGTGTGGAGCAATGTGTTTGACCGCGCGCGCTTGCAGGCAGGCGAGACCTTGCTGATTCAAGGCGGTACCAGCGGCATTGGCGTAACAGCTATTCAAATGGCCAAAGCCCTTGGCGCTAAGGTGATTGCTACCGCAGGCAGCGACGAAAAATGCGTCGCGTGTATCAAGCTAGGTGCAGACCACGCTATCAATTACAAAACGCATGACTTTGTAGAAGAAGTCAAACGTATCACCGGTAATGCTGCTAAGGCCGCTGCAGGGCAGGGCGGCATGCTGTCTAACGCGCCTGTCAGCGGAGTCAATGTCATCCTGGACATGGTGGCGGGCAGCTACGTAGCCCGCGAGATCGAGTGTTTGGCCGAAGACGGCCGCTTGGTCATCATCGCCGTGCAAGGCGGTGTGGACGCGCAGTTCAACGCGGGGATGGTGCTGCGCCGCCGCTTGCAAATTACCGGCTCCACGCTGCGACCACGCCCGATTGCGTTTAAAACCGACATTGCGCAAGCGTTGCTTAAAAACGTGTGGCCACTGATCGAAGCAGGCAAAATTAAAACCGTCATCCACAGCGTGTTTGCCCCGCAAGATGCGGCCGCATCCCATGCGCTGATGGAGACCAACCAGCACATCGGCAAGATCGTGCTGGACTGGAGCAAAGCATGAACAAGCCCGGCATGAAAAAGCTGATCGCAGGCAACTGGAAAATGAACGGTGGCTTGGCTGCTAACCAAGCTTTGGTCGATGCGATTGCACAGGGCCTAGCCAGTGCGCCTTCGGCTGGCTGTGATGTGGCAGTGTGCGTGCCTGCAGCCTACCTAGCGCAGCTAGCAAGCTTGGTTTACCAACAAAATAGCCCTGTAGTCCAAGTATCTACTGCTCATGCAGCTATGCAATTAGGAGCACAAGACATCTCCGCACACGCCAGCGGCGCGTACACAGGTGAGACATCAGGCGCGATGCTGAAAGAATTTAACGTGCGCTACGCTATCGTAGGCCATTCGGAGCGCCGCCAATACCATGGCGAGACCGATGCTGTGGTGTCCCTCAAAGCGAAATCAGCTTTGGCCAATGGCATCACCCCCATCGTGTGCGTAGGCGAGACGCTGGCAGAGCGCGAAGAGGGCAAAACCGAAGAAGTGGTTAAGCGCCAGCTGGCCGCCGTCATCCACGACAATGGCCACTGCATCAGCGAAATAGTCGTAGCTTATGAGCCTGTGTGGGCCATTGGCACCGGTAAAACCGCTACGCCTGAGATGGCGCAAGCTGTGCACGCTGTGCTACGCGCGCAGATCAAAGCTGCAACCCAACAGCCCGAACGCGTGAAAATTTTGTACGGTGGCAGCATGAACGCCGCCAACGCTAAAGAGCTGTTAGCGCAGCCCGATATTGACGGCGGCTTGATTGGCGGCGCGTCACTCAAAGCCCCAGACTTTTTAACAATTATTGCTGCAGCCCAATAATTTACTGCTCAAGCAGCTATAAAATTCATAGTATTAACCTTATTTAAATCAGACGAGAGATCCAGGAGTTTATTTATGCAAATCGTTACCACCGTATTAGTCGCTATCCAAATGCTCAGCGCCCTCATCATGATTGGCCTGATTTTGGTACAGCACGGCAAGGGTGCCGACATGGGCGCGGCCTTCGGTTCGGGCAATTCAGGCAGCTTGCTGGGTGTGAGCGGTAGCGCCAACTTTATGTCGCGTGCCACGGCCGTGTTGGCCGCTGTGTTTTTTGTCTGCACTTTGGGCTTGGCCTATTTCAGCGGCGTGCGCCCCACTGGCGTGAATTCTGTGCTTGAAAAAGCCGCTACCACCGCACCTGCGCCAGCCCCCGTCGCTTCTGGTGCAGCGTTGATACCATCTTCGGGTGACACACCTGCGGTTACACCCGCCACAGCATCGGCCGCACCTGCAACCAGTTCAAACCCAGTGACTGCACCAGCCGCTGTAACGCCTGCGCCAGCTGCCGCAGCCTCAGCAGCCAAGTAAGCCCTACAGCCCACTGGGGCTTAGTGTAGATTTGTCCAGCTAAAAGCGCTGTCTTCGGGAGAAAAAGCGCTTTTTCAGGGTAAACTCGGGGGCTGTCCAAATTTGGCTAATCCTCATGCTTTTAGACAGTAAAAACAATGCCGTCGTGGTGGAATTGGTAGACACGCTATCTTGAGGTGGTAGTGGCGAAAGCTGTGCGAGTTCGAGTCTCGCCGTCGGCACCAAAATAGCGCATATGCGCTGAAAGACCATCTGCTATGGTGCGGATGGCGATAGACACATAATCAGACACTATGAACTTAGAGCAATATCTACCGATTTTGATGTTTATCTTGGTGGGTATCGGTGTCGGTATCGTCCCCCAAGCGTTGGGCTACATCCTCGGCCCCCGCCGCCCCGACGCTGCTAAAGATTCCCCTTACGAATGTGGCTTTGAAGCTTTTGAAGACGCGCGCATGAAGTTTGACGTGCGGTACTACCTCGTGGCCATTTTGTTCATTCTTTTTGACTTGGAAATCGCTTTTCTCTTTCCTTGGGGCGCTGCGCTCAAAGACGTGGGAATAGTAGGTTTTTGGTCTGTCATGGTGTTCCTGGGCATTCTGGTTGTAGGTTTTATCTACGAGTGGAAAAAAGGCGCATTGGACTGGGAATAAAGTATCAAAGGCACGCACCATGATTGAAGGCGTTTTTAAAGAAAATTTTGCCACCACTACGGCGGACGCGGTCATTAATTGGGCCAAAACTGGGTCGCTCTGGCCCATGACGTTTGGCTTGGCCTGCTGCGCCGTAGAGATGATGCACGCTGGCGCTGCGCGCTACGACCTAGACCGTTTTGGCGTAGTGTTTCGCCCCAGCCCGCGCCAGTCTGACTTGATGATTGTGGCCGGTACGCTGTGCAACAAAATGGCCCCGGCTTTGCGCAAGGTGTATGACCAAATGCCCGAGCCGCGTTGGGTGCTGTCCATGGGCTCGTGCGCTAACGGCGGTGGCTACTACCACTACAGCTACTCGGTGGTGCGCGGTTGCGACCGCATTGTGCCGGTAGACGTGTATGTGCCCGGCTGCCCACCCACGGCTGAGGCCTTGATGTACGGCATCATCCAATTGCAGCAAAAAATTCGTCGCACGCAAACTATTGCGCGCGTCTAAAGGCAAAACCCCATGACCGCATTTGCCGTACACCCCGAAACCACCAAAGCTGCTGTTGAAGCTGCCTTAGGTGCGCGCGCCAAGCGCGTAACAATTGATCTGGGCGAGGTCAAAGTCCTCGTCTCCGCTGCTGATTACCTTGAGTCCGCCACCATCCTGCGTGACGCTGATGGCTGCAAGTTTGAGCAGATGATGGATTTGTGTGGCGTAGATTATGTTGACTACAAAGACGACGCGCACGATGGCCCGCGTTACTGCGTAGTGACGCATTTATTGTCAGTGTCCCTCAATCAACGCGTGCGCCTAAAAGTGTTTGCACCCGAAGATGACCTGCCCGTAATAGCCTCGGTTAACGACGTGTGGGCAGCAGCCAATTGGTTTGAGCGTGAATGCTTTGATCTATTTGGCATCGTGTTTGAAGGCCACAACGACTTGCGCCGCATCTTGACGGATTACGGTTTTATCGGTCATCCGTTCCGCAAAGACTTCCCCACCAACGGCCACGTTGAAATGCGCTACGACGCAGAGAAAAAACGCGTGATTTACCAACCCGTGACCATCGAGCTGCGCGAAATCACCCCGCGTGTGATCCGCGAAGAAAGCTATGGCGGCACCAACGCAGCTGCAGTGTCAGCAGCCAAAGGCGTATAGGGGTACCACATGGCAGAAATTAAAAACTACACCCTGAACTTTGG
The DNA here is from genome assembly GCA_043747295.1 of Polaromonas sp. GTDB lineage: Bacteria > Pseudomonadota > Gammaproteobacteria > Burkholderiales > Burkholderiaceae_C > JAAFIP01. Next base: position 7,476 of record JAYTPK010000009.1, on the reverse strand, counting down.
CCCCCAGCATCCAGCAGCCCACGGCGTGTTGCGCCTGGTGCTAGAGCTGGACGGCGAAGTGATTCAACGCGCTGACCCGCACATTGGCCTGCTACACCGCGCCACTGAAAAGTTGGCCGAGAGCAAAACCTATATCCAAGCCTTGCCCTACATGGACCGCCTGGACTACGTGTCGATGATGTGCAACGAGCATGCGTATTGCCTGGCCATTGAAAAAATGATGGGCATTGAAGTGCCCGAGCGCGCGCAATACATCCGCGTGATGTTCAGCGAGATTACGCGCTTGCTCAACCATCTGCTGTGGGTAGGTTGTCACGGCCTAGACTGCGGCGCGATGACGATATTTTTGTACGCCTTCCGCGAGCGTGAAGATTTGTTTGACTTGTACGAGGCTGTCTCTGGCGCGCGCATGCACGCAGCGTATTTCCGCCCGGGCGGCGTGTACCGCGACCTGCCTGACACCATGCCCCAGTACAAGGTCAGCAAGATCAAAAATGCCAAAGCTTTGGCCAAAATGAACGAAGGCCGTCAAGGCTCGGTGCTTGACTTTATTGATGACTTTACCCAGCGCTTCCCCAAATACTTGGAGGAATACCACACGCTGCTGACCGACAACCGCATTTGGAAGCAGCGCACCGTAGGTATTGGTGTTGTCACGCCAGAGCGTGCTTTGAACTTAGGCTTCACTGGTGCGATGTTGCGCGGCTCGGGCATTGCGTGGGATTTACGCAAACAGCAGCCGTACGATGTTTACAGCAAGATGGATTTTGATATCCCAGTTGGTAAAACCGGCGACTGCTACGACCGCTACTTGGTGCGCATGGAAGAAATGGCGCAGAGCAACCGCATCATCAAACAATGTGTTGACTGGTTGCGCGTCAATCCTGGCCCGGTGATTACCGACAACAACAAAGTGGCTGCGCCCAGCCGCGAAGGCATGAAGAGCAATATGGAGGACTTGATCCACCACTTTAAGCTGTTCACCGAAGGCTTTCACGTTCCTCAAGGCGAAGCGTATGCGGCAGTTGAGCACCCCAAAGGCGAGTTCGGTATTTACATGGTGAGTGATGGCGCTAACAAGCCTTATCGCCTGAAAATCCGCGCTCCAGGCTTTGCCCACTTGGCTGCACTAGACGAGATGTCGCGCGGCCACATGATTGCCGATGCGGTTGCCATTATCGGCACGATGGATATTGTTTTCGGGGAAATTGACCGATGATTTCGCAAGCCAATACAGCTTCAAGCTACGTGTTGTCAGACGTGACGCGTGTGCGTTTTGACAAAGAAGTTGCCAAATACCCTGCAGACCAAAAAGTCTCCGCTGTCATGGCCTGTTTGGCCATCGTGCAGCAGGAGCAGGGCTGGGTAAGCGCATCTTCAGAGCAAGTGGTGGGCGACTATCTTGGCATGCCTGCGATTGCAGTCAAAGAAGTCACCACTTTCTACAACATGTACAACCAGCAACCCGTGGCCAAGTACAAATTCAACGTCTGCACTAATTTACCCTGCCTGTTGCGAGACGGCCAAAAGGCGTTGAACTATTTGTGCAGCAAGCTGGGCGTAGAGATGGGTGGCACGACAAAAGATGGCATGTTTACTGTGCAGCAAAGCGAATGCTTGGGTGCCTGCGCCGACGCGCCTGTGTTGCTGGTGAACGACCGCAGCATGTGCAGCTATATGACCAACGACAAACTCGATCAGCTGATCGACGGTTTGCGTCAAGCAAAATAGGATGGCTAAATAATGAATGCTTCTCAAGTACTGGCACAGTTTCAAGCCACAGGCAATCAAACCTGCTTTCATGACCGCCATATCAACCCGCAAATTTATAAAGATTTAAACGGTAGCAATTGGCGCTTAAAAGACTACGTGGCACGCGGTGGCTATTCAGCGCTCAAAAAGATTTTGGGTAAAGATGGCTCGCCCGTGGCCGAAGGTGCTGCAGCTGGCTTAACGCAAGACCAAGTGATTGCCACTGTGAAAGAATCAGCCTTGCGCGGCCGTGGTGGTGCAGGCTTTCCTACTGGCTTGAAGTGGAGCTTTATGCCCCGCAGCTTTCCGGGTCAAAAATACTTGGTGTGCAATTCGGACGAAGGCGAGCCAGGTACATGCAAAGACCGCGATATTTTAGAATTTAATCCGCATGTAGTCATCGAAGGTATGGCAATAGCCGCCTACGCTATGGGCATCACTGTAGGCTACAACTATATCCACGGCGAGATTTTTCAAAGCTATGACCGCTTTGAAGAAGCGCTAGAAGAAGCGCGTGCCGCAGGCTTGTTAGGCAATAACATTTTGGGCAGTAATTTCAGCTTCGATTTGCATGCGTTCCACGGTTTTGGTGCATACATTTGCGGTGAAGAAACTGCATTGCTCGAATCGCTAGAAGGCAAAAAAGGCCAGCCGCGATTTAAGCCGCCGTTCCCAGCCAGCTTCGGTTTGTACGGCAAACCCACCACCATCAACAACACCGAAACGTTTGCAGCGGTACCTTGGATCATCAACAACGGTGGTCAAGCGTATTTAGACATCGGCAAGCCCAATAACGGTGGCACCAAAATTTATTCGGTGTCAGGCGATGTGGAGTTGCCAGGCAACTACGAAGTGCCGTTGGGTACCCCGTTTAGCAAGTTGCTCGAACTTGCTGGTGGCATACGCAAAGGCCGCACGCTCAAAGCTGTGATTCCTGGCGGCTCATCTTCGCCCGTGCTGCCGGCCGCCATCATGATGCAATGCACTATGGACTACGACTCGATTGCCAAAGCCGGCTCCATGCTCGGCTCAGGTGCGGTGATCGTCATGGACGATACGCGATGCATGGTCGAAAGCTTAAAGCGCTTGAGCTATTTCTACATGCACGAGTCTTGCGGCCAGTGCACGCCTTGCCGCGAAGGCACAGGCTGGCTGTGGCGCATGGTCGAGCGCATCGACAACGGCCAAGGCCGTGCGGGCGATATGGACCTGCTGAACTCAGTGGCAGACAACATTCAAGGCCGCACCATCTGCGCATTGGGCGACGCCGCTGCGATGCCTGTGCGCGCGATGATCAAGCACTTTCGCCACGAATTCCAGGCCAAAATTGACGCAGTGCATACTAAGCAAGCAGTAGCCGCCTAAAGCGAACAAGCCAAGAGAAAAATATGGTTGAAATTGAACTCGACGGTCAAAAAATACAAGCGCTTGAAGGCAGCATGATTATTCAGGCTGCTGAAAAAGCGGGTACTTTTATTCCGCATTTTTGTTATCACAAGAAGCTGAGCATCGCGGCCAACTGCCGTATGTGTCTAGTGGATGTAGAAAAAATGCCAAAGCCTATGCCTGCATGCGCTACACCCGTGGGTCAAGGCATGATTGTGCGCACCAAAAGCGACAAAGCCATCAAGGCGCAGCAATCAGTGATGGAATTTTTGTTGATCAACCACCCGCTGGACTGCCCGATTTGTGACCAAGGCGGTGAATGCCAGCTGCAAGATTTGGCTGTGGGCTATGGCGGTAACGGCTCACGTTACGAAGAAGAAAAACGCACCGTTGCCGTCAAAGATGTTGGCCCACTGATCAGCATGCAAGAGATGACACGTTGCATCCACTGCACACGCTGCATACGCTTTGGCCAAGAAGTCTCTGGCATTATGGAGCTGGGCATGGTGCATCGCGGCGAGCATGCAGAGATCACCACTGTGGTGGGTGATACGGTGGATTCTGAGTTGTCCGGCAACATGATTGATATTTGCCCGGTGGGCGCTTTGACTAGCAAACCTTTCCGTTACAGCGCTCGCACCTGGGAGCTGGGTCGTCGCAAATCCATCAGCCCGCATGACTCTACTGGCGCTAACTTGATAGTTCAGGTTAAAGCCAACCAGGTCATGCGCGTTGTGCCCAACGAAAACGAAGCTGTCAACGAATGCTGGATTGCAGACCGTGACCGTTTTAGCTACGAGGCTTTGAATGGTCCTGAGCGTTTGACTAAACCTATGCTTAAACAAGGCGGTGTGTGGAACGAAGTAGATTGGCAGACTGCATTGGAATATGTGGCTAATGGGTTAAAGCAAATCAAAGCTGACCACAGTGCAGCGTCTATCGGTGCCTTGGTTAGCCCGCATAGCACCCTTGAAGAGCTGTATCTGGCTAGCTCGCTGGTGCGTGGCTTGGGCAGCGACAATATTGATTACCGCTTACGCAATGCAGAGTTTTCAACGCCTGAAGGGGTGCGTTATTTGGGCACGTCGATTGCGTCGCTGTCTACTTTGCAACGTGTGTTGGTTGTGGGCAGCAATCTGCGTAAAGACCATCCGCTGTTTGCACAGCGCATTCGCCAATCAGTGCGCAAAGGCGGTGCTGTATCTGCTATCAATTCTGCTGAATTTGATTGGGCTATGCCAGTGGCCAATACAGTTGCCGTGCCAGCCGCGCAGTGGGCTCAGGCTCTAGCAGATGTAGCAGCTGCCATTGCTGCAGAAAAAGGTGTGACGGCGCCTGCGGCGGGCAATGCTAGCGATGCAGCCAAAGCGATTGCTAAATCTATGTTGGGTGGCGAGCGTAAGGCTGTGCTGTTAGGCAATGCTGCTGCCCATCACGCTAATGCTTCGTCGTTGCTGGCCTTGGCTAACTGGATAGGCGCACAAACCGGTGCCAGCGTAGGTTATTTGACCGAAGCTGCCAATACCGTAGGCGCACAGCTAGTTGGTGCGCTACCGCAAAAAGGTGGCAAGACTGCTGCGCAAATGTTAGGTGGTGGTTTACGTGCAGCTATTTTGCTCAACACTGAGCCTAAGTTTGACAGCGCAAACCGCACAGATTTCAAGGCCGACATGGTGGTGACGTTGAGCCCGTTCAAAGCCAATATGGATTGCAGCGACGTGCTGTTGCCGATTGCGCCATTCACTGAAACTGCAGGCACTTTTATCAACGCTGAAGGCCGAGTACAAAGCTTCCACGGTGTGGTCAAGCCTTTGGGTGATACGCGTCCTGCGTGGAAAGTTTTGCGTGTCTTGGGAAATATGCTGGGTTTAACGGGCTTTGACTTTGAATCTTCTCAAGATGTATTGGCTAAAGTGATTACTGCTGAAGCGAGCATGGTGGCCGCCGATAAACTGAGCAATACAACCCAAGCTGCGATTACATTGGATGTCGCTGCCACCGAGCCTGCCAGTGCAGCAATCTACCAGCTTGACAGCATCGTGCGCCGCGCGTCATCGTTGCAATTGACAACTGATGCCAAGCGACTTGAAGAGGTGCCGGCATGATCGATATGTTGCACGGTTTTGGCCAAGGGCTGGTTGCTGCGCCTTGGTGGGGCAGCATGGCTTGGCCCGTGATTTGGAATCTGATCAAAATCATTTGTATTGTTTTACCCATCATGGGGTTGGTGGCTTACCTTACGCTGTGGGAGCGCAAGGCTATTGGCTGGATACAAATTCGTATAGGCCCTAACCGCGTAGGCCCTATGGGTTTACTTCAGCCCATCGCCGATGCGCTGAAGTTATTGACCAAAGAAATTATTGTTCCCGCTGCGGCCAATAAGAGCTTGTTCTTTATTGGTCCCATCATGACCATCATGCCCGCGCTGGCTGCATGGGCTGTCGTGCCTTTTGGCCCTGATGTTGCGCTGGCCAATATCAATGCGGGATTGCTGTTCATCATGGCCATTACTTCCATGGAAGTGTATGGCGTGATCATCGCTGGCTGGGCATCTAACTCTAAGTACGCTTTCCTTGGCGCGCTTCGTGCCTCTGCGCAAATGGTCAGCTACGAAATTGCTATGGGCTTTTGTCTTGTGGTGGTTTTGATGGTGTCTGCATCACTTAACATGACGGACATCGTTGTAGGGCAGGGTAAGGGCTATTTTGCAGGCATGGGGTTAAACTTTTTGTCATGGAACTGGCTGCCGTTGCTACCGATTTTTGTGGTCTACATCATTTCTGGCATTGCAGAAACCAACCGCCACCCGTTTGACGTGGTCGAGGGCGAGTCTGAGATCGTGGCTGGCCACATGGTGGAGTATTCAGGTATGGCGTTTGCCATGTTCTTTTTGGCCGAATATGCCAACATGATTTTGATCTCGGCGATGTGTTCCATTATGTTCTTGGGTGGATGGCACCCACCGATTGACAGCGCCTTGCTCAATTGGATTCCGGCTTGGATTTGGCTGGGCTTGAAAACCTTTGTAGTGGTTACTTTGTTTATCTGGGTGCGTGCTACCTTCCCACGCTTTCGTTATGACCAGATCATGCGTTTGGGTTGGAAGATTTTTATTCCAGTCACGTTGATTTGGCTGGTGGTCGTAGGCGCTTGGATGCAAACGTCTTGGAATATTTGGAAATAAAGAGAGCTTGATATGTCTACCCTAGCTTCTCCCGCCTTCTCGCTAAAGGACTTTTTAAGCAGCTTCATGTTGATCGAGCTATTCAAAGGCTTTGCGTTGACTGGTAAGTATGCGTTTCGTCGCAAAATTACGGTGCAGTTCCCGGAAGAAAAAACACCGCAATCTCCACGCTTTCGTGGGCTGCATGCACTACGCCGCTATGAAAACGGTGAGGAGCGTTGCATTGCGTGCAAGCTGTGCGAGGCTGTCTGCCCAGCTATGGCTATCACTATTGAAAGCGAAGTACGTGATGACGGCAGCCGTCGCACTACGCGTTACGACATTGACCTAACGAAATGCATCTTCTGCGGTTTTTGCGAAGAAAGCTGCCCTGTGGACTCTATCGTTGAGACGCATATTTTGGAATACCACGGCGAGAAGCGTGGTGATTTGTACTTTACTAAAGACATGCTCTTGGCCGTGGGCGATCGCTACGAAAAAGAAATCGCAGCCAGCCGTGCTGCAGATGCTAAATATCGTTAAACCTATTTGAAAAATAAAAAATGGATATCAAAACAGGTTTCTTCTACCTATTTTCTGTAGTACTGCTATTTGCTGCATTTAAAGTCATTACCTCACGCAGCCCAGTGCATGCAGCGCTGTATTTGGTGTTGGCGTTTTTCCAAGCAGCCGCAGTGTGGGTGCTGCTGAAAGCCGAATTTTTAGCTATCACCCTAGTGCTGGTGTATGTTGGCGCGGTGATGGTTTTGTTTTTGTTTGTGGTGATGATGTTAGACATCAACACCGACAGCTTGCGCCAAGGATTTTGGAAGCACTTTCCATTGGCCGCTGGTGTAGGCGCGCTGATCGCATTTGAGATGGCCTTTGTACTGATGGGTGGTTTTCGTATCAGCGAAGAACCTAAAACTGCCGCCGCCATAGCAGGCCAAGTCGCCAACACCAAAGAGCTGGGTAAGCTGATGTACACCCAGTACCTTTACCCATTAGAGGTTGCCGCAGTGTTGTTGCTGGTGGCTATCATCGCTGCTATCGCGCTAACAATGCGCGAGCGTAAAGACAGCAAGTATGTTGACCCGTCCATGCAGGTGCGTGTGAAAGCGCGCGATCGCATGGAAGTTATCAAAATGGATGCTACTCAAAAAGCGCAGGCTTTA
>JAYTPK010000008.1:0-24488 GCA_043747295.1 Polaromonas sp. | reverse complement strand
GAGCAAATTCGTGAGCTGCGCGCCGACTTGGGGCTAGACAAATCCTTTGTAGTGCAGTTTTGGAATTTTTTGGCCAATGCTGTACAAGGCGAGTTTGGTTTAAGTCTGCGCCAAGGCTCTAAGGTGTCGCGCTTGATCGCCGAGCGCTTGCCTGCCACGATTGAGCTTGCGTTAGTAGCGGCTGTGTTGGCCCTAGCGTTGGGTATTCCGATGGGTGTGTACGCTGCGCTCAAGCGGGGTACATTTTTAAGCCAACTTTTTATGACCATCTCTTTGCTGGGTGTGTCGTTGCCTACCTTCTTGATCGGCATTATGTTGATTTTGATTTTTGCCGTGGGTTTGGGCTGGTTCCCTAGCTTTGGCCGCGGTGATGTGGTTCAGTTTGGCTGGTGGTCGTCAGGCCTGGCCACAGCTAAAGGTTGGCACCACATTGTGCTGCCCGCTATCACCTTGGCAGTGTTTCAGCTTACGCTCATCATGCGCTTAGTGCGCGCTGAAATGCTAGAAGTGCTGCGCACTGACTATGTGAAGTTTGCACGCGCGCGTGGCCTGACTAACCGCGCCATTCACTTTGGGCATGCGCTCAAAAATACTTTGGTGCCCGTCATCACCATCACCGGCCTGCAGTTGGGTGCGCTGATTGCTTTTGCCATCATCACTGAGACGGTATTTCAGTGGCCCGGTATGGGGCTGCTGTTTATTCAGGCGGTAACGTTTGCTGATATTCCCGTCATGGCTGCTTACCTGTGCTTGATTGCTTTAATTTTTGTGGTGATCAACTTAGTGGTTGATCTTTTGTATTTTGCTGTCGACCCACGCCTGCGTATAGGCAAAGCACAAGGACACTGATGCTGGCACCGCTCAAAAAATCAGGTTTACATGCGGGCGGGCGGGCGTTTGCGCAGATCAGCGCTTTTCATCCCGAGCTGACTGCGTTTCGCCGTGACTTGCACGCTCACCCTGAGCTGGGCTTTGAAGAGGTGTACACCTCTGGCCGTGTGAAGCAAGCCCTAGAGCTGTGCGGCGTGGACGAGATTCATACGGGGATTGGTAAAACAGGTGTCGTAGGTTTGATTCGCGGCAAATCACGCAGCGACAAGATGGTGGCCCTGCGGGCTGATATGGACGCACTGCCCATGTCAGAGGACAACGCTTTTGCGTGGAAGTCTGCCACCCCCGGGCGCATGCATGGCTGCGGCCATGATGGCCACACCACCATGCTGGTGGGCGCTGCCCGCTACTTGGCCGAGACGCGCAATTTTGATGGCACGGCCGTGCTGATATTTCAACCCGCAGAAGAAGGGCGCGGTGGCGCGGCGGCGATGCTGTCAGACGGTTTGTTTGACCGTTTCCCCGTCACTGCAGCGTATGCCATGCACAACTGGCCTGCTATGCCGCCCGGCATGGTGGGTATCAACCCTGGCCCCATGATGGCCGCTGCAGACCGCATCACCATCACTATCACCGGCAAGGGCGGCCACGGTGCACACGCCTATATGACGATTGACCCTGTGTTGGTAGCGGGGCACATCATTACGGCGGTGCAAAGCATTGTTTCGCGCAACGTAAAGGCGGTGGACTCTGCAGTGATCAGCTTGTGCGCCATGCATGCGGGCGATATGGACGCGATGAGTGTGATACCAGGCGAGGCCATTTTGGTAGGCACTGTGCGCAGTTTTAACCCCGCTGTGCAAACATTGGTAGAGCGGCGTTTGCATGAGCTGTGCAGTGCAGTGGCCCAAGGCTTTGGTGCCACTGCAGTCGTTAAATACGAGCGCCTGTACCCTGCCACCATCAACACCGCCCGTGAGGCGATGTTTGCGGCCGACGTAGCCGCGTCGATTGTGGGTGAGAGCCAAGTCAAGCGCGATATGGAGCCCAGCATGGGCGCAGAAGATTTTTCATTCATGCTGCAGGCCAAACCCGGCGCGTATTTGCGCTTAGGCCAAGGCGACGGCGCGCACCCAGACGGCACAGGCAGCGGCACCGGCCAGCCCGGCTGCTTTTTGCACAATAGCAAATACGACTTTAACGATGAGGTGCTGCCACTAGGCGCGGCGTTGTTTGCAGGTTTGATCGAACAGTCTATGCCGCTGGCATAAAGTTAGTTAAATTTTATTAGGAGATGATTGATGTTTTTTAAATCTAAAGTGGCTCTAGCCATCGTATTTACAACCCAAGCAGCTATGACTTCGGTAGCTAATGGGCAAACCCTGCGCATAGGCAACCAAGGTGATGCGCTGTCTATGGATCCGCATTCACTGAACGAGTCGCTGCAGATTAGCGTGACGGGTAACATGTATGAGGCTTTAACTGGGCGCGGTAAAAACCTAGAGCTCATATCTCTACTGGCTACTTCGTGGAAGCAAACTTCACCGACAGTATGGACTTTTGAGCTGCGTAAAAACGTGAAGTTCCATGACGGTACGCCCTTTACTGCGGACGACGTAGTGTTCTCGTTTGCGCGCGCAGCGGGCGATGGGTCAGACATGAAAAGCTACACCAATGAGCTAAAAGAAGTGCGCAAGGTTAATAATTTCACAGTAGATTTTGAAACCAAAGTGCCGTTTCCTATCCTGCCAGATGTGTTTGCTGGCGTCATGATCATGAGCAAAAAATGGTCTGAGGCCAATGGCGCTACCAAGCCAGTAGACCGTCGCAAGGGTATAGAAAATACTGCCTCATTCAAAGCCAACGGTACCGGTCCGTTTCGCCTGCGCGAGCGCCAGCCAGCCGTTAAAACTACATTTGCACGTAACGCGAATTATTGGGGGCAGATTGAAAGCAACTTAACCGAGGTGATCTACACGCCCATCGGTAACGATGCCACACGTGTAGCCGCTTTGATTAGCGGTGAAGTAGATGTGATGGAGCCAGTACCACTGCAAGATGTGACCCGCATCAACGCTGGCGGCAAAGCTAAAGTGATGCAAGGCCCCGAGCTGCGCACCATCTTCTTGGGCATGGACCAAAAACGTGACGAGTTATTGTTTTCTAGCGTGAAGGGCAAGAATCCTTTTAAAGACAAGCGAGTACGCCAAGCTTTTTATCAAGCTATTGATATTGAAGGCATTAAACGCACTGTGATGCGCGGCGCATCAGCCCCAGCCGCATTGATGATTGGCCCAGGTATCAATGGCTACGATGCGACTCAAAACAAGCGTTTACCGTTTGACGTAGAAGCTGCTAAAAAGTTGATGGCCGATGCTGGCTACGGTGCTGGCTTTGACCTCTCCATGAACTGTCCTAACGATCGCTATGTCAATGACGGCGAAATTTGCCAAGCTGTGGCAGCCAACTTGTCTCGCATTAATGTCAAAATTAATTTACAAGCTGAGACCAAAGGCACTTATTTCCCCAAAATTTTGCGCCGTGACACTAGCTTTTATTTACTTGGTTGGACATCATCCACCTACGATGCGCACAACGTGCTCAATGCGATTACACGTTGCCCGGCAGACTCTGGCGCGGGACAATTTAACCTAGGCTCTTTTTGTAATGCCAAGATGGATGAGTTGACCCTTAAGGTGCAGTCTGAGACAGACAAAACCAAGCGCGATGCCATGATCAAAGAGGCTTTCCAAATTCACCAAGACGAGATTGGCCATCTACCTTTGCACCAGCAAGCTTTGGCGTGGGGTGTGAATAGCCGCGTTAAGCTGGTTCAAAAAGCCGACAACATCATGGACTTTAAGTACATCACTGTTGCTAAATAATTTGCGCCAAGGCGGCTGACCCTATCAGCCGCCTTGGGCGTATGACTGTGATGACTTTGCTATGAATTTTTTATCCCGCTGGCTAGACAGCGACCTGGGCTACAGCTTTAAGACCTCGCCGCTGGCAATCGGCGCAGGCTTAGTCGCCTTCATCTGCTTTTTCTGCGCCCTGTTTGCCGAGCTGGTAGCCCCGCACGCCCCCTTTAACCTGACTACTTTGATCTTGGACCATGCCCGGCTCGAGCCCTCGTGGACCAACCATGCTGTTCCAGCAGACTTTGGCGGTGGCACCCGCATGTATTTGCTAGGCACCGACGACCAAGGCCGCGATATCCTGTCCACCCTGATGTACGGTGCCCGCATTTCGCTAGCTGTAGGCTTTGCCTCGGTGCTGATTTCGGTGGTGGTTGGCGTCGCATTAGGTTTGCTGGCTGGCTTCTTAGGTGGCTGGGTGGACAGCCTGCTCATGCGCCTGTGCGACGTGATGCTTAGCTTTCCGCCCATTTTGGTGGCCTTGTTGATCGCAGGAGTAGGGCGCGCATTGTTTCCTAACGCCCACGATGGCTTAGCCTTTGGCGTGCTCATCGTCTCTATCTCATTGACTGGTTGGGTGCAATATGCCCGCACCGTGCGCGGCTCTACCATGGTGGAGCGAAACAAAGAATACGTGCAAGCCGCCCGCGTCACTGGCGTAGCGCCCCTGCGCATCATGCGCGGCCATGTGCTGCCCAACGTGCTAGGCCCCGTGATGGTGCTGGCCACTATCCAGGTGGCCACTGCCATTATCACCGAGGCCACCTTATCCTTCCTGGGCGTAGGCGCACCGCCCACCTCGCCGTCCCTAGGCACCCTGATTCGCGTGGGCAATGACTACCTGTTCTCAGGCGAATGGTGGATCACCGTCTTCCCCGGCCTGATACTCATCTTGATTGCTCTGTCGGTTAACCTGCTAGGCGACTGGCTGCGTGATGCGCTTAACCCTAGGCTGAGGTAACACCACCATGAGCCTGTTAGAAGTCAAAGACCTCGTGGTCGAATTCCCTAACCGCCGGGGCGACCTGCGCGCCTTGGACGGTATTTCGTTTGATATTGCCCCTGGAGAGATCTTGGGCGTGGTGGGTGAATCGGGTGCCGGCAAGTCCCTCACCGGGGCCTCCATCATCGGCCTGCTGGAGCCGCCCGGGCGCATTGCCAGTGGCCAGATCAGCCTGCATGGCCAGCGTATTGACAACCTGCCGTATGAGCAAATGCGCCATATCCGGGGCCGCAAGATTGGCGCGATCTTTCAAGACCCGCTGACCTCGTTGAACCCGCTGTACAGCGTGGGCCGCCAGTTGATTGAGACTATCCAAACCCATTTGCCCGTTAATGCTGCAGAAGCCCGCCAGCGCGCTATTGACCTGCTTAACGACACCGGCATCCCCGCCGCCGAGCAGCGTATTGACCATTACCCTCACCAGTTCTCAGGCGGCATGCGCCAGCGCGTGGTGATTGCACTGGCCTTGGCCGCCGAGCCGCAACTGATCGTGGCCGACGAGCCCACCACTGCGCTGGATGTGTCCATCCAGGCCCAGATCATCACCCTGCTGAAAAACATCTGCAAATCGCGTGGTGCCGCTGTCATGCTGATCACCCACGACATGGGAGTGATCGCCGAGACCTGTGACCGCGTGGCCGTGATGTATGCCGGCCGCATCGTCGAGATTGGCCCTGTGCATGAGGTGATCAACCGCCCCGCCCACCCCTACACCGCAGGCCTGATGGCCGCCATCCCCGACATCACGGTCGACCGCGAGCATCTGCACCAGATCGAAGGTGCTATGCCGCGCTTGAATGCGATTCCTGCAGGCTGCGCCTTCAACCCCCGCTGCACCCAAGTGCACGCACGCTGCACAACACAGCGCCCTGAGCTGATGAGCGCTGGTGCCACCCGCGCCGCCTGCTGGCTGGTGGGCAGCGGTACGGCCCAAGCAAGCGCGACTGCCGGGGTGTCCGCATGAGCACACCCATGAGCACATCCGTGAACACCTCTATGACTGCTAGCGCCAGCAAACCTCAAGCACCGTCCCAGCCCTTGATCCAAGTCAAAGACATTGCGATGACCTTTGACGTCTCGCCCCCGCTGCTGACCCGCGTGCTAGAGCGCAAACCCAAAGTCATGCTGCACGCAGTCGACGGCGTGAGCTTTGAAATTGAGAAGGGCAAAACCCTAGCCTTGGTAGGCGAGTCCGGCTGCGGCAAAAGCACGGTGGCCCGCTTGATGGTGGGCCTGTACCAGCCCACACGCGGCAGCTTTGCCTTTGACGGTATGGACGCCCACGCCACCTACCAAAGCCCCGCTGGGCGCAAGCTGCGCGAGCGCATCCAAATGATCTTTCAAGACCCCTACGCCAGCTTGAACCCGCGCTGGGTGGTGGAAGACATTGTGGGCGAGCCCCTCAAAGAGCATGGCCTGATAGAAGACGCGGCCCAGCTCAAAGAGCGCGTGGGCCAGCTGTTGACCTCAGTAGGCCTATCGCCCCTAGACATGGTCAAGTACCCTCACCAGTTCTCAGGCGGTCAGCGCCAGCGCATCTCCATCGCCCGGGCCTTGGCTACCGAACCTGAATTCCTAGTGTGCGATGAGCCCACCAGTGCGCTAGATGTGAGCGTGCAGGCCCAGGTGCTCAATATCATGAAAGACCTGCAAAGAAAGCAGGGCTTGACGTATCTGTTCATCAGCCACAACCTGGCCGTGGTGCGCCATGTGAGCGACCAAGTGGGCGTGATGTACTTGGGCCGCTTGGTAGAGCTGGCCGACAAACACACCTTGTTCAGCCATCCCAGACACCCCTACACCAAGATGCTGCTGGACGCGATCCCCAAAATGCACGACACCGGCCAAGCCCGCACACCGGTGCAAGGCGAGGTGCCTAACCCGCTCAACCCACCCAAAGGCTGCGCCTTTAACCCGCGCTGCCCATTAGTCAACGACCGCTGCAAGACCGAGCGGCCTGTGTTGACTGAAATGGGAGGTATTAAAGTGGCCTGCCACGCTGTGCAGGAAGGGCGGGCTTAGGATGGTCTCTGTTCTAGTGGTCGCTGATTTAGTTGGTCACTTGTCATAGCGTGCGCGCTGGAGAGCTGGTTACTGGGTTAACGTGCGCATCGGACAGATGGATTCGAGCCGGGCATCTCTTTCGCGAAAAATACTTCGAAAACACGCACGAAACTTGATAGTTATTAAGCTGCCGTGTGTACCGCGCGCCTTTCTGCGTATTTTTCATCGAGACGACCCGACTCGTCACATTGTTCTTTGCGTGGATTGAACAGCCCGCGTTTCGGGGAGATTGATGGGAAGGCCAGTACTATCAATTGCGTAGCTGACTAAGCAGTAAATACTTGGACTACAGGGCTATTTGAGGGGTAAAACATCGTGAATTGAGCTTTTTGAGCACACTGCCGTGCAAAGATCAACTCAACCAAGCTGATGCGACACGATAACCAATCAAATCAGCTCAGCGGTGATGGAGTGTGGTCGTGATGAAAATCTGCAGCAAGGTGCGGCCCACCTATTGGTGATTACTACTTCCTGCCGCGCATGTTTGCGGAAGATTTTGCAGCGCGACTTCCTCCATCGCCGCAGCTCACGGTGCTGGAATATTAATCTTAAAAAACCTAGCTAAACTGCTAAATCACCGCACCTGCACAATACAGGAATATCACTTTTAAAAAAACATTACTTGCACTACGCATAACGTTTGCTGCGTAAATTATTCTTCATCTCTTTGAGCAGTGGTTGCAACTTCACACCGCCAATTCGCAGGGCCACAGTGGTGGCCAAAATGTCGATGATCAACAGGTGCAGCAAACGCGACACCATGGGGCTGTAGCGGTCATAGCCTTCGGGGTGGTCGGCGCTCAGGTGCAGGTGGCCTGCGCTGGCCAGTGGCGACCCGCTGGCGGTTAGCACGATGGTGGTGGCGCCGTTTTTGCGGGCAATGTCGCAGGCGTCCATCAGGTCACGTGTGCGGCCCGAGTTGCTGATCACTACCACGCAGTCGCCAGGACCTAGGGTGGATGCACTCATCACCTGCATGTGGCCGTCGCTGTAGGCAATCGATGTAATCCCCAGACGAAAGAACTTATGCTGCGCGTCTTGCGCCACGATGCCCGAGTTACCTACGCCAAAAAATTCAATGCGACCGCGTTTGTTGTAGGTGTCGGTCAGCGCTTCGGAGGCTTTTTCTATGGCAAAGCTACTTGCATCGTTGCGGTATTTCAAAAATGCAGCTACGGTGTTGTCAATCACCTTGACTAATACATCGCCCACTTTATCGTCAACATCAACGCTGCGGTGAATAAACGGCACACCTTCACTCACAGTACCCGCCAGCTTGAGTTTGAAGTCACTCAGTCCGTCGTAGCCCATGCTGCGGCAAAAGCGCACCACGGTAGGCTTGCTGACGTGCGCGCGGTCAGACAGCTCGCTCACGGGTAGGCTGGCAAATGCACGCGGGTCAGCTAGCACCAGCTTGCCTACGCGCTGCTCCGCTGGTGCCAGCGAGGGCAGCGATGCTTTGATACGGTCTAGCATGGGGTTACTTTCTTGGACGAAACAGATCGAACGCCGACGGGTTGCCCCTAGGCGTGGGGGCCCCCACTGGGGGCAGCGCAGCACGCGCAGTGTGCAAGCGTGGGGACAACATTAACGGGTCTCTTCTTCCCACGCATAGCCATCTCGTGCAATCATGGCGCTGGCAGCACTTGGCCCCCAGGTGCCTGCCGCGTAGCCGCGTGGTGCCACGGTGTCGTTACGCCAATGCTCCAGCACGGGTTCTACCCAGCGCCAGGCCTCTTCTTGCTCGTCGCTGCGTACAAATAAATTCAAGCGGCCGTCAATCACGTCCAGCAGCAGGCGCTCATAAGCCCCCACGCGCTCGGTACCAAAGCGTTTGTCAAAATCCAAATCCAGCTGTGCGCTGCTAAGGCTGCTAGTGTCGCGGCGGTTAGCTTGGCCTTGGGCCATCAGGTGCAGCTCTAGCCCGTCTTTGGGCTGCAGGTGAATCACCAGTTTGTTGGCCATGCCTGCGGGCGTAGAAAAAATGGCATGCGGCGTGGGCCTGAAGTTCACCACAATATGCGCCTCGCGCCCGGCCAAGCGTTTGCCAGTGCGAATATAAAACGGCACCCCCGCCCAGCGCCAGTTGGCTATCTCGGTGCGCAATGCTACAAACGTTTCGGTTTGGCTTTGTGGGCTTACGCCAGTCTCTTGCAAATAGCCTGGCACCGCAGCGCCTGTAATATTGCCTGCGGTGTACTGGCCACGCACAGTGTGCTGCGACAAAGTTTGCGGCGTCCAGCGTGCCAGTGAGCGCAGCACTTTGAGTTTTTCGTCACGGATAGCATCGGCATGCGCATTGATCGGTGGTTCCATACCAATGGCGCACAGTAGTTGCAAGGCATGGTTTTGCACCATGTCGCGCAACGCGCCAATGCCGTCGTAATAGCCGCCGCGTTTTTCTACGCCCAGGTCTTCGGCCATGGTGATCTGGATATTGGCAATATGCTCGCGCCGCCACACAGGCTCAAACAGGGCATTGCCAAAGCGTAGCGCCATCAGATTTTGTACCGATGGTTTGCCCAAGTAATGGTCAATCCTGAAAACTTGTTTTTCGCTAAAGTGCTGCAACACCGTGTGGTTGATCTGCCGATTACTGGCCAGGTCTTGGCCCAAGGGCTTTTCTAACACCACGCGAGTGCTGGCGGTGTTCAGGCCCGCAGCGCCTAGCTGCTCGCACACGGTGGTGAACAAGTTAGGTGATGTGGCCAGATAAATGACGGTGGTGTCTGCAGCACGCTCGGCTAAACGACTACTGAGCAGCGCATAGTCTTCGGGTTTAGACAGGTCGATGCGTTGGTAAAACAGCATCGCTGCAAAACGGTCAAACTCTTCTGGCGACGGGCGTTTGGCCAGCTCCACTTGGTCAAACCGTGTGCGAATCAGCTCGCGGTATTGCGCGTCGGTCATCGCATCACGCGCCACACCAATGATGCGTCCGCCTGCGGGCAGAGTGCCGTGGCGAAAGGACTGAAACAGCGCGGGCATCAGCTTGCGCCAACTCAAATCGCCCGTACCACCAAATAAAACAAGGTTAAAGCTCATAGTGATGTGATTTAGTTACCATAATGTAACTCAATTCCGTAACCTGTGGCAAGTAATTCGAAGGCGGTGTGTAACTCAAAAGTGTTGAAATTCTAGTAATTACCCTGTATTAGTCTAGTTTTGAAACCATGTACATTTTGTATCTTGGTAATTAAATTCCTACTAATCATGAAGATCAGAAATTATATTTATGCTGTTGTTCTGGGTGCTGTAGCCTCTACACCAGTATTTGCGCAGCAGAGCTTGAACGTGATTTGCTCTGTGCAAGCCGAGCAGTGCAATATGGTGCAAACCGTGTTCTCGCGCATCACGGGCATCAAAGTCAATTTGGTACACAAAGCCTCCGGCGAGGCTATGGCCCAGCTTAACGCTGAAAAAGCCAACCCTAAAACCGATGTGTGGTACGGCGGAACCGGCGACCCGCACATGCAGGCCGCAGAACTAGGCTTGTCGATGGAGTACAAATCTGCATCACTGCCCCAGTTGTATGACTGGGCACAAAAGCAAGCCGCGCAAAGCGGCTACAAAACGGTAGGCACCTATTCTGGCCCACTAGGTTTTAGCTACAACACCGAAGGCATGGCCAAAAAGAAGCTAACCCCGCCCACCTGCTGGGCTGATTTACTAGACCCCAAATACAAAGGCGAAATTCAAGCACCTAACCCTAATACTTCGGGCACGGCTTATGTACAAATTGCTACCTTAGTGCAGCTGATGGGCGAAGAAAAAGCCTTCACCTACCTTAAAGCGCTGCATAAGAACATTAGCCAATACACCCGCTCGGGTGCAGGCCCGGTCAAGAATGCGGCACGCGGTGAAAACTTGATTGGTGTTGCTTTTGCCCACGAGGCGGCGGTGGAATTTGCCAATGGCTTTCCTGTAGTGGCTAACTCGCCATGCGAGGGCACGGGCGCTGAGATTGGCTCAATGAGCATTATTAAAGGTGCGCGTAATTTAGAGGCGGCTAAGAAGTTTTATGAATGGGCGTTGACGCCAGGCGCGCAAGAACTGGGTGTAGCGACAAAACAGTTTCAGCTACCCAGTAACAAGGCCACCAAGCTAGACCCACGCATGCCAGACTTCAAGAAAGTCAAAATGATTGACTACGATTATGCAAAATATGGCTCGTCGGCAGAGCGCAAACGCCTGATCGAGCGCTGGGAAAAAGAGGTCAACGCCCAGGCGCGCTAAGCGGTGGGTAAATGCGGAGTATAAGCGGCCTCAACATTGGGTATGCTTTGATTACGCAGTCTTCGTATTTTTAACTTTTAGGATTTTCATGAAAAAATTATTTGCTGTTTCACTGTTGGCTACCGCCAGTTTTGCACAAGCGCAAACCGTCAACGTCATCTGTTCGGTTCAGGCTGAATGGTGCAACATGATTGGCACGGTGTACGCTAAAACGACAGGTACCAAAATCAACATCTCCATGAAAGGCTCGGGCGAAGCGCTGGCCCAGTTGATCGCCGAGAAAGACAATCCCAAAACCGATATTTGGTTTGGTGGCACAGGCGACCCGCACTTGCAGGCTGCAGAGCAAAACCTGTCTTTGGAATACAAATCACCTGCTATGGTGCAGCTGTACCCTTGGGCGCAAGACCAGGCCAAACAATCAGGCTACAAGACCGTTGGCATTTATTCAGGCCCCTTGGGTTTTGGCTACAACACCGAGCTGGTCAACAAGAAGAAACTGCAAGTGCCCAAGACGTGGAATGATTTGCTCAACCCTGCGTTCAAAGGCGAGATTCAAGTGGCCAACCCTGCCTCCAGCGGCACGGCCTACACCATGGTGGCTACACTGGTGCAGCTGATGGGTGAGGACAAAGCTTTTGAATATATGAAGCAATTGCACAAAAATGTGAGCCAATATACCCGCAGTGGTACAGGCCCTATCAAAGCGGCAGCACGCGGTGAGACGACAGTATCCATCAGCTTTGTGCATGACGGCCCAGGCGAGAAGATGCAGGGTTTTCCCATCGAAACCATCACGCCAGCTGATGGCACGGGTGCAGAAATCGGCTCGATGAGCATTATCAAAGGCTCGCGCAATTTGGAAGCTGCCAAAAAGTTTTACGAGTGGGCTTTAACACCCGCTGCGCAAGAAATGGCAGCCGCTGCCAAGCAGTTTCAGCTGCCGTCCAACAAAGGCGCTAAAAACGATCCACGCATTCCTGACTTTAAAGCGATCAAGTTTATTAACTACGATTACGCCAAATACGGCTCGTCTGCAGAGCGCCGTCGCCTGATTGCCAAGTGGGAAAAAGACGTTAACTCGTTGCCACGCTAACAGCAGTTTTTTAAAACAAGCGCAGCAGCGCTAGTACCTGCATGAATTCTCAAATTACAGACTCTCGCGCCCACCCCAATCGTGCGATTGTGGTGTGGCTTGTCATTGGCCTGCTGGCCTACCTAGTGTTGCCTTGGTACGCCATTCAAGACAGCAACGGCTTGCTGCAAATCCCCCAAGTTTTTAGCAATGCAGAGGGTGGCAATGGTGTGATGCAGGCGGGTGCGTATGGACGACCTTGGCTATGGCTAGGGGTGCTGGGGCTGATGCTAGCCGGCGCGGGCGCGTGGATGGTGCCTACCAAGCTCCAAGGTGCCGTCTTGATAGTGGGCGGCGCGTTGGGTTTGGTTGGCTTGATTGGCACTGCGTTTTCGATTGGTGCTAAGGGCTGGTCGTTTGCATGGATGAACGCTAGCTTTGGCGAGCTGACTGCAAATCAATTTGGCATTGGTTGGGGCGCTGTGGTGGCCTTGGTTGCACTAGTGATGTTGACTGCATTTGGTACTGCGCGGCGTGGTTTTTTCAAAGGTGATTTGTTCATAGCCGCAGCAGTGCTGGGTTGCGGTGCATTGCTTACGCTGTTCATTATGTTCCCTGTGCTGAAGGCACTGAGCGCAGCTTTTTTTACACAAGCCGACGATGGCAATAGCACCTTTGCACCGTGGGCCATGTGGGGCCGTATTGCCAGTGAGCGTAATTTTGGTCTCAGCTGCGTGGTGGGTGGGCAGCGCTGCGGTGTAGCGTTGAACACTTTATTTTTAGGCTTGATGACAGCCACGTCGACAGTAGTGCTCGGCACCTTGATGGCGCTGATGGCAGAGCGAGCAAGCAAGCAGTATGCTAAGCCGCTGAATGTGTTGGCCATGTTGCCCATCATCACACCACCGTTTGTGGTGGGCTTGGGTTTGATTTTGTTGTTCGGACGCGCAGGCGTGGTGAACCAGTTTTTAGAGTGGGCCTTTGGCATTCAACCTGGGCGTTGGTTTTACGGCTGGTTTGGTGTGTGGGTGGCGCAGACATTTGCCTTCACACCGATAGCTTTTATGATCATGCGCGGTGTCGTACAGGGCATTGCACCTAGCTTGGAAGAGGCAGCACAAACGCTACGCGCTGACCCGCACCGCACGTTTATGACTATCACATTGCCTTTGCTCAAGCCCGGTTTGGCGAACGCTTTTTTGGTGGGTTTTATCGAAAGCATGGCTGATTTTGGCAACCCTATTGTGGTGGGTGGGTGGTTCAGTGTGCTGTCTACCGAAATTTTCTTTGCCATTGTGGGGGCGCAGTACGACCAAGGGCGTGCAGCCTCATTAGCTTGGATATTGACAGGCTTTGCGCTGGTTGTATTTGTGGTTCAAAACAAGTTGCTGGGTAAGCAAAACTTTACCACCGTTAGTGGCAAAGGTGACTCGGGCATTGCGATGCCGCTGCCGCCTAGTGTTAAGGGCGTTGTCTACAGCATCGCATTACCTTGGATGGCCTTTACCGTGATAGTGTATTTATTTGCTTTTGCAGGTGGCTTTGTGCAAACCTGGGGACGCGACTACACGCTGACCTTGGCGCACTTTAAAACTGCATTTGGTTTAGAAATGGGGCAGTATGGTTTGGTGTGGGCGGGCACGGCGTGGAACTCTCTTTGGACTACGCTAAAGCTTGCGGCTATTTCTGCGCCCATGACAGCCACCGTGGGCTTATTGATTGCCTACCTGCTGGCACGCACAGAATTTAAAGGCCAAAGCGCGTTTGAATTTGCTGCGCTACTGGCCTTTGCCATCCCAGGTACTGTGCTAGGTGTGAGCTACATTTTGGCTTTTAACGTGCCACCCATTGAGCTGACTGGCACAGCACTGGTGATTGTGCTGTGCTTTATGTTTCGCAATTTGCCTGTCGGTGTGCGCGCTGGCACCGCTGCCTTTAAGCAGCTGGACAAATCGCTAGACGAGGCCTCAATGATGCTGCGCGCCAGCTCAGTGCAAACCTTGCGCTATGTGGTGCTTCCGCTGCTCAAGCCCGCACTGGTGGCGGCCTTGGTCTACAGCTTTGTCCGCGCTATTACGACAGTCAGTGCAGTGATCTTTTTAGTCACTGCCGAGAACGAGCTGGCCACGACCTACATTATTGGCCGCGTAGGTAATGGCGACTATGGCGTGGCGCTGGCGTATTGCACCGTGTTGATTATTTTGATGAGTTGCGCTACAGCACTGATTCAATTTGTGGTGGGTGAACGCAAGCTAGGCCGCCGCAAAGGCGTGGCCACCAGCATAGCCGCACACTAAAACTAGTCTTTTTCTAAAACAGATACAACCATGAACCAAGGCATTATTTTTAAAAATATCACCAAGCGCTATGGTACTGACACCTCTGCTGCCATGGCAGTGAGAGGCATTAGCTTTGAAGCCGCCAAAGGCACGCTAACGACCATCCTGGGGCCCTCAGGCTGCGGTAAAACGACCACCTTGCGCATGATCGCGGGGTTAGAGTCGCCCACCAGCGGTCAGATTTTTATTGACGGGCAAGATGTCACCACCCTGGGGCCCGCGCAGCGCAACGTCAGCATGATGTTTCAAAGCTACGCACTGTTTCCGCACATGGACGTGATTGACAACGTGATGTATGGCCTGAAAATGAGCAACGTGCCTAAAGCGCAGGCAGTACAGCGCGCACAAGACTCACTCAAAAACGTGGGCTTGGTGGGCTACAACAACCGCTTGCCTAGCGAGCTATCGGGAGGCCAACAACAGCGCGTGGCGCTGGCGCGCGCTCTGGTGCTAGAGCCTGCGGTATTGCTGTTTGATGAACCACTGAGTAACCTTGACGCGCGCCTGCGCCGTGAGATGCGTGAAGAAATTCGCAGCTTGCAGCAACGCCTAGGCTTGACAGTGGCCTATGTAACCCACGACCAAAGTGAAGCACTGGCCGTAAGCGACCAAATTATTGTGATGGACCACGGAGTGATCGCGCAAAGCGGCTCACCCCGCGATTTATACGAATACCCGACCAGTGAATTTGTAGCGGGCTTTATGGGCGAGGCCATGTTGTTCCCTGGCACCTCGCTGGCAGATGGGCAGGTCAAGCTAGGAGCGTTGATGATCAAGCCCAAGCAGGCAGTGATCCCAGGCCATGTCAAAGTGGCTGTGCGCCCTGAGGCTTGGCATATCCACGCCGCAGGCTCGGGCATGGCGGCCCGGTTGGCTAAGCTGGCGTATTTGGGGAGTTTTTACGAGTACACCTTTGACACTGAGCTGGGCATCATCTTTGTGGTGTCACCTGATTTGGTGAATGTGCTGCGGGTGGGCGCAGACGTAGGCTTGAGCTTGGCAGACCACGGCGTGTCAGTTGTTGCAGCTTCGTAACCCGTAAAGGGCCAAGGCGTTGGATAATCAAGGCATGAACCAACTTGATACCCTCAAATCTTTTACTACCGTAGTGGCTGATACTGGCGACTTTAAACAGCTCGCACAATTTAAACCGCAAGACGCCACCACTAATCCATCGCTTATTCTGAAGGCCGTGCAAAAGCCTGAATATGCGCCTTTGCTCACTGAAATCGTTGCTGCACATAAAACCAAGCCTTTGGACGAGCAGCTAGACCGCTTGGTAGTGCGCTTTGGCCGTGAGATTGTCAACGTGGTGCCTGGCCGCGTGTCGATGGAAGTGGACGCGCGCCTGAGCTTTGACACGGCGGCCAATGTGGTTCGGGCTAAACGGTTGATTGCATTGGCTGCAGCCGAGGGCATACCGCAAGAGCGCATTTTGATCAAGCTGGCCTCCACTTGGGAGGGCATTCAAGCGGCTGGACAGCTAGAAAAAGAAGGCATCCATTGCAACCTCACGCTGTTGTTTGGCTTCAGCCAAGCCGTGGCCTGCGGTGCAGCCAAGGTGCAATTGATCAGCCCGTTTGTAGGCCGCATCTACGATTGGTACAAAAAAGCCAAAGGCGCAGACTGGGACGAAGCTGCCATGGCCGGTGCTAATGACCCGGGCGTGAAATCAGTTACCCAAATTTATAATTACTACAAACGCCACGGCATTGCCACTGAGGTAATGGGTGCTAGCTTTCGCAACGTGGGCCAAATCACCGCGTTGGCGGGTTGCGACCTGTTGACCATTAGTCCAGAGTTATTAGCGCAGCTAGCAGCCAGCGACGCACCTTTAATGCAGTCACTTAATGCCGATAAAGCCAAAGCGATGGATATAGCTGCTCTAGCTAACAGTGAGTCAGCTTTTCGTTTTGCATTAAACCAAGATGCCATGGCTACTGAGAAGTTAGCCGAAGGCATTCGTGGTTTTGTCACTGACGCTATTAAGCTAGACCAGCTACTGCTAGCCGCGTAAAGCACTAATTTTAAACACGAGGAATTGACCATGGTGCGTTGCGACCTAACTGCTGTGTGGGCGAAATTGCGTGCGCACTACGATACCCAAGGCGCAAGCTTTGATGCCAGACGTGCTTTAGCTGACGACAAGCAACGCGTAGCCAAGCTATCGCAGCAAGCGCCGCATATTTTTGTAGACTTATCTAAAAACCATATTGACGATGCATCGCAAGCTTTGTTAATGCAGTTAGCCCGCGAATGTGGGCTTGAACAACAGCGTGACGCTATGCTGCAAGGTGAGCATATCAACAACACTGAAGACAGAGCAGTATTGCATACGCTTTTACGCTCAAATATGCCAGTAGTCCAAGTATCTACTAATCAAACAGCTATTAAAAATATAGCAATTAATGAAAAACTACAAGCTGTTCACACCACGCTAGATGCTATGCTGGCTTATGCAGAGCAGGTGCGTGCAGACAAAAAAATTACCGACATTGTTAACATTGGTATCGGCGGCTCAGACCTAGGCCCACAGATGGCCGTGCTGGCGCTGCAAGAGTTTGCCACCACAGGCCAGCGGGTGCATTTTGTATCCAATGTAGATGGTCATGAGTTGGCTGCAACTTTAAAAAACTTAAAACACGACAGTACGCTATTTCTGATTGCCTCTAAAACTTTTACTACGATCGAGACCATGACTAATGCCGCCAGTGCCAAGGCATGGTTTTTAGCCCAAGGTGGTACTGACACTGCACGCCACTTTGCTGCGCTGACCACCAACGTTGCAGCGGCCAACGAGTTTGGTATAAGCACCACGTTTGGTTTTTGGGGCTGGGTGGGTGGCCGCTATAGCCTGTGGTCGGCCATTGGTTTGCCGCTGGCCATAGCGATTGGTGCAGACGGGTTTAAACAATTTCTAAGTGGCGCAGCCGACATGGATGCGCACTTTGCCACTGCGCCACTAGAGCACAATTTACCAGTGCGCCTAGGTCTGCTAGATGTTTGGTATCGTAACTTTCATGGCTATACCTCACGCTGCGTAGCGCCTTACCACGCGTTTCTAAAGCGACTTCCCGCTTACCTGCAGCAGCTAGAGATGGAGAGCAATGGCAAGCGTGTAGATAAAGATGGGAAAACTTTAAGCTACAGCACATCGCCCGTGGTGTGGGGTGAGCCAGGCACGAACGGGCAGCACGCGTTTTTTCAAATGCTACACCAAGGCACTGATGTGATCCCGATTGAATTCATCGCAGTTAAAAAGCCATCACATCACTTAAAACCACACCACGAACTGTTGTTAGCCAATGCACTGGCGCAAGCACAGGCTTTTTTACAAGGTAAGGTCGACGCAGGTGGGCATAAGCATTTTCCGGGTAACCGCCCAAGCAGTTTTTTCATTCTTGACCAACTCACGCCAGAAAGCTTGGGGGCCTTGATTGCGCTGTATGAGCACCGTGTATTTGTCAGCGGTGCTGTCTGGGGCATTAACAGTTTTGACCAGTTTGGTGTAGAGCTGGGTAAGGTGCTGGCCAAAGATATTCAGGCTCGGCTAGCCTCAGGCGATGCGAGTGGTCTAGATGCTTCTACCGCTGCGCTGCTAGCCAAGCTACGCTGAAAAAGTAAATACCTGTGGCACGTCTTAATGTAGTGTTTGACTTCGGCGCGGTGCTGTTTACCTGGGAACCGCGCAAGCTGTTAGCTCAAATTTTCCCGCAGCACGCAGATACCGATGCAAAAGCAGCCGTTTTAGCCACTGAGGTATTTAGCCACCCCGACTGGCACGCCTTTGACTCAGGCCGCATGACCCAAGCGGATGTGACGCAACGTACTCACCTGCGCACGGGGCTTGACCTGCCTACGCTTGCCCACATGATTGACAGCATCGGTGCACGCTTGCAGCCTATTGGAAGTAGTGTTGCAGTGCTGGCTGATTTGCACGCGCGACGACAGGCTGGTGCTGATGTAGGGCTATTCTTTTTATCCAATATGCCCGAGCCCTACGCCCGCGTGTTGGAACGTAGCCATGTGTTTATGGACTGGTTTGACGATGGAATTTTCTCGGGCGATGTGCAGTTGATCAAACCTGATGCAGCAATTTTTGAACTTGCTACACAACGCTTTGGTTTGCGGGGCGACAACACACTATTCATTGATGATCTGCAATCCAATATTGATGCCAGTATCACCCACGGCTGGCAAGGTGTGCATTTGCCTGATCCGGGGGCATTAAGTGGTCTTTTGAGGGCTAAAATACCTCTGTAGTCCATGTATTTATTGCTTATACAGCTATCAATATAATAGCATTTATAAAATTAACAAGCCGCCTCTAAAGTATTGATAAACATTTTCGCTGCGTCAAAGCCTGCTTGATCGTAAATTTCTTGAAAGCAAGTAGGGCTGGTTACATTGATTTCGGTCATGTAGTCGCCAATGATATCTATACCTACTAAAAGTAAACCGCGCGACGCTAAGACAGGGCCTAGGGTTTCAGCGATTTCACGATCACGCGTAGACAAGGGCTGTGCAACGCCTTTCCCGCCCACTGCTAAATTACCCCGCACCTCGGTGCCTTGTGGAATACGCGCTAAACTAAATGGTACAGGCTTACCGCCAATCACTAATACTCGCTTATCGCCTTGGGTTATTTCAGGCACAAACTTTTGCACCATCAGAGTTTGCGCGCCGTCTTTGTTCAGTGTCTCGATAATGCCGCCTAAGTTCAGAGCATCGTCTTTCACGCGAAATATACCCATGCCGCCCATACCATCAAGGGGTTTTAAAATAATGTCGCGGTGCTCAGCATGAAAGCGTTTCACATCTTCTGCATCCCGGGTTACCAGTGTAGGGCTGATGAATTGTGCAAACTCCATGATGGCGAGTTTTTCAGGGTGATCGCGTAGCGCGCGGGGCTTATTAAATACCTTAGCGCCTTCGCGCTCGGCCTGTTCTAGTAAATGCGTAGCGTAAAAATATTCGCTGTCAAAGGGCGGGTCTTTTCGCATTAACACAGCGTCAAAGTCTTTCAAAGCCTGCGGGCGCTCATTGGGTTTTGACTGCGCGGCAGTAAACCATACATCAGCTTGGCCCGTAAGCGTAATGTCGCGTACATAAGCGGTGACTGGGCTACCTTGCTGCCACATGATGTCTTGCGGGCCGCAAGCCGACAGCGTGTGGCCACGGCGCTGCGCCTCGCGCATCATGGCAAAGGTAGTGTCTTTGTAGATTTCGAAAGACTCTAGCGGATCGGTGATAAATAAGATGTGCATAGCGCTAGTGTGGTGAGGGCCGGCTGTGCGACCTTTAATTACTTAGAAGTGCGCAAGTTTTGCACAAAAAGCGCCAGCGTGCCCGCCACTACACCCCAAAAGGCTGAACCTATACCGGCTATTACCACGCCGCTGAGCGTCACTAAAAAAGTAATGATCGCAGCCTCGCGGTGTTTTTCATCGCCTAGCGCGGATGCTAAGCCTGCAGAGATGGTGCTGAGCAAGGCCAGCCCTGCAATCGCAGCAATTAACTCCTTGGGGAAGGCCGCTAGTAATGCTGTTACCACTGCGCCAAATAAACCAATGCCAACGTAGATAACGCCACAGGTGACTGCAGCGGTATAACGTCGTGCGGGGTCAGGGTGCGCTTCTTTGCCCATGCAAATAGCAGCAGTGATAGCGCTAAGGTTGAGTGCAAAGCCGCCAAAGGGCGCCAATATAAAAGTAGCTATACCTGTCATGCTGATAATTTTAGATAATGGCATGTCATACCCTGCAGCACGAATGGCAGCAACCCCAGGCAAGTTTTGCGAAGCCATAGTGACTATAAATAATGGTAGCGCCAAGCTAATGGCTGCACTCAGGCTAAAGCTTGGCGCAGTAAATACAGGCACTGCCAACGAGAACTGCACGAGCGCTAAATTTAGCTGGCCACGCGCAACAGCATAAATGATGGCAGCCAGCAGAGTCAGTGGTATTGCATAGCGGGGCAAAAACCGTTTACCCAACAGGTAAGTTGCCAGCATTAACACTACCAAGGGCAGGGCGGTTTGTGCCGCCACAAAGCCCTGCAGCCCAAAGCGCGCAAGTACGCCTGCCAAAAGGGCTGATGCAATGGCTACTGGAATGCGGTGCATGAGTTTTTCAAACAGGCCGGTAACCCCGCAGAGTGTGATCAACACCGCGCTGATCATGAATGCGCCAACCGCATCACTCATGTTGAACCCTGCAGCGGCTACCGCTAGCACCGCCGCACCTGGGGTGCTCCACGCTACCATCACAGGCTTGTGCAGCCACAGCGAGGGCAATGCAGTGCACAAGCCCATGCCGATGCCTAGCGCCCACATCCAAGAGGTAATTTGCGCTGGGGTAGCGCCAAAGCCCAGCGCTGCCTGAAAAACAATGGCTACCGAGCTGGTAAAACCCACTAGCACAGCCACAAAGCCTGCGGTGAACGAGGGTAGCGAGAGATCTTTAAAAAAATGCATGGCTAGATTAAGCCGTATTCCAGTGACATCGTTGATGCAATTTAGTTTGAGTGAAAGCCACTTATTTGCATCAATACGAGTTTAGATTTCTATTTTTGAACCCAGTTCGACCACGGCGTTATTAGGCAACCGCAGAAAGTCTGCGGCAGCGCCAGCGTTGTGGTGCATTTGCGCAAATAATTTCTCACGCCACTGCGCCATGCCACCACCGATGGTGGGCACCACGGTGTCGCGTGATAAGAAATAGCTGGTTTGCATTGGGTCTAGCTCACAACCGCGGCCTGTAATCTGCTTTAAAGCTTCAGGTACATCGGGATCATTTTTAAAACCAAAATTCAATATTACCTGCCAACAGTCATGGCCTAGCGATTCAATCTCTACCCGTTTATTCAAACCTACCCAAGGTACTTCTTTGCTGCGCACGGTGACAAATAAGTTATGTGCGTGTAGCACCTTGTTATGTTTGAGGTTGTGCAACAAAGCATTGGGTACCGTACCAGGCTCGCCAGTCAAAAATACGGCAGTGCCCTCTACGCGAACAGGCGGGTTAATGAAGACAGCGTCTAGAAACCCACTCAGATCCATACCTTCAGCCTTTTGTTTTTCTGACATCAGGCGACGCCCTTGCTTCCAGGTAAACATCAAGACAAAAATTACTCCACCTATTAACAATGGGAACCAACCACCATCTAGCAGCTTGAGCATATTGGAGGACCAAAACGCTAGATCGATTACAAAGAAAACACCTGTAGCAGCGATACATAGCCACAATGGATACTTCCAGCTGTAGCGAATGACATAGAACGTCAATACTGTGGTGATCAACATATCAGTACACACGGCTATACCGTAGGCCGAGGCTAGTGCACCTGAAGACTTAAACATAACTACTGCAAATGCGATAGCTACAAACAATGCCCAATTGACAAAAGGGATGTAGATTTGCCCTGTATCTTTTGTGGAGGTATGCAACATGCGTAGGCGCGGTAAAAAGCCAAGTTGTACTACTTGTTTTGTGACAGAGAAGGCACCCGATATCAAAGCCTGTGAAGCGATGACTGCGGCCATGGTGGCCAAGATAACCAAGGGTATTAAAAACCAATCAGGAGCCATCATGTAAAAAGGATTTTTCACCGTCTCAGGCCTGGCTAGCAGCAGCGCACCTTGGCCAAAATAGTTGAGCGTTAGGCAAGGCATGACCACTGTAAACCAGGCCATCCGAATGGGGCGTTTACCGAAGTGGCCCATATCCGCATATAAGGCCTCTGCACCAGTAACGCACAGCACTACAGCGCCCAAGATAATGAAGGCTGTATGCGTGTTGTACCAGATAAACAGCACTGCGTAGTGTGGACTAAGTGCTTTGAGCACTGTAGGGTTTTGTGCGATATGGGTTATGCCCATGACCGCTAACGTAGCAAACCAAACCAGAGTGATCGGGCCAAAAAATTTACCCATGCTAGCCGTGCCGCGTTTTTGGACTGAAAACAACGCAAATAAAATGACTAAAGATAAAGGCACCACATAGTTTTTAAACTGAGGGGAGATAATTTCTAAACCTTCCACTGCACCCAGAACGGATATGGCAGGGGTTATGACACCATCGCCATAAAACAAGCAGGTGCCGAAAATACCAATAATCATCAGATTACGGCGAAGTTGAGGTCTATCTTTGACAGCATGCGATGCCAAAGTCAGCATGGCCACCAAACCACCTTCACCCTCGTTATCAGCACGTAGCACCAGTGCTACGTATTTGATGGAAACAATGACCGTCAACGTCCAAAAGATTACCGACAAAATGCCGAACACGTTATCTGGCGTAAATGCCACATGCCCGGAGCCAAAAATCTCTTTCATGGCATACAGCACGCTGGTGCCGATATCACCGTAAACAACTCCAATGGCACCGAGTGTTAGGGCTGCTAGGGACGATTTAGATGTTTGCAAAGTATCGCTCTCTTGCTTTTAATTTAACGGTTGCGGGCATAAAGTGCATTACTAACACTCGCAAAGATGCGTATTGTGCGCCGAACCTTTGCCACCCTAGAAATCTTTCGCGCCCTAGTGCCCTTGCAATTGCTGCGATGCAACAAACCCCAGCAATTTAACAACAATTAGACATAAACTTATCTCGTTACAAGTCAAAATTGATGTTTTGTTTGGTTATTTGATGTAATATGTTAGGTTGTATATATAAACAAAGGTACTACTCATTGTTTATATTGCATAGATTTATACGGTTTTGTGTCGTTTGCAATCGCGGTCTGTCGTAAATTTGGTACCTGACGTGAACTTAACCACGTAATACATTACTGTTAGTTTATTTTTGTATGTTCGTGGTGGTTATGGATAGGCACAAAGCGTTATAAATTGTATAGTCCCTAGTCATTGGGATAATTTAGTAAAGTTCGGAGTGGGCGTTGGTGAAATTTATTGTTTCAAGTCTAGCTATTAAGTATTTTGTACAAATACTTAGTGGATTGAAAGCTGTCATAGGCGCCACATGCGTAGCTATGCTTCTTTTGCTCGCCCAAGCTGCCCATGGTCAAACTAGCGTTACCAACACGGCGTCTATTACCCCTCCACCTTCGGTAACCAACACTAATAGTTCACCTGGTTGTGCATCTGGCACCTGTACCGTCAGCGATATCGACACGGTAACGCCTAGTCTACCCACGGTATCCAAGACATTTTCCCCTGCTTCAATTCCTGCTGGGGGCACTTCTCTATTAGTAATTACTTTCACTAACTCGCACCGTCTAGTTTCCGCTACTTTTACCAGTGCCTTTACTGATGCTTATCCAGCAGGATTGGTGAATGCATCGCCTACTGGAGTGGCTACAACCTGTGTCGGCCCTGCACCTTCGGCTACAGCCGGATTAGGCACTGTCACGTTGGCCGTAGGTACTGTGATCGCGCCTAATGCAAGTTGCTCTTTATCAGTCGTAGTCACTTCTGCTAGCTCACCACAAGTCATTAATACAATTCCTGCTGGTTCATTGTCCACATCAGTGGGGGCTAACTCCACCTTAGTTACTGCAACTTTGACCGTCAGCCCCGTAGCCGACTTGGTCATCACCAAGACCGCCAGCGCAGGCAGTGCCACACCGGGCAGCAGCTTTACCTACACGGTCGTGATCGTCAACAACGGGCCAAGCCCAGTCTCCGGCGCCAGCTGGTCCGACACCCTGCCAGCAGGCTTAGGTACTATTACTAATATTGCGCCGAGCGCAGGCATCACTGCTGTCGCTAACGGCGCAGGTACTGCTATCAGTGGCAGCAGCACGCTGGCCAACGGTGTCCGTGCTACCGTCACCTTCCAAGTCACTGTGGCCAGCAACGCCAGTGGTAGTTTGTTTAACGTCGCTAGCGTCACCCCGCCGCCGGGCACCACTGACTCAACCCTAAGCAACAACAGCTCCACTGCGACTGTCACCGTCAGTTTTGCCGATGTCACCACCGCCATTGACCTGCCGGCCAACGCGCCAGGCGGCTCGGTGGTCACCGCCACGGTGAGCTTCACCAACAGCGCCAGCGCCACGGC
>JAYTPK010000007.1:0-34027 GCA_043747295.1 Polaromonas sp. | reverse complement strand
TTTTGGCGCGCGGCATCACGCTGTATTTGATTGGCGAGGCCAACGACTACACCGGCAAAGGCTTATCAGGCGGCCGCGTGATCGTGCGCCCGAGCATTGACTTTAGAGGCAACGCGACGGAGAACATCATCGTGGGCAACACCGTGCTGTACGGCGCAACTGAAGGTGAAGCTTATCTGCGCGGCGTGGCTGGCGAGCGCTTTGCCGTGCGCCTGTCGGGTGCCACCGCCGTAGTCGAGGGCACAGGCGACCATGGCTGCGAATACATGACCGGTGGCACCGTAGCCGTGCTGGGTAAAACCGGCCGCAACTTCGCTGCGGGCATGAGCGGCGGCGTGGCCTATGTGTATGACGCAGACGGCCAGTTTGCCAAGCGCTGCAACACAGCCATGGTGGGCTTGGGCAAGGTGACGGCGGCAGCCGACCAAACCGACCCGTTGCACAAAGGCAGCGACGGTGTGCCTGCCAGCGACGATGCGATCTTGAAAAAGCTGGTAGAAGACCACCACCGCTGGACCGGCAGCCTGCGCGCCCGTGAGATTTTGGACAACTGGGCAGAGCAGCGCGGCAAGTTTGTCAAGGTGCTACCGCTAGAGTACAAGCGCGCACTGGGCGAAATGGCTGCCAAGGCTGCCAAAGTGGCTGCGTAAGCAAATTTACCAATGAAATAGCACTGTAGTCCAAGTATTTATTGATTAGTTAGCTATTAAATTAATAGTAATTAAATAGTAATTAGATATTGACATTGACCCACTAAAGAGTAAACCATCATGGGAAAAGCCACCGGATTTTTAGAATTTGAACGCGTTGAAGAAGGCTACAAGCCTGTGCCCGAGCGCGTAAAAAACTACAAAGAGTTTGTCATCGGTTTAAGCGATGTAGACGCCAAAAAGCAAAGCGCGCGCTGCATGGACTGCGGCACACCGTTTTGCAACAACGGCTGCCCAGTGAACAACGTCATTCCAGACTTTAACGATTTGGTGTTCCAAGGCGACTGGAAAAACGCCATCACTGTGCTGCACAGCACCAATAACTTTCCAGAGTTCACCGGCCGCATTTGCCCCGCCCCGTGCGAAGCAGCGTGCACGCTCAACATCAACGACGACGCTGTTGGCATCAAATCCATAGAGCACGCCATCATTGACCGCGCTTGGGCCGAGGGCTGGGTGAAACCGCAATTGGCACATCACAAAACCTGTAAAAAAGTCGCCATCGTTGGCTCTGGCCCCGCAGGCATGGCTGCAGCCCAGCAGCTGGCCCGCGCTGGCCACGACGTGACCTTGTTCGAGAAGAACGACCGCGTAGGCGGCCTGCTGCGCTACGGCATTCCTGACTTTAAGATGGAGAAAATCCACATCGACCGCCGCGTAGAGCAAATGCAAGCCGAAGGCGTGACCTTCAAAACCGGCGTGCTGGTAGCAGACTTGGGCAAAGACAGCAAAGTGACTAATTGGGCGAAAGAAACCATCAGCCCCGAGCAACTGAAAAAAGATTTTGACGCAGTACTGCTGACCGGCGGTGCCGAGCAAAGCCGCGACCTGCCCGTGCCCGGCCGCGAGCTGCAAGGCGTGCACTTTGCTATGGAATTTTTGCCGCAGCAAAACAAAGTGAATGCTGGTGATAAGTTCAAAGACCAAATCCGTGCCGATGGCAAACATGTGATCGTGATTGGTGGCGGCGACACGGGCAGCGATTGTGTAGGCACCAGCAACCGCCATGGCGCCGTCAGCGTGACGCAGTTTGAGGTCATGCCCATGCCGCCTGAGATGGAAAACAAGCCCATGGTGTGGCCCTATTGGCCTACCAAGCTGCGTACCTCGTCGAGCCACGAAGAAGGCTGCGAGCGTGAGTTTGCGATCTCCACCAAAGAGTTTATTGGCGAAAAAGGCAAACTCACCGCCCTGAAAACCGTGCATGTCGAGTTCAAAGACGGCAAACTGGTCGAAGTCCCTGGTAGCGAAAAAACCTACCCTGCCGATCTGGTGTTCTTGGCCATGGGCTTTACCGCCCCGGTCAGCCCGATTTTGGATGCCTTTGGTATCGACAAAGACGCCCGTGGCAACGCCAAAGCGAGCACTGACTTTACCGGCGGTTACGCCACCAACGTGCCCAAAGTGTTTGCCGCAGGCGACATGCGCCGTGGCCAAAGCTTGGTGGTCTGGGCCATTCGCGAGGGCCGCCAGGCAGCGCGCTCGATTGATGAATTTTTGATGGGTTTTAGCGACTTGCCACGTTAAATTGGATTTTGGAAGTTTAAGTTGCAGCAGCTATTGGTTGAAATCTAACCTACTATCCACTATTATTTTCATAGCTGCATGAGTAATAAATACTTGGACTACAGCATTGTTTGATGCCTAAAATACATGTTTCATACTTTATCAGCGAGTCTTAAGCTTGGCAGCAGCGGTGGCCCGTACACTGGGCTGTGTTTGGGCTAATTTCACACTAGGTTTACACCCCAGCCCCCGGTGGGGTACAGACAGTGTGTGAATTCAATTATGATCAAGGGCCGGACATGTTCCGGCTTTTTGTTTTTTATGGATTCAGTTTCTCTTTCACCATCACCTTCCTTGCCTGACAGCAGCCCCCTGATCGAGTTCAAAAATTTGAGCTTCGGTTACGGCGAGCGCATGATTTTGGACGGCGTCAGCTTTACCGTGCCGCGCGGCAAAGTCACAGCCTTGATGGGTGCATCAGGCGGCGGCAAAACCACAGTGCTGCGTGTGATTGGCGGCCAAGCTAAAGCGCAAAAAGGCCAAGCGCTGTTTGAAGACAGCGATATCGGCACCATGGACTCGCAAGGTGTGTACGCACTGCGCAGGCGCATGGGCATGCTGTTCCAGTTTGGCGCTTTGTTTACTGACTTAACAGTATTTGAAAATGTGGCTTTTCCACTGCGCGAACATACCGATTTGACCGATGCTTTGATCAAAGACATTGTGCTGATGAAGCTCACCGCCGTGGGCCTACGCGGCGCGCAAGGCCTGATGCCCAGCGAGCTGAGCGGCGGCATGGCCCGCCGTGTGGCACTGGCCCGCGCTATCGCGCTAGACCCCGAGCTGGTGATGTACGACGAACCCTTTGCCGGGCTTGACCCTATTTCGCTAGGCACAGCGGCACGTTTGATACGTGACCTGAACGATGTGCTGGGTCTGACCAGCATCATCGTGTCGCACGATTTAGAAGAAACCTTCCGCATTGCCGACCAAGTCATTGTGCTTGCCAACGGCAAGATTGCTGCGCAGGGCACTCCTGACGAAGTGCGCCACAGCACCGACCCGCTGGTGCACCAATTTGTCAACGCACTAGCCGATGGCCCGGTGCGCTTTCATTACCCCGGTAACACGGTGGAGCAAGATTTTGGCTCTGGCGTGGTTCAAGCCTCATCGCATGCTGGAGGTGGGCGATGAGCTGGTACAAGCCAAGCGATGTAGGTTATGGGCTGCGCTGCAAGCTCTCCGATTGGGGCTATGGCGCACGTTTGTTTGTGCGCTTGATGGCATTGTTGGGGCCCACGCTCAAGCGCTTTAGCTTGGTGCGCGACCAAATTCACTTTTTGGGCAATTATTCGCTACTCATCATTTCAGTCAGCGGTTTGTTCGTGGGTTTTGTGCTGGCTTTGCAGGGTTATTACACCTTGCAGCGCTATGGCGCATCTGAGGCCCTAGGTTTGCTGGTGGCGTTAAGCTTGGTGCGGGAACTTGGCCCCGTGGTCACCGCTCTATTGTTTGCAGGTCGCGCAGGCACTGCGCTGACGGCTGAGATCGGTATCATGAAACGTGATGAAGTGCTTGGCTACATGGAAATGACAGCTATTGACCCCGTGCGTCGCATATTGGCCCCGCGCTTTTGGGCTGGCGTGATTGCCATGCCGATATTGGCAGCGGTGTTCAGCGCAGTGGGCATCTTGGGTGGCTATGTTGTCGGTGTGCTGATGATCGGCGTGGACGGCGGTGCGTTTTGGAGCCAAATGCAAGGCGGCGTAGATGTGTGGCGCGACGTGGGCAACGGGTTTATTAAAAGCGTGGTGTTTGGCGTGGTGGTCACGTTTGTGGCCTTGCAGCAAGGCTATGAAGCCTTGCCTACGCCCGAAGGTGTATCGCGCGCTACAACGCGCACCGTGGTGGTGGCGAGTTTGGCAGTGTTAGCACTGGACTTTATCTTGACCGCGTTGATGTTTTCGATTTAGTGTTTTCGATTTAGTGTTTTCGATTTTTGAGATTCTCAAATAAAGGGGAAGCGTATGCAACGCTCAAGCAATGATTTTTGGGTAGGTTTGTTTGTGTTGATTGGCGGCGCTGCACTGCTGTTTTTGGCACTTAAGGCGGGCAATCTGCTTAGCTTTAACTTGGACTCCACTTACCTGATTACCGCCAAGTTTGACAACATCGGCGGCATCAAATCCAGCGCGCCGGTTAAAAGCGCAGGTGTGGTGGTGGGCCGTGTGGACTCCATCAGTTTTGATGACAAGTCTTACCAAGCCAAAGTCCAACTGGCGATGCAAAGCAAATATGTCTTTCCCAAAGACAGCTCGATGAAAATTCTCACCAGCGGTTTGTTGGGCGAGCAGTACATAGGTATTGAAGCGGGCGCTGACGATAAAAATTTAGCCTCTGGCGATGCGATTAAATCCACCCAGTCCGCAGTGGTGTTAGAAAATTTAATTTCGCAGTTCTTGTACAGCAAAGCAGCCGACGGCCCAGCTACGCCAGCGTCGGGTGGGGCTAAAAAATGACCTCGCCTAACTTGTTGGCACGTCTGTGGCTGCGCTGCACTGCGCTGGCGCTGGCCGCTTTGCTAGTGGGTTGCGCCACGGGGCCTAACGCGAACCCCAAAGATCCATTAGAGCCGTTTAACAGAAGCGTCACTTCATTCAATGATGGGCTAGATAAAGTAGTGCTCAAGCCCGTGGCCACGGCCTACGTTGCGGTGACCCCCACTGTTGTGCGCTCTGGTGTCACTAACTTTTTTAGCAATTTGTCAGACGCATGGACGTTTGTCAACAGCGTATTGCAGCTGCGCCCGCAAAAAGCACTTGAAACCTTAATGCGTTTTAACGTCAACACCTTTTTTGGCTTGGGCGGTGTGCTGGATATTGCCAGCGAAATGAACATTCCTAAACACAACGAAGACCTGGGCAAAACGCTGGGCCGTTGGGGCGTTCCCTCAGGCCCTTATTTAGTGTTGCCTTTGTTTGGCCCATCCACCATACGCGATAGCCTGACGATTTTGACCGAGGCCAGCTACGACCCCGTCTCACGCATCTCCCCTGCACGCGACCGTTTTGCCACCACCGGGTTGCGCGTGGTCAACACCCGTGCTAACTTTTTGCGCCTGGGCAATTTATTAGATGATGCTGCGTTAGACAAATACAGTTTCACCCGCGACGCGTTTTTAGCCAAGCGCAATGCTGACGTTGCAAGGTCTGCTAACAAGCCAGAGTCTGAAGACGACGATAAAGATGCTGACAAAGACTCCTATAAAGACACTGACAAAGAGCCCGAAGCCGCGAAACCATTGATTTCACCGTCTACATCGCCAGCAGCGACACCAACATCTTCGGTAACCACTCCTGATGCAGGCCTTGCTCTGGTACCTTTTGCCGTACCATCTGCTGGCGCTGAGCTAGCCAAAACCCCTTAAAACCGCCCTTAATTGCTGCCCCGCAGCCCGTAAGTAAAGTAACCCCTGTTATCAGAAACGGCCAAACTGTGTGATTCATCACAACTGCTACCGTCTGATACGCTTGCCCCCACAATTTGTCGTCCTAAACACCTAGGATAACGTTATCGATGTACGGCATATGCCGCTGGAGAAAGAAATTATGTTGATGAACCGCCGTTGGTTTGCTGTTGTTAGTTCTGCTGTGTTAAGCACTGGGTTGCTCTGCGCTGGCGCAGCCATGGCCCAAGCACCAGAGGCACCTGATGTGCTGATCAAGCGCTTGTCCAGCGAAGTGCTTGAGACTATCAAAACCGATAAAGGCATCCAAAGTGGTGACACCTCTAAGGTGATAGCTTTGGTCGATAGCAAAATCATGCCTAACGTGAACTTTGCGCGTATGACGGCTTCTGCCGTAGGCCGCAACTGGCGCCAAGCCACACCTGAGCAGCAAAAACGCCTGCAGGAAGAATTTAAAGTACTGTTAGTGCGCACTTACTCTGGCGCTTTGTCTGAAGTCAAAGACCAGACCATCAATATGAAGCCCCTGCGCTCAGCCCCAGAGGACACCGAAGTGATTGTGCGTACCGAGGTTAAAGGCCGTGGCGACCCCATCCAGCTGGACTATCGTATGGAAAAAGCAGCGACTGGTTGGAAAATTTATGACCTGAACGTGCTGGGGGTGTGGCTGGTAGAAACCTACCGTGCCCAGTTTGCCCAAGAAATCAGTGCTACTGGCGTGGATGGATTGGTTGCTAAGCTGTCTGAGCGCAACAAAAACGCTAAAAAGTAAAAAGCTAAGAAATTACCCACCACAAGCCAAAGTTATGTTGATGCTTCCTGCAGAAATCACCCACAGCAATGCGCGCAGCTGCGCGCACATGCTGGTGCAAGCCCTGCAGCAGAGCGATCCGGCTGTGGTGGCCGATGCGTCGGCTCTTACCAAGTTTGACTCTTCTGCTTTGGCAGTGCTGCTTAACTGTCGTCGTGAGGCGCAGGTGGTGGGCAAAACATTCTCAGTACGGGCACTGCCGCCCAAGCTGCGCGCCTTGGCCAGTATGTATGGCGTGGCTGAACTATTACCTGCAGCGCCCTAAAACAACTTGCCCCTAGAGCGGCAATGCGCAGCCTAAGCCCTACAATTGAGGGTTCATGAGCGCCATTTCAGTCCAATCCGTCACAAAACAATACACAGGCCCACGTGGAACGCTCAAAGCGCTCGACGATGTAAGCCTCAACATCGAATCCGGTGAGTTTTTTGGTTTGCTTGGGCCCAATGGCGCAGGCAAAACGACCTTAATCAGTATTCTGGCTGGCTTGACCAGCGCTACCTCAGGAAGCATTAGCGTGCACGGCCACGATGTGCGCACAGACTATGCCAACGCCCGCCGCAAGCTGGGCGTAGTGCCACAAGAGCTGGTGTTTGATCCGTTTTTTAATGTGCGCGATATTCTGCGCATCCAGTCTGGCTACTTTGGCGTTAAAAATAACGATGCATGGATTGACGAGCTATTGCACAGCTTGGGCTTAGCCGACAAAGCTAACTCCAATATGCGCCAGCTATCAGGCGGCATGAAGCGCCGTGTGTTGGTAGCGCAGGCGCTAGTGCACAAACCTCCGGTCATCGTGTTGGACGAACCCACTGCTGGTGTAGATGTAGAACTGCGCCAAACACTGTGGCAGTTTATTGCCAAACTCAATAAGCAAGGCAGTACCGTGCTGTTGACCACGCATTACCTTGAAGAAGCTGAGGCGCTGTGTGGCCGCATTGCTATGCTTAAGCAAGGCAAGGTAGTGGCGTTGGCGCAAACGTCTGAGCTGCTCAAAGCTGCATCGTCAAACGTGCTGCGTTTTAAGATTGATAGCGAACTACCTAAAGAGCTGGCAGACAAGGCGCGTATTACAGGTCGCATTGTGCAGTTTCCTGCGCACAACGCTGCAGAAATTGAACACTATTTAGCTGCTGTACGCCAAGCGGGCCTAGAAGCGCACGATGTTGAAATTAGAAAAGCTGATTTAGAAGACGTATTTTTAGATGTAATGGGAGCTAACAAATGAGCGCTGCCGGACCGCTCCAAAGCGCGAAGGCCCCCTGGGGGGGCAGTGCCAAGGCCCCTTGGGGGGGCAGTGTAGTACACGCAGTGACAAAGGTGGGGGTCATATCGTGACGGGTTGGCAAACACTTTTTTATAAAGAAGTCATGCGCTTTTGGAGCGTCGCCTTTCAAACCGTAGGCGCTCCGATTCTCACAGCCGTGTTGTACATGCTGATTTTTGGCCATGTGCTGCAAGACAACGTGAAAGTCTATAACTCAGTCGCCTACACCGCGTTTTTGGTACCTGGCTTGGTGATGATGAGTGTGCTGCAAAACGCTTTTGCCAACAGCTCATCCAGCTTGATTCAAAGCAAAATCATGGGCAATTTAGTTTTTGTGTTGCTCACGCCGCTGGGCCACTGGAGCTGGTTTTGCGCGTATGTGGGCTCCTCTGTAGTGCGCGGCTTAGCTGTAGGCGCTGGAGTACTGGCAGTAACCTACTGGTTTGGCCAGCCTAGTTTTGTAGCCCCGCTGTGGATACTTGTATTTGGTGTTCTGGGCGCCGCTATGCTGGGGGCTTTGGGATTGATTGCAGGCTTATGGGCCGAAAAGTTTGACCAAATGGCAGCATTCCAAAACTTCATCATCATGCCTATGACGTTTTTGAGCGGTGTTTTTTACTCTATCCATTCACTGCCCAGCTTTTGGCAGACGGTGAGCCATCTCAACCCGTTCTTCTACATGATTGACGGTTTTCGTTATGGTTTTTTTGGTGTTAGCGATGTGTCGCCTTGGTTGAGCCTGGGCATTGTGGGTACGGCCTTTGTGATGGTCAGCGCCATTGCAGTGCACCTGCTGCGCATTGGCTACAAAATTCGTGGATAAATTTATGACAGCAGAACAACTTCACTCCATCATCGCCAAAGGGCTAGCCTGTGACCACCTAGAGGTCGATGGCGATGGCCGCCACTGGAGCGCTGTGATAGTGTCGCCTGCTTTTGACGGCAAGCGCTTGATCCAGCGCCACCAAGCGGTGTACGCTACTTTAGGCGAAAAAATTCGTAACGACGAAGTGCATGCTTTGTCGATGAAAACCCACACCCCTGCCGAATGGGCAGCTTTGCAGGTTTAAAACCTGCGTCTTAAAATTTACTAAATCATGGATAAATTATTAGTTCGCGGCGGTAAAACCCTGCATGGTGAGGTGCTGATTTCCGGCGCTAAAAATGCTACCTTGCCTGAGCTGTGCGCCACGCTGCTGACTGCTGACCCTGTCACGCTGCTCAATGTGCCGCAGTTGCAAGATGTCAAAACCATGCTCAAGCTCATCCGCAATATGGGCGTGGATGCCCAGCCGCAAATTGACGGCTCGGTCATTGTGAATGCAGCCAATCTATCGTCGCCCGAGGCCCCCTATGAGTTGGTTAAAACCATGCGCGCCTCGGTGCTGGCACTGGGGCCATTGTTGGCCCGCTTTGGCGAGGCCACGGTGTCATTGCCCGGCGGCTGCGCGATTGGCTCGCGCCCGGTGGATCAGCACATCAAAGGCCTGCAAGCCATGGGTGCTGAGATTGTGGTGGAGCACGGTTACATGATCGCCAAGCTGCCCAAAGGCTTGAAGCGCCTGCAAGGTGCCCGCATCACCACCGACATGATTACCGTCACAGGTACCGAAAATTTCATGATGGCTGCAGCTTTGGCCGAAGGCGAGACAGTGCTGGAAAACGCTGCACAAGAACCCGAAATCACTGACTTGGCTGAAATGCTCATTAAGATGGGCGCAAAAATAGAAGGCCACGGCACTAGCAAAATTCGCATTCAAGGCGTTGAAAAATTGCACGGCTGCACGCACTCTGTCGTGGCTGACCGCATTGAATGCGGCACCTTCTTGTGCGCCGTGGCAGCTACTGGCGGCGATGTTGTGTTAAAGCATGGCCGTGTGGACCATTTGGATGCCGTGATTGACAAGCTGCGTGAAGCAGGCGCTAAAGTAGAAGCAGTGGTGTTAACCGAGGGCGCACATACTGTGCCCGGCATTCACATCACTTCATCGGGCCGTTTAAAAGCGCAGAGCTTTCGCACTACAGAATACCCTGGCTTTCCTACCGACATGCAGGCGCAATTTATGGCGCTGAACGTGATATCTGAAGGCTCGGCCAACGTGACAGAAACGATTTTTGAAAATCGCTTTATGCATGTACCCGAGATGCAGCGTATGGGTGCAAAAATTCAAGCCGAAGGCAAAGTGGCTGTGATCGAAGGCGTAACCAAGCTATCGGGCGCAACTGTGATGGCCACTGACCTGCGCGCATCCGCTTCTTTAGTCATCACCGGCTTGGTAGCTGACGGCGAAACCTTGATTGACCGTATTTACCACCTTGACCGCGGCTACGACCGCATGGAAGCCAAGCTGCGTGGTATTGGTGCAGATATCGAAAGAGTGTCATGATCACGCTCGCGTTATCAAAGGGCCGTATCTTTGAAGAAACTCTGCCGCTGCTCAGCGCCGCAGGCATTGAAGTGCTAGAAGACCCTGAAAAATCTCGCAAACTTATTTTGCCTACCAACCAAGCCGATGTACGCATAGTGATGGTGCGCGCTAGCGATGTGCCTACCTATGTGCAATATGGTGGTGCTGACCTGGGCGTGGTGGGCAAAGATACCTTGTTAGAAACTGGCCAACAAGGTTTGTATGTGCCACTTGATCTGAATATTTCTAAATGCCGTATCAGTGTGGCTGTGCGTGCTGATTTTGACTATGCCGCAGCTGTTAAGCAAGGGGCGCGTTTACGTGTGGCCACCAAATACGTCGCGATTGCACGCGAATTTTTCGCCAGCAAAGGCGTGCACGTAGATTTGATCAAATTGTACGGCAGCATGGAGTTGGCTCCACTCACGGGCTTGGCAGATGCCATTGTCGATCTGGTGTCGACTGGCAATACGCTAAAAGCCAACCACTTGATTGAAGTTGAAAAAATCATGGAGATTAGCTCGCGCTTGGTAGTCAACCAAGCCTCGCTTAAACTCAAACAAGCGCGCATTCGCCCAATGATTGACGCTTTTTCACGCGCGGTAAAACCTTAAATTGAGATTGCTATGACTTTAGTCGCTGCACCAGTAATTCTTTCTACGGCCAATGCCGACTTTGAAGCGCAATTCAAGGACAAACTGCACTGGTCTGCAGATACCGACGCAGCCATTGAGCAGCGCGTAGCCGCTATCTTGGCCAATGTCAGGCAGCGCGGCGATGCCGCAGTGCTGGAGTACACAGCCAAGTTCGACGGCTTGGCAGTTAGCAGCATGGCGCAGCTTGAGCTGACACAGGCCGACTTCAAAGCCGCCTTTGATGGCCTGCCAGCAGCACAACGTGAAGCACTGCAAGCGGCTGCCAAGCGCGTGCGCATTTATCACGAGGCACAGAAGAAAGCCAACGGTGAAAGCTGGAGCTACCGCGACGAAGACGGAACCTTGCTGGGCCAAAAAGTGACCCCTCTAGACCGCGTAGGCATTTACATTCCAGGTGGTAAAGCCAGCTACCCATCCAGTCTCATCATGAACGCTGTGCCCGCCCACGTAGCAGGCGTGCAAGAAATCATTATGGTGGTGCCCACGCCAGTGCGCGGCAGCATTGCCACAGGCGGTAGCGGCGCAACTACAGCCACGCAAGGCGAGCGTAACGAGCTGGTACTGGCAGCTGCTTATGTTGCAGGCGTAACGCGGGCCTTCACCATCGGCGGCGCGCAGGCCGTGGCCGCGCTGGCCTACGGTACAGCCACCGTTCCTAAAGTCGACAAAATCACCGGCCCAGGCAACGCTTATGTCGCCAGCGCCAAAAAGCATGTGTTTGGCATGGTGGGCATCGACATGATCGCTGGGCCCAGTGAGATTTTGATCATTGCCGACGGCACTACGCCGCCCGACTGGGTGGCGATGGACCTGTTCAGCCAAGCCGAGCACGACGAGCTAGCGCAAAGCATTTTGCTGTGCCCCGACATGGCCTATATACAAGCCGTGCAAGCCAGCATCACCAAGCTGCTGCCTGACATGCCGCGCAAAGCCATCATCGCCAAAAGCCTGAACGACCGTGGCGCGCTCATCCACACGCGTAGCATGCAAGAGGCGTGCGACATCAGCAACCGCATAGCGCCCGAGCATTTAGAAATTAGCAGCAAAGAGCCCAGCCAGTGGGAGCCACTGCTCAAACACGCTGGCGCTATCTTCATGGGTGCCTACACCTCAGAGAGCTTGGGCGACTACTGCGCAGGCCCCAACCACGTACTACCCACCAGCGGCACCGCCCGCTTTAGCAGCCCGCTAGGCGTGTACGACTTTCAAAAACGCAGCAGCTTGATTGAAGTGAGCGAGCAGGGCGCGCAAGTGCTGGGCAAGATTGCGGCAGAGCTGGCGTATGGCGAAGGCTTGCAGGCGCATGCGCGGGCGGCGGAGATGCGGTTGATTCTCAAATAAATTTCAATATATAAAC
This sequence comes from Polaromonas sp., assembly GCA_043747295.1. Classification (GTDB taxonomy): domain Bacteria; phylum Pseudomonadota; class Gammaproteobacteria; order Burkholderiales; family Burkholderiaceae_C; genus JAAFIP01. Next base: position 21,848 of record JAYTPK010000007.1, on the reverse strand, counting down.
GCTATGTTAATGAGATGTAAATTATTACTGATGTCAGTGTGTGTATTTTTATTCTGTGGGTGTGCGGTTGTCGAACTGGAAACCAAGCCTACTAACGCGATTGAACTTAAGGGAATGATTGGGGATGTCTCAGCTGTTCCATATACAGGATTAAGTAATGCGCAGTCCGGCGCTGCATATGGAGTTGCTGGACTTAGTGGTGTTTTCTTTGCGCGAGCATTAGACTCAAACACAGGTAATCGCGGTGTAAGTACAGTTTTAGTAGTGATCTCGCCACAACTCTCGCTAATCCTCCCGTTGAATAAGACTTTCAAAATGGGCGATTGTGTGAGTTTATCTATCGATCCAATATACAAAGAACTTCTAGAGCGAAAAGATGTCCCGACTATGAGTTTGCCTGTTAATGCTGCATTTGTTCAAAAAGTAGGTTGCTAATTCACACGAAAATCGTGCAACACGAAAATCGTGTTACTATTCGATTATGAAAAACGTAACTATTACCGTAGAAGACTCGGCATTAGAGTGGGCGCGCATTGAGGCTGCCAAGCGCAATACCAGCGTATCTCGTTTGGTAGGCGAAATGCTGGCGGACAAGATGCGCTTGACCGACGCGTACCAACGCGCAGCGCATGACTGGGCTAACAAAGACCGTACTTGGCGGTCTGACGGCCGCGCCTACGCTAAGCGGGCAGACCTTTACGATCGCAGTCTATGAGCAGCGTGTTTGTCGATACCAATATCCTGATTTATAGCGAAGATGGGGCTGACCTGGTCAAGCGCGAGAAGGCTTTGCAATGGCTAGGCGTATTGTGGGCGCGTGGTATAGGCCGGGTGAGTTCGCAGGTGCTCAATGAGTTTTATGTCAACGTGACGCGTAAGATCAAGCCGCCAATGCCTGCGGGCGATGCACGGGCTGAGGTGCGTCGTTATGAGCTGTGGCAGCCTTGGCAAATTGACCATGCTACTGTGGAGTCAGCTTGGGCCGTAGAAAGCCGCTATGGACTGCATTACTGGGACAGCCTGATGATTGCCGCTGCACAGCACTTGGGCTGCCGCTATGTGCTGAGCGAAGACATGGCACACGACCAACGCTACGGCGCCGTGCAGGTGATTAACCCCTTTGTGTCCTCGATAGAACTACTGAACGATCTCGCATGAGCCCCACATCACAGTCTCAAATTCTTTCCCACATCCGCCGTGACGTGCAGTCTATGCACGCCTACGCTATCCAAAATTCTGCTGGCATGGTGAAGCTGGACGCGATGGAGAACCCATACACCTTGCCACCTGCGCTGCAGGCTAAGCTGGGCGAGCGGCTAGGTAAGTTGGCCATTAACCGCTACCCAGGTGCGCGCATTGAAGATTTAAAAACCCAGTTGCGCAGCTACGCGCAGGTGCCAGCAGGCTACGCCCTGATGCTGGGCAACGGGTCGGATGAGTTGATCTCGCTACTGGCCATGGCGTGCGCCACGCCCGCGCAGGCGGGTTCAAATCAGTTATCCAATGCCAAAATCCTTGCCCCACTGCCAGGCTTTGTGATGTATGCCATGAGCGCGCAGTTGCAGAGCTTGCGGTTTATTGGCGTGCCATTGACGGCGGGTTTTGAGCTAGACGAGCCTGCGATGTTGGCGGCGATTGAAAAAGAAAAGCCCGCCATCACCTACATTGCCTACCCTAACAACCCCACGGCCAATTTGTGGGACGAGGGCGCGATTAAAAACATCATTGCGACCTGCGCCCAGTATGGCGGCATGGTGGTGATGGACGAGGCGTACCAGCCGTTTAGCAGCAAAAGCTGGATCACCCACATTCACGCTGCGCCTGAGGCAAATGCCAATGTGCTGCTGATGCGCACCCTCAGCAAGTTTGGCCTAGCGGGTGTGCGGCTGGGCTATATGACTGGCCCGGCAGCAATCATTAACGAAGTGGACAAGCTGCGCCCACCCTACAACATCAGCGTGCTCAATTGCGAATGCGCATTGTTTGCGCTGGAAAATAAAGCAGAATTTACCCAACAAGCCCAAGAGATTATTGCCCAGCGTGCTATGCTTTTAGCAGCAATTGCTAAGGTACCCGGTGCGCAACCCGTCAAAAGCGATGCCAATATGTTTCTCGTGCGCGTGGCAGATGCAGCTGGGGTGTTTGAAGGCCTCAAGCAACGTGGCGTGCTGGTAAAAAACGTAAGCAAGATGCACCCACTGCTAGCCAACACCCTGCGCATATCTGTAGGCACACCTGCAGAAAACCAGTTGCTGTTGAAAGCGCTGCAAGATAGCCTGAGTGCGTAAACATCATGGGTAGCTGTATCAAGCAGGTTTAACCACGTCATGGCAAAAGCTAAAAAATCATTTTCGAAGTTGAGCGACGGCAGTGGAGTTCAAAACGCAGCAGCCAGCGCACTAGACGGTGCTCCAAACGCTGATGCATTAAACGCGTTGACCATTTCTGCGCACAATCAAGGCCCTGAGCACCAGCTGTTCAATGAGTTGCTAGAAAAAATTGAAAAACAAAGTAAAGAACTAGATAACCTTAAAACCCTGGCCGCAGCGCACAGCAACGAGCGCGCCGCCAAGCTAGCGCCCCTGCGCCAGCAGGTGTACGAGCTGCAAGAGCAGCTGGTGCATTATCTAGACCAGCGCCTGCAAACACCTAAGGGCCTGTCGCAGCGCGTGTGCGCTGATGTACAAGAGCTGATCTGCATACTGCTGGATGAACTGATGGGCGCCGGCGACCCCAGCCCCGCGCTGCAAGCCGTGGCAGACCGTTATGCAGCAGACGATGATGGACTAGAAGATGGCCTGGACCCAGAAACTTCGTCCGAACTAAACCGTGCTATGGCGCAGGCCATGGGCGTGCCAGTGGACGGCGACGGCGATATGTCAACCGAGGACATGATCCAAGCGCTGATGCGCAAAATGCAGGCTGATGATGAGGCCGCTATAAAAGCCCACGCCGCACGCCAAGCTAAACGCAAAAAATCGCCCAAACAAAAACAAGCCGAGCAAGAAGAGTTAGACGCGCACAGTGCCATGCGCACTATCTACCGCAAGCTGGCCAGCGCCCTGCACCCTGACCGCGAGACTGACCCTGCAGAGCGCACCCGTAAACACCAGCTGATGGTGCGCGTGAACGCCGCTAACGACAGCAAAGACTTGTTGGCACTGCTGCGCCTGCAAATGGAGGTAGACCAGATTAACCCCGCCTCGGTGGCCGCCATGGCTGACGACAAGTTGCGCGGCTTTAACCGCATGCTTAGAAACCAGCTTAAAGACCTGCAGGCCGAATATCACAGCACCATGGGCCACGTGCACATAGCGTTTGATTTGGGTTACAGCATAGTCAGCAAGAAAAGTCTGAACAACAGCCTGCGCTTTCAAACTCAGCGCCTGCAAGACATGGTGGCCTCATTGCAGCAGGATGTGGTGCAGGTGCGCGATGACAAAGTGCTTAAAAAATGGGTCAAACAACAACTATCTTTGCTAGATGATGCTTTTGCCTACTAAGTTGCTTGTCTAGTTGTTGTTTTGGCACTGCATGCCCACTTCATTCAAGCCCATCTAAATGCGACAATATGACCATGAACCGCACCGCTGAAGTTACTAGAAACACCAACGAAACCCAAATAACCGTCAAGGTCAACCTTGATGGTACGGGGACCGCCAACCTGTCCACTGGCATTGGGTTTTTCGACCACATGCTTGACCAAATCGCCCGCCACGGGCTGATGGACCTAGATATAAAAGCCGTAGGTGACCTGCACATTGACGGCCACCACACAGTAGAAGACGTAGGCATTACGCTAGGCCAAGCGGTGTTCAAAGCCGTAGGCGACAAAAAAGGCATCAAACGCTACGGCCATGCCTATGTGCCGCTAGACGAGGCACTAAGCCGCGTGGTGATTGATTTTTCAGGCCGCCCAGGTTTGCACATGAACGTGCCTTTTAAATCCGGCAGCGTAGGCCAGTTTGATACCCAGCTGGCGTATGAGTTTTTTCAAGGTTTTGTAAATCACGCCTTGGTCACTTTGCATATCGATAATCTGACTGGCGACAACGCCCACCACCAGGCCGAGACGGTGTTCAAAGCCTTTGCACGTGCAGTGCGTATGGCGCTTGAACTTGATCCGCGCTCTGCAGGTGTGATTCCGTCCACCAAGGGCAGCTTGTAGCCTGCGCAGGCATTAAAATACCTGTTTTACCAGCCTTTTAGCCTTATAGTCCAAGTATTCATTGCTTATATAGCTATTAAATTTATAGCATTTAGTGTTTTAAAAGATATGACCAAGACTGTTGCAGTCGTCGACTACGGTATGGGCAACCTGCGCTCAGTGGCCAACGCCGTGAAGGCCGCAGCCCAAGACACCGGCTTTGAAGTCATCATCACCCAGCGCCCCGACGACGTGCGCGCAGCCCAGCGCATCGTGTTGCCCGGCCAAGGCGCTATGCGCGACTGCATGGCCTGCCTGCACGAGTCGGGCCTGAAAGAATCTGTCCTCGAAGCCGCACACAACAAACCCATGTTTGGCGTATGTGTAGGCATGCAAATGCTGCTCGATCACAGCGACGAGCAAGACACCCCCGGCCTAGGCCTGATTCCTGGCCGTGTGCATAAGTTTGAGCTGGCAGGCCGTATTCAGCCCGACGGCAGCCGCTTTAAAGTGCCCCAGATGGGATGGAACCGCGTGCACCAAGCCCAGCCCCACGCCATTTGGGGCGACGTGGCCAACGATAGCTGGTTTTATTTTGTGCACAGCTTTTATGCCAAAACAGCGCAGGCCCAGCACAGCGTAGGCCAGGCCGACTACGGCGCAGTATTTACAGCCGCGATTGCGCGTGATAACATTTTTGCTACCCAGTTTCACCCTGAAAAAAGCGCCGCCCAAGGCTTAGCGTTGTACCGTAACTTTCTACACTGGAACCCTTAGCCGGGTTTCTTATTTCTAAGCTTTTACTTCTACTTCGTTTTAGCACCATGCAACTCATCCCCGCCATCGACCTCAAAGACGGCCATTGCGTGCGCCTTAAACAAGGCGACATGGAGCAGGCCACCACCTTCGGTGAAGACCCCACCGCCATGGCCCAAAGCTGGTTCGACAAAGGCGCCCGCCGCCTGCACTTGGTCGACTTGAACGGTGCCTTTGCCGGTCAACCCAAAAACTTTGCCGCCATCAAAAGCATCTTGAAAGCCGTCGGCCAAGACATCCCCGTGCAACTTGGCGGCGGCATCCGCGACCTAGACACCATCGAGCGTTACATCGACGCAGGCCTGCAATACGTCATCATCGGCACCGCCGCCATCAAAAACCCCGGCTTTTTGCAAGATGCTTGCACCGCCTTCCCCGGCCACATCATCGTGGGCCTAGATGCCAAAGACGGCAAAGTAGCCACCGACGGCTGGAGCAAGCTGACCAAACACGATGTGATCGACATTGCCAAAAAATTTGAAGGCTATGGGGTCGAGTCCATCATCTACACCGACATAGGCCGCGACGGCATGCTGACCGGCATCAACATCGAAGCCACCGTCAAACTAGCCCAAGCACTCACCATCCCCGTAATCGCCTCTGGCGGCCTCTCCAACATGGCCGACATTGACAAGCTGTGCGCTGTGGAAGGCGAAGGCATACAAGGCGTGATCTGCGGGCGCGCGATTTATTCGGGCGATTTGGATTTTGCGGCGGCGCAGGTGCGGGCGGATGAGTTGAATGGGTGATGGTTGAACTCACATGAAGCTATCGCCGTGAAGACGCAAAAAATATTGGCATCGTGCGTGCTAATTTTTATTGCCGTAGGTGGATTTCTGTGGCTATCAGATATCAAGGAACGCGAGCAGGGCGTCACCGCTTATCAATTAAAACTCAAGCAAGATTGCAAGAAGCAGTGTGAACCTCGCTCAGGTGAGCTTTTAGAAACTAGACGGTTTTCCAACCGCGCATCCACTGATCGTGGGAATATCTTACTAAGCCGCCAGTGCGAATGTCGCTGAACTATTGTGATTTCATCTAATCATCAACACCTTTACCCCCGCCGATATCCGCACATCTTGCCAGGCCTGATCAGCTGTTACAGCTACGCCTTCCATCAGCTTGGCCAGCGCCAAACAAGCGCGATCACCCAGCGACAAGCCTGCTAATTTGGTCATGGGGCGCAATGCTGCACAAGCTAGTGACTGTTCTTGGTTGAAGTCAATCACGTCCACTCCGAACTGCGCTACTGCCCGCTGTAGTTCATGGGCGGGCAGGCCTAAATCCAGCAATCGTGTAGCCACCTCGGCCATGTTGACACTGCTGATCACGCAGTCATTGGAGTTGATTAGCTCTATGACAAATTCAGCGCCGCGTTCGCCTTTGCTCATTGCCAACAGGGCAGAGGAATCTAAAACATGGATCACTGGGCATCCTCGCGGGCGGCTTCTGCGCGGCGCTCAGCGATAAATTCGTCTACGCTGTCTTGGCCGGGTATTTTGGGCACATGCGGGGTCAGATGCTGGTCAAAATAGGCCCGCAGGCGTGCGTAGTGCTGCGCTGGTGACGTTAATACCAAGCTGCCATCTTTCACTTCTATGAAAATACGGGCATTGGATTTGAAACCCAATTGCTCGCGCAGTGCGGCTGGTATTAGTACCCTGCCGTTTTCAGACATGGTCAATGTGGTCATATTTAGTATCCATCAGATAGACATTAAACTGTATTCTGTCATAATTATAAGTATTGTCAATTTAATTGTAAAAGTCAAATCATGCTCGCAAAACGCATCATCCCCTGCCTAGACGTGACCGGTGGCCGTGTAGTCAAGGGCGTTAATTTTGTCGAACTGCGCGATGCGGGTGACCCGGTGGAGATTGCGGCACGTTACAACGATCAAGGGGCCGATGAGCTAACGTTTTTAGACATCACGGCGACCAGCGACGGGCGGGATTTGATTTTGCCGATTATTGAGGCCGTGGCGGGACAGGTGTTTATCCCGCTCACGGTAGGTGGCGGCGTGCGCACGGTGGATGATGTGCGCAGGCTGCTGAACGCGGGGGCTGACAAAACCAGTTTTAACTCAGCCGCCATTGCCAATCCGCAGGTCATAGCCGACGCGTCGGCCAAGTACGGCGCGCAGTGTATTGTGGTGGCGATTGACGCAAAAAAGCGCAGCGCTGAAGATGCGAAACGCCTGAACGCCGATGGGCAACCGGTAGGCGAGGGCTGGGATGTTTATAGCCACGGGGGCCGTAAAAACACCGGGCTAGATGCGGTGCAGTGGGCCACCAAAATGGCGCACATGGGCGCTGGCGAAATTTTGCTAACCAGTATGGACCGTGACGGCACCAAAAGCGGCTTTGACCTGGCGCTGACCCGCGCAGTGGCCGATGCAGTCAGCGTGCCAGTGATCGCCTCTGGCGGCGTGGGCAATTTAGACCATTTGGCCGACGGTGTGCAGCAGGGCGGGGCAGATGCCGTGCTGGCGGCCAGCATTTTTCACTACGGCGAATTCACCGTGCAGCAGGCTAAGGCGCGCATGCACGCGCGGGGTATACCTGTGCGCTTGTAGGTGGATGCGGTACGTCTGCATACTGCTCAGCCGCCGTGCCCATGCGGCTGCGTCTCGTTTTAGCGCAGCGCTAAGGCTGCGTTTCGTTTAGCGCAGCGCTAAGGCTGCGTCTCGTTTTAGCGCAGCGCTAAGGCTGCGTCTCGTTTAGCGCAGCGCTAAGGCTGCGTGGGTGCTCAGGAGCGCTACTAAGTGTTTTTAAGGCATTTTGGTAGCCAAATTTGCACGTAGTCCAAGCATTCATTATATACTTTGCTACTGATAGTATAGCAATTGACTTGCATCAATGCAACGGTCTATCCACCCATAAATCCTGCACAATCACCCTATGAACTGGATAAACGAGATTAAATGGGACGACAAAGGCCTAGTCCCCGTGATTGCGCAAGAGCGCGTAACGGGCGACGTGCTGATGTTTGCGTGGATGAACCGCGAGGCGGTGCAAAAAACCGCCGAGCTGGGCCGTGCGGTGTACTTTAGCCGCTCGCGCAACAAGCTATGGTTTAAAGGTGAAGAGTCTGGCCACGTGCAAACCGTGCACGAAATGCGCATGGACTGCGACGGCGATGTGCTGCTGCTAATGGTTACCCAGCTAGGCCACGACCCTGGCATTGCCTGCCACACAGGCCGCCACAGCTGCTTTTTTAGCAAGCTAGAAGATGCGCAGACCGCGCAGCCGCACTGGACAATTACCACCCCGGTCTTGAAAAATCCCGATTCGATCTACAAATAGCTTTATGACCTCCAACGATTCTTTAGACCAACTGGCCAGCGTGCTCCAATCCCGCAAAAGCGGTGACCCCGAAGCCAGCTACACCGCACGCCTGCTGCACAAAGGGCCGGACGCGTTTTTAAAGAAAATTGGCGAAGAAGCCACCGAGCTGGTGATGGCCTGTAAAGACGCAGACCACGGTGGCCAAACCGCAGAGCAAAAAGCCAAAATCATCGCCGAAACCGCAGACTTGTGGTTTCACAGCATGGTAGCGCTTACTTACTATGGCCTGGGGCCGCAAGACATCATCGCTGAGCTAGACAAGCGCGTGGGCACCAGCGGGCTAGAAGAAAAAGCCGCCCGTAAAGCTATTGCCCGCGATGCAGAGCAAAAATAAATTTCAACTGTGCAACTTGCTGCATGCCCTTAACACCCGCTAGCAACACCTGCAAAGCCCGTTTCAAAGTTATTGACCCAGTAATTAAGCAGCATTAGGAGGACTTTATGACCGAAACCAACTATGTAGATTTTGAACCCAAAAGCGACGGCGACCGCACTGTCATGCATGTGCTGTACGCTATGCACACGGTGGCTTGGGCCAGTTTAGGCACTTTGGCCGTCATCGCGCTGATCATTAACTACATCAAGCGTGGTGACGAGACCGACGCCATTTATGTCGCCCACCATAACTACATGATCAGCACCTTTTGGTGGACTATTTTGTGGCTGGTCGTCACTTCACCGCTGTATATTTTGTTGGTACTGCCCGGCGTTATTGCCTCGGGCATTGTGGGCCTGTGGTACTTGTACCGCTGCATTAAAGGCTGGCTGCGTTTTACCAGCCATCGCGCGCCATAACCCACCCTTTATCTTCGACATACCTATTTGCAAACTGTTAACAACCCATGAGCGCCGACCCAAACTGCATTTTTTGCAAAATTATCGAAGGCAAAATCTCTTCCCGCAAAGTCTTTGAAGACGACGAGATTTTGGCTTTTCACGACCATGCCCCTTGGGCACCTGTGCACTTTTTGATGGTGCCTAAGCGCCACATCATTAGCATGGCGCATTTGGCTGAAGGCAATGCCGCCTTGCTAGGCCGCATGCTGGCACTGGCCCCCAAGCTAGCGCTAGAGCAGGGCTGCAGACCCTACCCCGAGGGTGGTTTTCGCATTGTGACCAACACCGGGGCTGAGGGTGGCCAAGAGGTGCAACACCTGCATTTTCATGTGATGGGCGGGCCAAGGCCTTGGCTGCGCGGGTAAATATGGCTAAACAGTGGACAAGCGCTGTAAAGCGCTTGCAAGCGGCAAGCAACTAAAAAGCGCAAACTTTGAAGGTTATGGCTCGGGCAGACTAAAATCACATCATTGCGTTGGTGTTGACACACATTAGGAGTAAATCATGGGTTCATTTTCCATCTGGCATTGGGGTATTGTTTTATTGATCGTCATTTTGGTGTTTGGCACCAAAAAGCTCAAAAATATGGGCTCTGATCTCGGCGGCGCGGTGAAAGGCTTTAAAGACGGCATGAAAACTGGCGGCGAGACAACCGCAGATAAAGCCGAAGGCGCAGCAGGCCAAGTGGCCAGCAATGCCGCTGCAGCTGCCAAGGAAACCATCGACGTTGAAGCTAAGCACAAGTCTTAGTAGTCTGACAACACGATGATTGACTTAGGCATCTCCAAGATCGCCTTGATCGGCGCTGTCGCGCTGATCGTGATCGGCCCTGAAAAACTCCCGCGCGTGGCACGCACGGTGGGTGCGCTGCTGGGCAAGGCGCAGCGTTATGTGGCCGACGTTAAAAGCGAAGTCAATCGTTCGATGGACTTGGAAGAACTCAAAAAGATGAAAGAGGGCGTTGAAGGCGCTGCCCGCGACGTTGAAAACTCTATCCAAACCAACGCCTCAGACTTTGAAAAGTCATGGTCCGAGGCCACTGGTGATGCGGCCGCCACCAGCTACACCCCCACAGAATATTTCCCCGAATACAAGCACCCCAAAAAGAAGTGGCGCACCAAGGTAGGTGCCATGCCCCAGTGGTACAAAGCCCGCTCCGGCGTGCGCACCAAAGCCCTGTCGGGAGCAGCACGCGTGGCCAAATACCGCCCCGTCAAATTCAACTAAACCCATTTAAATGGGGTCAGATCACATTTAATTTTGTGGGCTGATCTTTCTAAACTTACCTCATGACAACGCCCAACAAAGACGACGAACTGGCTGGCACCGAGCAGCCTTTTGTGGCGCACCTGATGGAGCTGCGCGACAGGTTGTTGTACTGTGTGTATGGGTTGATCATTGGTGCCATTATTTTGGCTATTTACCCAGGCCCTAGCGGCTTGATCGACTGGGTGGCTAAGCCCATCATGGCGCACATGCCTCCAGGCTCTAAGCTGATTGCAGTAGGCGTGTTTTCACCGTTTTTTGTGCCTATCAAAGTATTGATGATGGGCGCTGTGCTGTTGGCACTGCCTTGGTTGATGTACCAAATGTGGATGTTTGTGGCCCCCGGTTTATACAGCCACGAGAAGAAGTTTGCTTTTCCACTCATTATGTTTGGCAGCTTGTTAGCCTACACCGGCATTGCGTTTGTGCAGTTCTTCGTGCTCGACAAAATGTTTGAATTCATCCAAAAATTCACCCCTGCCTCAGTGTCGGCCACCCCTGATGTGGCCAGCTATGTTGAGAGTATTCTGGGGTTGTACATTGCGTTTGGCCTTGCCTTTCAGGTGCCTATCATCGTCATGCTGCTCACGCGCTTTAACATCATGACGATTGAGAAGCTTAAAGAGTTTCGAGGCTATTTTGTGGTGGTGGCATTTGTTGTGGCTGCGGTGGTTACGCCGCCCGACGTGATCTCGCAGTTGGCTTTGGCTATACCGATGTGCATCTTGTACGAAGTAGGTATTTTCGCGTCCAAGTACTTTATCAAAGCCAGCAAAGCGCCTGACGCTGAGGCTGAAAAAACTGAGACCAGCGAAAAGCCTTCCCCTTGAAACGGCATAAAGAGCCAAAACCCGCAAAGACCCCAAGCGGCAAGGTTAAAAGTGGCCCAATTGCAACGAAGGCACTCTTCCAGCGCGATAATGTATTTCTAGTGAATACCCTAGGCGATAAATAAAGTCTCCATGAACGCACCACTTCCTTTGCACCAGCTCACAGCTATTGCGGCCGATGCCCCGCGCGTACGCGAAATTCCGTACAACTACACCTCGTTTTCAGACCGCGAAATCGTCATTCGCTTGTTGGGCGCCAGTAGCTGGGACGCATTAGAAACCCTGCGCGGCGAGCGGCAGACTGGACGATCAGCCCGTATGCTGTACGAGGTGCTGGGTGATATTTGGGTAGTGCAGCGTAACCCGTATTTGCAAGACGATTTGCTAGACAACCCCAAGCGCCGCAAAATGTTGGCCGACGCGCTAAACCACCGTTTAGCCGAAGTAGAAAAACGCCGCACCCCTGCAGCTGATCCCGCGCGCGATGCCCACGTAGGCGCGCTGCTAGAGGCCGCCAAAGCCTGCGTTAAAAAATTCTACGAATCCTTTGCTCAGGTGTATGACCTGCGCAAACGCACCAACAGCATGTTGCGCAAGTGCACAGCCAAAGACAACATTAAATTCGATGGCCTGTCACGCGTAAGCCATGTGACCGATGCGACCGACTGGCGCGTGGAGTACCCGTTTGTCGTGCTAACGCCTGATTCAGAAGCCGAAATGGCGGGCATGGTCAAAGGCTGTATCGAGCTGGGCCTGACCATCATTCCGCGTGGCGGTGGCACCGGCTACACGGGCGGCGCGATTCCGCTGACTTGGAAGTCGGCTGTTATCAACACCGAAAAGCTCGAAGCCATGACCGAGATGGAAATGGTCAGCCTGCCCGGCTTGGCTGCGCCCGTGGCCACCGTGTGGTCAGAAGCCGGTGTCGTCACCCAGCGCGTGGCCGATGCGGCTGAGCGCGCAGGCTTCGTTTTTGCGGTGGACCCCACTAGCGCCGAGGCCAGCTGCATTGGCGGCAACATCGCCATGAACGCCGGTGGTAAAAAAGCCGTGTTGTGGGGCACAGCGCTAGACAACTTGGCGAGCTGGCGCATGGTCACACCCGAGGCGCAGTGGCTCGAGGTCACACGCCTGAACCACAACTTGGGCAAAATCCACGACGCTGAGCTGGCCAGCTTTGAGCTGAAATATTTTGACGCGGGCGGCAAAAAGCTGCTCAAAACCGAGCGCCTGGACATTCCCGGCAAAACCTTCCGCAAAGAAGGCTTGGGCAAGGACGTGACCGACAAGTTTTTAAGTGGCTTGCCTGGTATTCAAAAAGAAGGCTGCGATGGTTTGATCACCAGCGCCCGCTGGATCGTGCACAAAATGCCATTGCACACCCGTACTGTGTGCTTAGAGTTTTTTGGCAATGCCAAAGACGCCGTGCCCAGCATTGTCGAGATCAAAGACTTCATGTTCGCCGAGCAAAAGCGCACTGGCGTATTGCTAGCGGGCCTGGAGCATTTGGACGACCGTTATTTAAAGGCCGTAGGTTACGCCACCAAATCCAAACGTGGCGGCTTGCCTAAGATGGTGTTGGTGGGCGACATTGCCGGTGATGATGCCGACGTAGTGGCACGCACTACATCTGAAGTCGTGCGCATTGCCAACTCACGCAACGGCGAAGGCTTTACCGCCACCAGCCCCGAGGCACGCAAAAAGTTTTGGCTAGACCGCAAGCGCACTGCAGCGATTAGCAAGCACACTAATGCTTTCAAAATCAATGAAGACGTGGTCATCCCTCTGCCGCGCATGGCCGAGTACACCGACGGTATTGAGCGCATCAACATCGAGCTGAGCCTGCGCAACAAACTTAAACTGTGCGACGCGCTGGAGGAATTTTTTGCCAACGGCAACCTGCCGCTGGGCAAAGGCGACGACGCGATGGACATTCCATCCGCCGAGCTATTGGGTGACCGCGTAGCGCAAGCGATTGCTTTGGTGCGCGAAGTGCGCAGACTGTGGTCAGGTTGGTTGGCTGATGTAGACACCAAATTCCCCCAGTTGCAAGACCACACCTTGCGTGCCAGCTGGAAGACGCAGCTGCGCGCACCCTTGGCCAATATATTTGCCGGAGGCGCGTTCAAAGAGATCAACGAAGAATGTCAAGCCATCCATAAGCGCGTGCTCAAGGGCCGCGTGTGGGCTGCGCTGCACATGCACGCGGGTGATGGCAATGTGCACACCAATTTGCCTGTTAACAGCGACGACTACGAGATGCTGCAAACCGCCCACGGTGCCGTGGTGCGCATCATGGCGCTGGCGCGTAGCCTAGACGGCGTGATATCGGGTGAGCACGGCATTGGCATCACCAAGATGGAGTTTTTGAGCGATGCTGAGCTCAAGCCGTTTGCAGATTACAAAGCCAAGGTAGACCCCGAGGGACGTTTTAATAAAGGCAAGCTGCTACGAAATTCAGAGCTGCCTGAGCAACAAATACTTGGACTACAAGGCAAAAACACGGGTATTACACCTGTTCCACAGGCCCTATTGGCAGATTTGACCAACGCCTACACTCCATCGTTTGGTTTGATGGGACACGAATCGCTGATCATGCAGCAAAGCGATATTGGTGCGATTGCTGACAGCGTGAAAGACTGCCTGCGCTGCGGCAAATGCAAGCCTGTGTGCGCCACTCACGTGCCGCGCGCTAACTTGCTGTACAGCCCGCGCAACAAAATTCTAGCCACATCGCTGCTGATCGAAGCTTTCTTGTACGAAGAGCAAACCCGCCGTGGTATCAGCCTAAAGCACTGGGAAGAATTTGAAGACGTGGCCGACCACTGCACGGTGTGCCACAAATGCTTAAGCCCGTGCCCGGTAGACATTGACTTTGGCGAAGTGTCGATGAACATGCGCAATCTGCTGCGCAAGATGGGGCAAAAGTCTTTCCGACCCGGCAATGCGGCGGCCATGTTCTTTTTGAACGCGACCAACCCTGAGACGATCAAGTTCATGCGCAGCGCTATGGTGGACGTAGGCTTTAAAGCCCAGCGCCTGGCCAACGATGTGTTGCGCGGCTTGGCCAAAAAGCAAACTGCCAAACCCGCCGCTACCGTAGGCACCGCACCGATCAAAGAGCAAGTCATCCACTTCATCAATAAAAAGATGCCCGGTAACTTGCCCAAAAAGACCGCCCGCGCCTTGCTGGACATTGAAGATAATGACTACGTACCCATCATTCGTAACCCCAAAACCACCACGGCAGAGACTGAGGCGGTGTTTTACTTTCCAGGTTGCGGTTCAGAGCGCTTGTTCAGCCAAGTAGGCTTGGCCACACAGGCCATGCTGTGGCATGCAGGCGTGCAAACGGTGCTGCCACCGGGCTACCTGTGCTGCGGGTACCCGCAGCGCGGTAGCGGCCAGTTTGACAAAGCCGAGAAGATGATCACCGACAACCGTGTGCTGTTTCACCGTGTGGCCAATACGCTCAACTATCTTGACATTAAAACCGTGGTGGTTAGCTGTGGTACTTGCTACGATCAGCTGCAGGGCTACCAGTTTGACAAAATATTCCCCGGCTGCCGCATCATCGATATCCATGAGTATTTGCTGGAAAAGAATATCACCTTGCCCACCAGTGGCCCCGGCCAGAGTGCGTACCTGTACCTCGACCCTTGCCACAGCCCCATGAAGCTGCAAGACCCGATGAAAACCGTCAAAGCCTTAGTGGGCGACGCGGTGATCAAGGCTGAGCGCTGCTGCGGCGAGTCAGGCACGCTGGGCGTCACGCGGCCTGATATTTCTACGCAAGTGCGCTTTCGCAAGGAAGAAGAATTGCTGAAAGACGAAGCTAATTTGGCCGTGCTGGCCAAAGAGCAGGGCATTGCACCTAAAAAGAACACCAAAATTTTGACCAGCTGCCCCAGTTGCCTACAGGGCTTGTCGCGCTTCGGTAACGACTTGAACAACGGTTTGCTTGAGGCCGACTACATCGTGGTGGAAATGGCCAACCAGATTTTGGGCGATCAGTGGATGCCCGAGTATGTGGCGGCTGCGAACCATGGCGGTATTGAGCGCGTCTTGGTGTGATATTTCACCTCTGGGTGTTGTTTGTAGCGGGTTTTGGTGTACTGCACCACGCTGCTGTGCTGGTATAAATTAGGTAAAACGGAGTTAGCAGATGGCAGGTTTAAGCAAAGACACCCCTACACCCACCGACATTACGGTGCACCAACAAACGCGCCAGTTAGAAATTAGCTTTTCTGACGGCGCAAGCTTCAACATCCCACTAGAGCTGATGCGCGTGTACTCACCCTCCGCTGAGGTGCAGGGCCACGGCCCTGGTCAAGAGACGCTGCAAACCGGCAAACGCCTAGTGGGCTTGCAATCAATGGAGCCGGTGGGCAACTACGCTGTGAAACCCGTGTTTACCGATGGTCACGAAAGTGGGCTGTATTCTTGGGAATACCTCTACCACCTAGGTATCAACCAAGCTGAGCTATTTGCGCAATACGAAGCGCGCTTAGCTGCAGCTGGTGCCACGCGCGATACGCCCATGGTAGAGGCCGGTGGTCATGTGCACGGCGCTGGCTGCAGTCATTGATATTTACTACTAAATTCATAGCTGCTTGAGCAGTAAATACCATGACTTCAACCCATTTTGGCTATAAAACTGTTGATGAAGCTGACAAAGCTGGGCAGGTGCGTGGCGTATTTGATTCGGTAGCCTCTAAATACGACGTCATGAACGATGTAATGTCGATGGGCCTGCACCGCGCTTGGAAGGCCTACACCATCTTGGTGTCTGGCGCTACCCAAGGTTCTAAAGTGTTAGATATTGCAGGCGGTACCGGTGATTTGGCACTGTCGTTTGCCAAAAAAGTCGGGCCGACTGGGCAAGTTGTGCACACCGACATCAACGAAGCTATGCTGCGCGTAGGCCGCAATAGGATGGTCGACGCAGGCGTACATTTGCCCACCATGGTGTGTGATGCTGAAAAGCTGCCCTATGCTGACAATAACTTTGACGTGGTGACGGTGGCCTTTGGCCTACGTAACATGACCCATAAAGACAAGGCGCTGGCCGAGATGTGCCGCGTGCTCAAACCGCGCGGTAAGCTGTGTGTACTAGAGTTTTCCACGGTAGCTAAGCCGCTACAAAGGGCCTACGATTGGTATTCTTTTGCAATTTTGCCAAAATTGGGCTCATTGATTGCTGGGGATGCGCAAAGTTATCAGTACTTGGCTGAGTCGATTCGCATGCACCCTGACCAAGCCACACTTAAAACCATGATGCAAGGCGCAGGTTTTGGGCATGTGGATATTCATAACTTGACAGGCGGGATTGTGGCCCTACATATGGGTATCAAGTGTTAAAGGTGTTGATCGCTGTGTAGAAAGCTAGTGATCAGCAATTGGTTTAGGTAGTTATTTTTCTCAGCCTATGGGCTGAACTTGGAGGCATTATGAAAGTATGGTCTTTGGTATTGGCAGCAGCCTTGCTGGTCGTCGGCGTTCACGCCGAGGCTAAGCGCATGGGTGGCGGCAAATCGGTGGGCAAACAATCCAGCAACGTGACGCAAAACCAGGCTACTCCTGCTGCACCTGCAGTTGCGCCTAATGCAGCCGCTGCTGCTAAGCCAGCTACACCACCCGCTGCAGCTGCAGCACCTAAGCGCCCTTGGGGCGCTATGCTGGGTGGCCTAGCCGCTGGCTTGGGTTTAGCTTGGCTGGCCAATTCACTCGGTTTGGGTGGTTTGGGCGGTGCAATTGGTCAGTTTTTAATGTTTGGTTTGATCGCCTTGGCCATCATGGTGGCGGTAGGCTGGTTTATGCGCCGCCGCGCGCAGGCTAACCAAGCTGGGCAAGGCTCAAACCAGGGCAACAGCCCGTTTGCTTTCCAAGGCGCAGGCTCGGCAACTGCCCAGCCCGGTTACAGCCCGTCCAACGTGGGCAACGATGCATCTGCCCGCCCTTGGGAGCGCAACAGCATGGCCTTTGACGCGTCTAAAAACGGTGGCAGCATGATCGGCTCGGCCATTGGCGCTAGTGCTAGCCTAGTGGGCTCACAGTCTTGGGGCATACCTGCTGACTTTGACACCAATAGTTTCTTGGCTTCAGCTAAGCAAAACTTCGTGACCCTGCAAGCGGCTTGGGACAAGTCTGACATTAACAGCCTGCGTGTGATGATGACTGACGATATGTTGAAAGACATTCAGTCGCAATTGGCTGAGCGTGAGCAACACACCGGTGCAGGCATCAACCACACGGAAGTGTTGGCTTTGGAAGCCAAGCTGTTAGGTATTGAAGAATTAGATGCTGTGTGGCTGGCCAGCGTCGAATTCAACGGCAGCATCAAAGAAGACCCATCACAAAGCCCAGGCCCCTTCCGCGAGGTGTGGAACATGAGCAAGTCCAAATCAGGCACTGGTGGCTGGTTGGTAGCGGGTGTGCAGGCCCTGCATTAACCCACCCATTCACCTGCCTTTGCAGGCAACATAAACCCTAGGCGCACAAACCTGCACCTAGCGGTGATAATCAGGGGACGTATGAACACATCGTCCCCTTTTTCTTTGCCCTTTTCATTTCCACCAGACCTCACGCAAATGCCCGTGTGGCTGCAACCGCCCGACTGGCTAGTGCGCGAGGTGCAACAGCGTGTGGTGCTGGTGCTTAACCACGTGTTGCAGCAAGAAAACGAGGCCATGGCCCGTCTTTCAAGGCAAAAAGGGCAGGTAGTCCAAGTATCTATTGCTCAGATAGCTATGAAATTAGTAGCAACGCCGGCGGGCTTGTTAGACTTGGCTGCAGAGGGCAGTAAGCCAGACCTGACCTTGACGGTGACTGACACCAACCCGCTGTCGCTAGTACAAGCCACTTTGCGCGGCGACAAACCCGCCATTCAGATCCAAGGTGATGTGCAGCTGGCCGCCCAGGTGAACTGGCTGGTAGACCATGTGCGCTGGGACGTGGAGGAAGATTTAAGCCGCATTATTGGCGACGCACCTGCCCACAGCGCAATGCAAGCGCTGCGCCAAGCAGGCGAGATGCTGAAAAAATTTGCACCCGCTAAGGCTAACCCTGCTGGTGCAACAGCACCTAGCACGGCTGCCCCAGCATCAACTAACCCTTAGGCGCAAGGGGCAGCATGGGTTTGATCCAACGACTGTGGCGCGGCGCGTTTATCGTCTTTATTGTTTTGCGCTACGGGCTAGACGAGCTGGTGCTGACCAGTTTTCAAAAGCCTTGGCTTAAAGTCATTGCACGCATCGTGTCGGTGGGGCGTAACTTGCGTGCTCCGCGTGGCCAGCGGCTGCGTGAGGCGTTAGAGCGCTTGGGCCCTATCTTTGTCAAATTCGGCCAGGTCATGTCTACCCGGCGCGACCTGTTGCCTACCGACATTGCCAACGAGCTGGCATTGTTGCAAGACCAAGTGCCACCTTTCGCATCTGACATTGCTGTGGCGACGATTGAGCGATCGTTTGGCCGCAAAGTGGACGATATTTTTGTCAGCTTTGACCGCACCCCCATTGCCAGCGCGTCCATTGCGCAAGTACACTTTGCTGTGCTGCGTGATAAGAAGGGCCAGGCCCGTGAGGTGGCCGTCAAAGTGGTGCGCCCCGGCATGCTCAAAGTCATAGACAAAGACATAGGCCTCATGCGCATGATGGCAGGCTGGGTAGAAAGCTTAAGCGCTGATGGCAAACGGCTCAAACCCCGTGAAGTGGTCGGCGAGTTTGATAAATACCTGCACGAAGAACTAGACCTCGTGCGCGAAGCGGCCAACTCGGCTCAGCTGCGCCGCAACATGGCGGGCTTGAACTTGGTGATGATTCCTGAAATGTATTGGGATTTTTGTCACCCCGATGTGATCGTCATGGAGCGCATGAAGGGTGTGCCCATTAGCCATATGGACAAGCTGCTAGCTGCAGGTGTAGACATTAAAAAGCTGGCCAACGACGGCATCAATTTGTTCTTTACCCAAGTGTTTCGTGACGGGTTTTTCCATGCCGACATGCACCCTGGCAACATCCAAGTTAGCTTAGAACCCGCTACTTTTGGCCGCTATATTTCGCTTGACTTTGGCATTGTGGGCACGCTTACTGAGGTGGACAAAGAATATCTCGCGCAAAACTTTGCAGCGTTTTTCAGGCGCGACTACAAACGCGTGGCCGAGCTGCACATAGAGTCCGGCTGGGCACCTGCCACTACACGTGTAGACGAGTTGGAATCGGCCATTCGCGCATGTTGCGAGCCGTATTTTGACCGGCCGCTCAAAGAACTGTCTTTGGGTATGGTGCTGATGCGTTTGTTCCAAACCTCGCGCCGCTTTCAGGTGGAGATTCAGCCGCAGCTGGTGCTGCTGCAAAAAACCTTGCTGAATATTGAAGGCTTGGGGCGCGAGCTAGATCCCGACCTAGACCTGTGGGCGACTGCCAAACCGTTCTTAGAAAAATGGATGCTCGAGCAAATTGGCCCACAAAAGCTGCTCGAACAGCTCAAGCAGCAAGCCCCGCGCTACGCCAAGCTGCTGCCTGAACTGCCCCGTTTACTGCACGACTATTTGCAGCAGCAAAAAGGCTCGCAAGATAGTGCTTTGCTGGAGCTTTTGGCAGAGCAAAAACGCACCAACAGCCTGCTACAAAAGATCGTCTACGGCGGTCTTGGCTTTGTTTTAGGCTTGGTGTTAATTCAGTTGTACCTGCGTTTGCGCCTTTGGTAGCGGGCCAGCTGCTGATTAGCAGTTTCATCACCACGTCCTACATTTAGGGTAAGTCCACAGAAAAACGACTGTGCCTTGTGCTTAAAATTGCGGCTTCTTTGTAGGAGCAAGATGCCGTGAATGCACTGATTATTTTTGTAGCCGCTTATTTGGCTGTCACTATCGCCATAGGTTTACTGGCCGCGCGCCGCGTTAAAACTTCTGCCGACTATATGGTGGCGGGCCGCAGCTTACCGCTGTACATGAACGTGGCCACTGTGTTTGCCACTTGGTTTGGCGCAGAAACCGTGTTGTCGGTGTCAGCCACATTTGCCAAAGACGGTTTAAGCGGCATTCCCGGCGACCCTTTTGGTGCATCGGTGTGTTTGGTGTTGGCAGCTTTGTTCTTTGCCAAGTTGTTTTACCGCATGAATTTGATGACCATTGGCGATTTTTATAAAAAACGCTATGGCCAATCGGTCGAGGTTATTACCAGTATGGCCATCGTGGCCTCGTATTTGGGCTGGACATCGGCGCAAATGACGGCGCTGGGCTTGGTGATTTACGCCTTGTCGGGTGGCGCAATTACGCTGAACCAAGCCATTTTCTTGGGCGCAGGCGTGGTGCTGGTGTACACCATCTTTGGCGGCATGTGGTCGGTTGCGTTTACCGACTTGTTTCAAACCGTGGTGATATTGATAGGTTTAAGTTTGGTGGCCTATTTGGTAGGCGACATGGCTGGCGGCCCCGTCAAAGTGATTGCCCAAGCCGCTGCAGACGGTAAATTTAACTGGATGCCCGCTGATAGCAAGGGCTGGTGGGCTATGGCGGGGGCATTTTTTGCCTTTGCTTTTGGCTCAATTCCCCAGCAAGACGTGTTTCAGCGCATGACCAGCGCCAAAGACGAAAAAACTGCCGTGCGTGGCACCATCATTGGCGGGTTGCTGTACTTTTGTTTTGCTTTTGTGCCAATTTTTATCGCCTATGCCGCAGTGGTGGCTGACCCTAATTTGCTCAATCTTTTTAAGTCCGAAGATGCCCGCGAGATTCAGCGCGTCTTGCCTGACTTGGTGCTCAACAAAATGCCGCTGTGGGCTCAGGTGATGTTTTTTGGCGCTTTATTGTCAGCCATCTTGTCCACAGCCAGTGGCGCGCTGCTAGCGCCCACTTCGCTATTTACCGAGAACGTGCTGCGCCCATTTGCGCCCAAAATGAACGACAAGCAGTTTTTATTGATCTTGCGCATTATTCTGGTCACTTTCACTGCTTGCGCCTTGCTATTTGCCTTAAACAGCAAAAGCACGATGTATGAAATGGTGCAAAACGCCTACAACGTGACGCTGGCCGGGGCTTTTGTGCCCCTGGTGGCGGGCGCTTACTGGAAGCGGGCCACCACCCAAGGGGCTTTGTTTTCAGCCATTGGCGGGGTAAGCACATGGTTATTCTTGCAAGCCACTGTTTCGGATGCGCTGATTCCTGCTAACTTGATAGGTTTTGCCACCTCGATTGTGCTGATGGTGATGGGTTCTTTGGCCCCGCAAGTGATCAAAGACCAAAGTCAGCCTATTTATTAGCCAAGGGCAATTGGCCCAGCCTGCTGCAAAAAACTTATAATCTTGGGTTGCCTCCAGGTAATCCAGTTATGCCAATTTACGCTTATCGTTGCTCCAGTTGCGGACATGCCAAAGATGTCTTGCAAAAAATCTCAGACCCGCTGCTCACAGTGTGCCCATCGTGCAGCGCAGCCACGTTCCAAAAACAACTCACCGCTGCGGGCTTTCAGCTCAAAGGCTCGGGCTGGTACGTGACTGATTTTCGCGGTGGTGAAAAAGCCGGCGACGGAGCTAATTCTGGCGTCGCTACAGCACCCAAAACCGATGCAGCACCGGCCGCG
This sequence comes from Polaromonas sp., assembly GCA_043747295.1. GTDB lineage: Bacteria > Pseudomonadota > Gammaproteobacteria > Burkholderiales > Burkholderiaceae_C > JAAFIP01. Next base: position 25 of record JAYTPK010000007.1, on the reverse strand, counting down.
GGGGGGGGCCCCCCCCCCCGCGGGC
>JAYTPK010000006.1:0-20035 GCA_043747295.1 Polaromonas sp. | reverse complement strand
CATGCGCGTGGTGCAAGAGCGCTTGCAACTGCTTAGCGTGAAAGCCACGGCTAAATTTGGCCGCGATGGCCCCATTGGCGGTAAATTTATTGACCTGGTGCCCGGCCCGCTAGAGGGCAAGCGTATGGTGGCTGATGCCGTATTACCTATGGACGGGGGCAATGAGCTAGAAGACGTGATGGGCACCGTGAAGGTGGCGATTGAAAAGCTGGCCATTGCGATTGGCAAGATTGAGCCGATTTTGGATGACACCAAAAAGCTCACTGGCGAGGCCACCGAGATGCGCAAAGACATTCGCCAAAGTATCACCACCGTGCTGGCCAATGCCGAGGCGATGTCAGCGCAGCTTAAACGCGTGGGTGATAGCGCGGCCAATGTAGCTGGCAAAATAGATGGTGACCGTAAGGCTTTAGTTAGCGATGTACAGAAAATTTTGACGCAGGCTAATTCGGCGGTTGAAAGCGCGCGCTTAGCGCTTAAAACACTGGAGCAAGATTTGCCCCAAATGACCGATAAAACCAAAGCCACTTTGGACAACACGCGCGATGCTACGCAAAACGTCAAGCAAAGCACTGCCGATGTGCAGCAAATTATTCGTGATGCTCGGCAAGACATCACGCCCACCGTCCGCGCTGCGCGCTCGGCCACACAAGACGCGGCTGAAATTACCGATGGCGTCAAACGCAGCTGGCCTGTGCGCAACATGGTCACCCCGCCGCCCGATGGTAATTTAGGCTTAGATGGTTTTGAGGGGCCGCCTGCGGTGCCTACCAAATGATGATCTTGCGTGCACTATCGTTGGTGCTACTAGCGGGCCTGGTGGCTTGTTCAAGCACGCCGCCCGCCAAGGTGGACAGCGCCATGGTGCAAACCGCACAAAACATGGAGCGCAGAGCGGCGCAGTCATTTGCACGCGGTGAATGGGCGGCTGCGGCATCTACATTTGAGTCTGCCGCTTGGGTGTATGAAACCTTAGCTCTGCCCGAGCCGCAAGCACGTGCGCGCTTGAGCCAAGCGCGCGCATTGGCCGAGGGCGGGCGCGTAGACCAAGCTTTGCCCATCGTACTGGATGTGATCGAGCAGTCCACAACACTGAGCAGCGGCACCCGCGCTACCGCACACGGCCGTGCTGCAGCGCTGTTGATGGCCAGTGACGCTGCCAGCGCCGAGCGTCACGTGCAAGACGCCATCGCTGCCTGTGCAAGCACCTGTGCGCAGCTGTCCGCCCTCTCGGTGCTGCGTGCCCGCGCGCAGCTGGCCAGCAACCAAGCTGCCCAAGCCAGTGCTACCGCAGGGCAAGCCTTGGCCGTGGCCGCTAACGACAACGACCGCGCCAACGCACTGCGCCTGCGCGCGCAGGCCCAAGCTGTGCTGGGACAGCACGCTGCAGCCTTAGCTGACGCAAACCAAGCACTGGCTTTAGACCAAGCTTTAGGCTTACCTGAGCGCGTGATGGCTGACTTGCAACTGCTGCAAAACGCTAGCGCTGCGCTGGGGGATGCAGCCGCAGCGCAGCGCTACAGCGCACTGGCTGCGCGTGCGCGCAGTGCTGCAGCAGCCTTAGCACCGCAGTCCGCACCCTAAATATGGCCAAGTCAGAAACCGAACTGCGCCAGGCCCGTGCGGTGCAGCGCTTAAGTTTCAACGATTTATTGTTGACACCGGCTAAGCTGCGCTGGTTTGCATTGAGTGAGCTATGGTGGTACCGCGCGTCTTGGCGTATCCCAGCGGCCCGCACCCTGATGCGCCGCGAGCGTGATTTTGAAATGCGCCAAATGCTACCCATCTTGGTAGTGCTGGGTTTTGTTGCGGGCGTGGCCATGTTTGTCGTGCTGCCGTCATCGCTGCAAGAGCAGTCCACCACCATCTTGTCTAGCCTGTGGCCTATTTGGGTGGTGCAGGTCGTGCCGATGATTTGCGCGCAAGCCATGGCTATGCAGAACTCACCGCAAATCGCTTTGCGCCTGACCGAGGCTGAGCTGCAAGGTGACTTTGATGTTGAAGATATTGTGCTGCATTCAGCCCAAGCGGCCCGTGCGGCGGTGCCTTTGATCATGGCGCACGCCAGCGTGGCGCTGGCCAGCGCCTGCCTGCTGGTCTTGTTTACTTTGGGGTTTGGTTTGCTGGCCGCTGTGGTGTTGGCGGTAGGTGATCTGCGCACCACCATCGACATTATTTTTGCCAGAGTGCCGCCGCTGGTGTGGCTGCGTGCAGCCTTGCTAGCCTGGATATTGGGAGGGGTGTGCGTGACCACTGCTGTGCTCTACGCTTGGCCGGGCACCCAGCACTCGCATTCGGGCATGAGCGCGCACCGGCTGGGCATGCGGGCGATGCTGGCCTCGTCGCTAGCGTGTGCTGGGGCAGGCATGTTTATGAACTGGGTGGCGGGCCTGCTGGGCTGGAACGGGTTAGTTGGCTAATTCGTTCAACTAAAACGCTAATTTGTAACCAGCCTCCCACATTCATGGGATAGAAAAATCTCGCCATTTCAGTCACAATCACATACAAATTAGCCACACTTGGGTACATCACCACGTTGGGCTTGTCAAAGTGTATGGAGACGGCTCGATGAAACGAATCAAAACAATCGTGGGGCACGGCGCAGCCAGCGCGGTACTGTGGTGCTTAGCCGCCAGTGGGCTAACGCCAGCTTGGGCCCAAACAGCGCCTAGTCCTAGTGGCACTGCGGGCAACACCCCTAGCGCTGAGCAAATGGTAGAGCAGCTTAAAGCGCCGCCGCGCACACGCAGCCTGCGTAACCTGAGCATTGAGGCGGTCAATCCCCATGCCGCCCCCGTCACTGCAGGTCAAACTGATTTAAGTGTTACGCAGCCAGCAGTCAAGCCTGCTTTGTCCTTGCTAATCCAGTTTGACTTGAACTCAGCACGTGTGAAGCCCGAGAGCCAACAAGCCTTGGCTAATTTGGCGCAAGCGCTGCAGTCACAGGCGCTGCAAGCGTCTAAATTTGCAGTAGAGGGCCACACCGATGCCACGGGCCGCAGCGACCACAACCTGCGCCTGTCGCAGCAGCGCGCTGACGCGGTGCGTGACATATTAGTAGCCCAAGGCGTGACAGTGCAGCGCCTGCAAAGCTTGGGTAAAGGCGCTAGCGAGCTGGCCAACCCAGCAGACCCCAGCGGTGCACAAAACCGCCGCGTGCGGATTGTTAACCTTGACTGATATCACATAACAGCCGCAGTGGTACGCATCTGGCTGAAAGCGTCTTTTAACTATAAAAAAATCAAATATGCCGATAGTCCAAGTATTTATTACTCGAGTAGCTATTAAAAATATAGCATTAGCTGTGTCTATAGTTTGCGCTGCTGCGCCTTATATGGCGTATGCGCAAACCCCTGCGCAGCCTGATCGCAACCTAGTGGTGCAAACCGCCGCGCCAGCCACTGCCCTTAAAAACCAGCGCGTGGCTTTGGTACTGGGCAACGCTAATTACAAAGACGCACCGCTGGCTAACCCAGTCAATGACGCGCGCGCTATCAGCACTGCGCTGCAAGAGGCAGGCTTTACCGTCATCTTGCGCGAGAACACCGACCAGCGCGGCATGCTAGCTGCGCTGCGTGAGTTTGGCGACAAGTTGCGCGGCGGCGGTACGGGGCTGTTTTATTACGCAGGCCACGGCATGCAGATCAAAGGGCGCAACTATTTGATCCCCGTGGGTGCCAATGTCGAGCGTGAAGACGAGGTGGCCTACAGCGCAGTGGACGCGCAAGCCGTGCTCGACAAAATGGAGGCTGCAGGCAACGCCGCCAACATCATGATTTTGGACGCCTGCCGCAACAAACCGTTTACCCGCAGCTCGCGCAGCGGCCAGGCGGGCCTGGCGCAGATGGACGCACCGGTAGGCACGTTGGTGGCGTTTGCCACATCGCCCGGCATGGTGGCCAGCGACGGCGCAGGTGCCAACGGCCTGTACACCCAACACTTGCTGACTGCCATGCGCCAAAACGGCAGCAAGGTAGAAGACGTGTTCAAACAAGTGCGCGCCAACGTGCGCCGCGACAGCCAAGGCAAACAAGTGCCTTGGGAGTCCACGTCGATGGAGGGCGATTTTTACTTTCGCGGCGGGGCCAGTGTGGCTACGGCTACGGCAGTAGATTCGAGCATTGCCGTTGAAAACGCACTGTGGGATGCGGTTAAAAATTCCACCTTGCCCATTGAACTGCGCGCCTACCTTAACCGCTTTCCTGCAGGTCGCTACGCAGTCGATGCACGTGCGCGCTTGGCCAAGCTGCAACCTGCTGCGGTAGCAACTGCAGCTGCGCCTGTAGTACCTAGTACGCCAGCAGTGGTGAGACCTGTACCACCTGTGGCAGTTCGACCCGATGTGCCAGCTGCAAGCAATGACGATCAAGCAGCGATTGATCGCCGCACCAATGAACTATTAGCCAGTCTAGAAACTGGCATCGTTAAAGGGCCTACTGCAAGTACACCTGTTGCCGCTGTTGCCCGCCCCGCTCCAGCTAGCAACAGCTTTGGCTATACCGTGGGTGACCGCTGGCGCTACCAGAAGGTAGATAAATTCAAAGGTGAAGTCGTAGAAAATTTTGCTGTCCAAGTGGACCGCATCGAGCCCAATGGTGATCTCACGATCAATCGCGGCGGTTCTGTTTGGACTGCTGGTGGCGATGTGAAGTACTCACGTAACGCAGAGCGTGAGAGGTTTTACAGCGGATTTAAACAATACCCTGCTATTTTGCAGGCGGGTGCTAAAAGCAGCTTTGACTATCAAATCGACAGCAAATTTCTGGATGGCCGTAAGTGGAAAGAGGTGTCCAGCGCCACCATGGTGGTGAAAGGTCAAGAGAAAGTTAAAACCCCAGCCGGTGAATTTGAGGCTTGGCGCGTTGAGTTAGAGATTTTTTGGCGCATCGAGGGCAGCGACAGCAGAGGGCGTTACATACAAACCAGCTGGTATGTGCCACAACTGCGCCGCTATGTAGCTTGGGACGAGGAGTTGCGCAACGCCAATGGCAGTTTCAATCGACGTGACCGTTATGAGCTGACCAGCTTTTCGGTGCGCGGGGCTGACCAAGCCTTGTCGCAGCGCTGAACCATAAACCACATGAATCTTTGGCAGCGCTTTACCCATCGCCTTGGCGCGCTGCCTGCATCGCGGGTGACGTGGGGCTTGGCGTTGGTGTTTTGCCTGTGGGCGGTGCTTGATTTATTTGTACTGAAAGTTTCAGGCGGCCTGGCTAATTCGACCTACGACGCGATGGTGCGTGCACGCTTTTATACCGCTGCGCCAGACCCGCGCGTGGTGATTATTGACATTGACGAAGCCTCTTTGGCGCAGATGGCGCCTGAGTTTGGCCGCTGGCCTTGGCCGCGCGACACACTGGCCACGGTGCTGGGTTATGTTGAAAAACAAAACCCACAGGCCATTGCTTGGGATGTGGTGTTTAGCGATGCAGACCGTTTGTCACCCGGTGGCGACAAAGCTTTTGACGAAGCAGCCAAGGGCAGCACGCGCAGCCATTTTTCGGTGGTGCGCTTGCCTGCTGTGTATGACGTGCAAAGCAAGGTGACACGTGCTGTGCTGCCCAGCTTGTGGGCAACTGCGACCAGCGCTTTAACACTATCTTCATCAACACTGTCTACTGTGGCCCTTATCCCGCCGGTGCTACCCTTTGTTGCAGCTGGCAAGCTGGGCTACAACAATGGCTACCCCGATGCCGACGGCGTGCTGCGCCGCTACCGCCTGCTAGAAACCTTGGGTGATGGTAGCCAAATTCAGTCGCTAGCTTGGAGCGTGGCGCAATCTATCAACCACAGCAGTACTATTAATTTCATAGCTAGTAAAGCAATAAATACTTGGACTACAAGGCTATTTGATGCTAAAAATGCAGATCCACTGATGATTTGGCGTGCCAAGGCCAACAGCTACCCCCGCGTGCCTTTTGCGCAGGTGTTTAGTGCAGCCGAGGGCGGCAAAACTGCCCAACCACTACCCAGCTTTGCAGGCAAGATTGTGTTGATAGGTTCCACAGCGTCTAGCCTGCACGACATTCACCCCACGCCTTTGGGTGCGCAGCATGCAGGCGTAGACAGCTTGGCAACAGCTATCGACAACGCGGTTAATCAACGCAGCCTGGCCGAGCTACCGCGTTGGCTGCTAGCCGCCTTAGCCATGGCGCTGTGCGTGGGCATGGCGTGGTGGGTGCAGCAGAGCGGCATCAGCTCGCTAGACGCCGCTTTACTGTTATTACCGGGCGCACTGCTGGGTATCAGTTATTTATCGCTCAATATTAGCCCAGTGTTTATAGATTTGCATTTGGCTGCTGGTATTGCACTGCTATTTATTGCTCTGCTGCGTTTGTGGAATGGCTGGCGGCGCAACTACTGGTGCAACCCCGCTTGGGTTGATGGTGCCTCTGACACTGCGCTAGGTGTAATGGCTTTGCAGCTAGAGCGCCCGGCAGCCGATGTAGGCTTAGACGCGTTGATTCGCAGCCTAGAGCAGCAAGCCCCACACTGCCGCGTGTTGGGCGGTGACGCCACTGCCACGTGGCCTGCGCAACTGCGTTGGCCCGAGCTGCTGCACACTGTGGCTGTAGCTGGGCCACTGCAGCAGCTAGTGCAGTTACGCGCTACGGTGCTAGCGCCGACAGCACCCACATCACCAGCGCCCAAGGCCAGTAAAGTTGCCCGCAAAATCACCCGCCTAGCGCAGCTAGGCTGCCAAGCTTGTACCGAACCCACCACTGTCCCTGCGCGCACTGGCCGCTCGGACTGGGCTGAGCGTGCACGCACCGCCTGCGCACAGCTAGCCAAACCGGCCGCATAAAATTTTAGAGGAGATCGCCACCATGTCAAAAAACCATCACACACATACAACCTACAAATCGCCTAAGCTGCCTGCAGTAGGCTTAAAAGCATGGTCACAGCGCACGGCAGTAGCTTTGTGCATCATCAGTGCTTTAAGCGCTTCACAGCTAGGCTACGCCCAAAGCACATCGGCCGCCCGCGCTACAGAGCTGCGTGCCGACAAACTGCCCAGCGCTAATGTGATCAGCGCAGTACCCGCAGGGGCTAACTTACGCGTAGTGAGCTTAGAAGGTGGCTGGGCCTATGTAGAACACGCTGGCAAGCTGGGCTGGGTGCGCGCATCGGCACTTAATCTGCAAGCGGGCAGCTCAGCCGTGTCTGCCAGCGACACAGGCCGCACCGCCTCGGGCGGCACTATCAACGCAGCCCTCACGCTGGGTGTGCGCAGCCTGCCGCCGCGCATTAACCGCCACGCCCTCATCATCGGTGTCAGCCAATACGCCGACAAAGACACCCCGCCTTTGCCCGGCGCACGCATCGACCGCGAGTCAGCCACCCAAATGGCAGGCGCTATGCAAGTGCCCAGCAGCAACATCACCTATTTGCAAGACAGCCAGGCCACGGGTGCCAACATCCGCAAAGCCTTGGGCGATTTAAATGCCCGCGTGCAAGACGGCGACCGCGTGTTTGTGCACTACAGCGGCCACGGCACCCGGTATAACGACCCCGCAGCCGGCGGCTGCATTGAGGCGCTGCTAGCCTACGACGGTGGCACCAGCGGCACCATCACCAACCGCGAGATGAGCGAGATGCTCAAACCCATCACCGCCAAAACCGACAAACTGTTTGTGATGTACGACGCTTGTCACTCAGGCGGCCTGGTGGCCAACGCAGCGCCCGCACGCACCCGAGGCTTTACCAACCCAGATGACGATGGCACACTGCGCCCCAAGTTTGCCTCCATCACCGAAGAGTGCGGTCGGCCAGTGAACGTGAAAACACGCAACCTGCTGGTAGAGCAAGTCAGCAAAGGCGCACTGCCGCAAGACGTGATCCATATCAGCGCATCCAAAGACAACGAGATCAGCTTTGACGACAGCAATAAAGGCGGTTTGGCCACGCAGTTTATGCGTGACTGCATGCTGCGCGATGCCAAAGATTTGGACGGGTCTGGTGCCATCAGTATGGACGAAATTCGCCAATGCGCGCAAACCAAAATTGACCAGCGCATGAAAAACGATGCCAACTTTAAAGCGCACAACATCCAGCTGTCAGGCAACACAGGTTTTGTGCCTGCATGGTTTAGCCAAGCTGCGCCTGTAGCCATGGTGGCATCGTTGGCACCTGTGGTGGTGCCAACGCCTGCGGCAACGCAAACACCTGCGCCTGTTCCAGCCCCGGCAGCTATTGCAGCAACAGCACCACCTAAACCTGGTACACCTATTGCCGCACCTGCTGCGATTCCTGTAGCCACAGCACCAGTTATCAGCCTTCCAGCACCCGCAGTGGTAGTTGCACCAGCTACGGCGCAGCTAAGCGGCGAGCAAGCCCTGCGCCAAATGTTTGACCAGCGCGACGCTAAGCGCAATGTGCGCGTAGTGCTGGGCAAAGACAAACTCAAAATCGGCCAAGACAGCCTAGACTTTATGGTGCAGTCCGACCGCGCAGGCTATGTGTATGTGGCCATGGCCGGTTCAGACAACAAGTCCATGTATTTACTGTTTCCCAACGACCTAGACCAATCCAACAAAATTGAAGCCGGCCAGCAGCTCACTTTGCCGCGCCCCAACTGGCGCGTTAAAGCCGGTGGCCCCGAGGGCCGCGACAACTTGCTAATTTTTGTCGCCGACAGCCCACGTGATCTCACCAGCTTAGCTGCTAGCAAAGCAGGCCCGTTTATGTCATCCCTGAACAACAGCCAAGGCCGCGCCAGCCTGGGCGCATTAATGTCCACCAGCCAAACCGTCACATCGCAGGTGTGCAACAGTGCAGTCACGCGTCGCAATAACCCACTGTGTTCAGACGCTTATGGCGCAGCGATGGTGGCAGTGGATGAGGTTAAGTAATCAATTTTTAAGAGGCTATTATGAAAAATATAAAACACTCTGTAGGCGTTACTGCATTGCACATTTTGCGCAGTACTGCTTTTGCGGCGGCACTTTTGTCAGCTGGTTTTTCTACCCAGGTCCAGGCGCGTTTAGCTTTAGTTATTGGCAACAGCACCTACGCCCAAGCACCGCTGGCTAATCCGGCTAACGATGCACGATCACTGGCTACTAGCTTAGAGGCAGCGGGTTTTAGCGTAACGCGGGTGATAGACCAAAACAAAGACGAGATGAAAGCGCAGGTGCTGGCTTTTAGCTCATTGCTGCAAGCCAGTAAACAACCGGGGGTGTTTTATTTTGCAGGCCATGCGGTGCAAATGGACTGGCGCAATTATTTGCTGCCGGTTAACCAGCAGTTTGCCAGCGCCGATGATGTGCGCAAAAACGCCCTAGACATTACTGAGCTAGTGCGCGCGCTAGATTCTGCCAAGAACGGCATCAACATCATTATTTTGGATGCATGCCGCGACAACCCTTTTAGTAAAGGCGGTCAAGTGCCCAAGGGCTTGACGCAGATGGATGCGCCCACCAACACCTTTTTAGCCTACGCTACTGCGCCCGGACAAACTGCGCGTGACGCAGGCAGTGGCAACAACGGCCTTTATACCGAGTATTTGCTTAAAGAGCTGACCAAAGACGGTGTGAAAATTGAAGATGCGTTTAAGCGTGTGCGCCTAGGTGTGCGCCTTGCAAGTAAGGGTGAGCAGATCCCTTGGGAAGTTACCAGTCTAGAAAATGACTTTTATTTTCGCAGCCCACTTCAAACCCGTAAGCTGTCTGAAAAAGACGTGGAAGAAGAATTTGAAGCGCAGTTAACCGAATGGCAAGCAGTGCGTTCGGCCCGCGACGTAGCCAAAGTAGAAGACTTTTTGCGCAAATACCCTAGCGGCAAATTCTCTGAGTTGGCCCACCACAGGCTAGAGCGCTTGCTGGCCGTGCAAGAGCAACGCGCGCGTGACATAACGCAGTTGCAAAAGCTGATGATGGCCACTAACAACGCGGCTAGTATTGCTGTGGCTATTCCAGCATCTATAGCGACAGTAGCCGCTGCAGCGGCTGCACTACCAAAGCCGCCTACCGTGGTGGACACGGTGCTGGCTGCGGCTGCCGCACCTGTATCAGTGGCTGCACCTGTAGCAGCAGTACCATTACCAGTGCCTTCAGTTCCACTATTGCCTGCAACAGTCGCTAGCCCGCAATACAACGTCGCGGGTATTAACCCTGCAGCGCAATCCAGCGTGATTGCCGCTGCTAGCAACCCGCAAATCGACGGCTTTGCGCGCATCGAGGCCAGTGGCATTTTGCCTGGCTGGCGTGTGGGCGATGCACTTACCTTTCGCACCACTGAGCGTTTTGGCGCACGCACCGAGCGGGTTGCCGAGCGCCGCGCAGTCACAGTAACCGACGACAAAATCATCACCGCATTGGGCAACGAATATGACCTGTTTGGCAACCCGCTGAAAGTACAAAACAGCTTTGAAGTGCAAACCCCACCGCAGTGGTATATCCACGAATACTACGTAGGCAAAAGCTGGAGCACCCGCTACAAACGCACCAGCTTTACTGGCGCAGGCAACTCAGTAGTTAACGCTGACATGCGAGTGGTGGCGCGTGAGCAAATCACCTTGCCTGCAGGAAAGTTTGATGCATTCAAAATCAAAATTCTCAGCTACAACACTGGCAATGGCTATAACGTTCGCACCGATGCATTTGCGTGGATAGACGCAGCGTCCAGCAAGCTTATCGCATCAGAAACACGCAGCCGTGACGGCGCAGGCCGTTTAATGACAGACCAGCGTGTCGACTTGATGGCTTTTGCCAATGGACAGCGATAAAAGTAATAAAAATAGCCCATAGTCCAAGTATTTATTGCTCAAGCAGCTATTAAATTCATAGTAAAAGATGCTTATGAAAAACATATATCTTCGTTCCCCGGTAAGCCGCTTGGCAAGTCTTGGCGCGCTAACAGTAGCGCTGTTAGCCGCCGGGCTACCGCTGCGCGCCCAAGCGCCCGGTGACCTGCGCGTAGCCTTGGTCATCGGTAACGCAGCCTATGCGGGCAACGCAGCTTTGGTCAACCCAGGTAACGATGCCAAAGCCATGAGCGAGGCGTTGCGCGGATTAGGTTTTACAGTCATTGAAGTGCGCGATGGGTCCAGGGCGCAGATGGCTGAGGCGATTATCAAAGTCAAAGATACGCTGCAAGGCAAACAAGGTGTGGGCATGTTTTATTACGCAGGGCACGCCATGCAGCTTGATTGGCGCAACTACATGCTGCCAGTCGACGCCAAGCTGAGCAAAGCCAGTGAAGTGCCTGAACAAACGGTTGACCTTAGCCAAGTTATCGACGCCTTTAAGACGGCAGGTAATCGCATGAACATCGTAGTGCTAGATGCTTGCCGCGATAACCCGTTTGCGGGCACCGCCACTGGCAAAGGCTTGGCCCAGCTAGATGCGCCACCCGGTACCTTTTTGGCCTACGCCACTGCACCGGGCAACGTAGCCGAAGACGGCGATACCAAAAGCGCCAATGGTTTGTATACCCAGTTTTTGTTGCAAGAACTAAAGAAACCCGCCGCCAAAATTGAAGACGTGTTCAAACGCGTGCGCTTGAATGTGCGCCAGCAAAGTCAAGGGCGGCAGATTCCTTGGGAGAGCACTTCGCTAGAGGATGATTTTTTCTTTAATTCAGGCCTCAAAGCAACCCAAAAATTCGATGAGAGCGATAAAGACAAAGCCTTTGCGGAAGAAAAAGCGCAGTGGGATAAAATTAAAGACAGCAAAGCAGCGGGCGATTTCTATGCGTTTTTGCAGCAATTTCCCAACGGAAATATCAATGGCCTTGCCCAATCAAAGTTAGAGCAAATTCAGAAGTCGCTAACCGTGGCGGTGGCTGACAAACAAGGCATCAAGGTAGGCGGCGTGTTTGACAACTACCGATTGGGCGATGAGTACGAATTTTCAGTGAAAGACGGATTAACAGGCGTAGTACGTGGAACTGGAAAAATAGTGGCCACTGCACGCGGCGCTGATGAGATGGAGGGCGTTGCTAGTAATCCATCTGTCGTTGCAGGTGCGGTGCTCACGCGTGGGGGTTTTATTATCAAAGACGGCGGCGGCACCTATGACCCACCAATTAGTTTTTATCCCAATGGCGAACTTAAAGTAGGTGGCCGCGCCAGTTCCCGCGCTATCCGCACTGCCAACAATGGCAGCAAAGGATGGCTAGATACTGAGACCAAGGTGGTTGGTTACGAAGATATTGACACTGCCTTTGGCAAACTGCGCACCATCAAGCTGGAAGCTACTCAACAATACCAGGACGGCGTGCGTGCCAAGATGACGTTGTGGTTTGATTCAGAATGGGGCTACGCCATCAAGCTCGTGCGTGAGTCGCGCAGAGGTGCGGGCGCACCTGATATTTATATCCGCGAAATGATAGGCCGCAAGCGCGGCGCGGTTTAAAAATTGGATGCAGGTTAACGGGCGCGCAGTTTTTACTATTTAGCTCGCGTACCCAATACCGCTGCGCCAATAATCAGCACCGTAGCCAAACCAATACTCCAAGTCAGCGCACGCCCGGTCACCATAATCAGCAGCGCGGTTGAGGCCAGGGGTGTGATGTAGCTCAAAATACCAATTTGCCGTGCATCGCCTTTTTTAAGCGCTGCGTCCCATAAGAAAAACGCTGCACCTAACGGCCCTAGGCCCATCACGCCCATGAGCAGCCAGTCTTGGCTGCTCAGTGTGGCGGCAGGCTCCATCAACGCGTGGCATAGCAAAGATAGCAGGCCAGAGACTAAGCCAAACAAGCCAATAGCCGCCGTAGGAAAACCGCGCCCCGTGCTGGCCAGCCGCTTGCTCATCAGCGAATAACTGGCCCAAATGAATGCCGAGCCCGCTGCTGGAACATAGCCCCACGCAAAGCCTGAGTTGGTGATGCCTTGCAAACCGTTTTTAAATAAACTGTCACCCAGTATGGCAATACAAGCCCCCGCAAAACCTGCTCCTGCAGCTACTAGATGTGCAGCAGACAAAGTAGTGCCCGGCAAAAACAGCGGGGCCATCACTACAATGCCCAGTGGCCATAGATAGTTAATCAAATTAGCCTCGACTGGCGGTGCGTAGCGTAGCGCGATAAACAGCAAAAAGTGAAACCCAAACAACCCGTAGATGCCCAAAGCCAACGCGCCTTTAGTCACCTTCCATTGTCTAAAAAATGGCCACGCAGGCACGCTGCCAATCAGCAGTGCAATGCCAGTCAGTAAAAATGGTGGGACGTGTTTAAGCGACAAACCCAACACGGCCAGTGATGCCCATAGCGCGATAGCGCACAACGCTAAAACGGTAGCGGGTAGTTTATGCATTCAAAACTGGCATTAGCAAACTTCAGTGTGCCGAAGACTTGTGCCACAAGTTAAGCCCACCATCCACAGCCAGCTTGTCAATAGCCGCAAGTTCTGCCGCAGTAAAGCTGATGTTTTTCAGTGCACCCACTAGCTCGGTAATTTGCGCTGGGTTACTGGCACCTATCAGCGCGCTGGTCACGCGGGCAGTGCGCAGTACCCAGGCTACGGCCATTTGCGGCAGGCTTTGGCCGCGCTGCTGGGCTAGGTCATTTAAGCCGCGCACATGGGCCAAGTTGCTCTCGCTTAAATGCGCGTCTTTGAACGATCCGCCGCCTGGGCGGTTGATGCGCGCGTCTTGCGGAATGCCGTTTAAATATTTGGTGCTCAGCAGGCCCTGGGCCAGTGCGCTAAAGGCAATACAGCCTGCCCCCGTATCGTGCAGCGCGCCCAGCAGGTCTTCTTCTATCCAGCGGTTCAGCAGGCTGTAGGAGGGCTGGTGGATGAGTAGCGGCACGCCCATGCTGCCTAATATGGAACAAGCTTCGCGCGTTTTACCTGCGCTGTAGCTGCTGATGCCAACGTACAGCGCCTTGCCCTGCTGCACCGCAGTGGCCAGTGCGCCACAGGTTTCTTCTAGTGGGGTGTCAGCATCAAACCGGTGCGAATAAAAAATATCCACATAGTCCAGGCCCATGCGTTTTAAGCTTTGATCTAAGCTGGCCAGCACATATTTGCGCGAGCCACCGCCTTGGCCATACGGCCCGGGCCACATGTCGTAGCCCGCTTTGCTAGAGATGATCAGCTCATCGCGGTAGGGTCTAAAGTCGCGGCGTAAATGCTCACCAAAATTCGTCTCCGCGCTGCCAGCGGGCGGGCCGTAGTTGTTGGCCAAATCAAAATGGTTAATGCCCGCATCAAACGCAGTGCGCAGCATGGCCTGCTGCTGGGTAAAAGCCGTAGCATTGCCAAAGTTGTGCCACAGGCCTAGCGATATGGCGGGCAATTTCAAGCCACTGCGCCCGCACTGGCGGTAGGGCATGCTGTCGTAGCGGGTGGGGGCGGCTTGGAACATAGTTATGGAGTTGGTAAAAAAATCAATGCAATATGCGAATGTAAACTATTGTCCAACTGCGTGTATTGCATGCCTGCCCAGCGCTGCATTGCAGGAGTTGCTACTGACCTAGCTTATGCAGGCTTGCCCTTAGCGTACCCGCTGGCCAAGCACTACTACGACCAGTGCCAGCGCCCCAAGCCAGCTGGCCAGCCCCAGCGGCCCGCCGTACTGCAGCGCTGCACCGCTGACCACCGGCCCTACAGCCCCGCCCAGCGTGTAACCGCTGATCATGGCAGCTGTGCCCGCGCTTGCGCTGCCTGTCACGCTGGTGCCGGCTACTGTAGTGCCCGTAACAGCAGAGGTAGAAGCAAAGTCGTGGCCTACGCGCACCATGCACAGCGTGTACAGCGCGCCGCCCACGCCGCCCCACAGCAAGGCCGTAGCCCACAGCACCGGCAGGTGCTGGCCTCCCAGCATGAAGGCCGCAGTGGCCGCAAATAGCACCGCCCCAGCGGCTGCAAATACCTTGCTGGCTGGGTATTTGTCAGCTGCCATGCCTGCAGGGTATTGGAACAAAAAGCTGCCCAGCCCCAGCACACCCACAATGCCAGTGGCCTGCGCTAGCGAGAACCCCATATCGGCACCGTTGGCCGCGCTGATGCTGTTGAGCCCCACCTCAAACACGCCACCCACAAAAGCGATGGCTACCAAGGCAGGCGCACCTACCATGGCGGCCCAGGTACCCGTGGCCGCGCTGTGGGCTGGAGTTTTAGGTATTGCTGCTACAGAACTGCCAGCCATGTCAGGCGGCGCAATCTGCCTGGCTACGCCGGTTAGCAATATCACACCCAGCGCGGCAAACTGAATTGCAGCGCCCACCAGCAGCGTAGTGGGCGCTTGCCACGTTAGCAGCGCGGGCACCAATGGCCCAGCTGCTAGCGCAGCGCCCAAAGCCGTTTGGTATAAGCCCATCACCCGCCCGCGCTGTGCGGCTGGTGCATGCTGGGCCAGCAGCGACTCGGTGGCGTTCCACACAGCTGCACCCCCTGCGCCCCCCAGTGCAGCGCTGGCGCACCACACGGCAAAATTGTCAGTAGCCACATAGCCCACGGTGCACACAGCCTCTAACACCGCGCCCACCGTAAAGCAGCGCCCCAAGCCCCAGCGCATAAACAGCCGGGGCATGATGGGAATCAGCACCGCCACACAGCTAAACCCAATCATCGCAAACGCACCAATTGCTGCTGTGCCCAGCCCGCGCTGCTGCAGCAGCACCGCCAACACCGGGCCTAGCATGGCAAACGAGGTAACTGTCAGCGTGGTGGTGGCTGCCAGCAGCCACACCTTGCGCATCGCAGGTGTGGCGGCGTGGTGCATACTGATTCAATAGCGGGAAAGTTGAAATAGTGCCATTCTTGCATGAATCACTAATTTATTAATAGTCAATCGTGATCAGGTCGCCCATCATTTTCAAATGCTATCAAAACGCCCCTACGATGGTTGCGCACAAATCCATCGGCTTCAGTTTCAAATTTTTCATAGGCAATAGGTTTGCGTGAATTAGCGTCTATCCACCAAGTCTCTTTGTATTTGCGCTGTGGGCCATTGAGTTCATTAGCATTTATTGCAACTTTGAAAGTTTCAAATTTACCTGCTGGCGTGTCCAGCGTTTCTCTGCTCAATACTTGTCCTTCTCCTTCAACCCAGTAGGGCGCACTAGCACCGCCGCGCATATACCGCGTACTCCACTTTTTACCTACTTGATAGTCTCGTATTAGCATTTGCATATCGCTTGATGAGCTATCTCCGTTGAATGTGCCTTTTGGATAGCTGGAATGATCTAATACTTGACCAGTACGCATTTGTACTTGCGTGCTGAAAACGCGAAAGGCACGTTGACGAACGGTAGTTTCTAGCCGGAATAGTCCTGATAATGGTGTTTCACGATAGACCAACAAGTCACCGTTCTGCCACCCTTGTCTAATTTCGCCAGGTTTAGCTATTGGATAATTACTGGGAAGCGACTCCGCTTTGGATACGGTGATAGCGGCTGTTAGTATGGCTTCAATCGAACCTGGAATTGGTGTATTAACTTGAGGTGCGCTGGGTGCACTAGCTTTCGCTAATTGTTCACGCGCAAACTGTGCGTCAGACTCTAATTCTAATTTTTTCTTAACAATGGCCTCTCGCTCAGACAACGCAGAAACGCGCTGCTCATCAAGTTTACTGTTAGTCAGTACTAAAGCCACTATCTGCTCTCGTTCTCCTAAAGCTTTGAGTTCAGTTTCAGCTTTGTCCCGTGCCAAGGCCGCCTCTTTGGCATCAAGCCTGGCCGCGAGCTCTTTCTTTTGAGCAATCATTAGTTCATCAAGTCGGTACTGCGCAAGTTCAGAGAATTTACCGCTGGGATATTTGCGCATAAACTCTTCTAGCGCGGCAACATTTTGCCCTGCGCGCGCCGCAGTCCAAGCGCTCAGCTCTTGGTTGAACTGTATCTCTGCTTCTTCTCGCGATAGTTTGATTGATGTGCGGGGCAGTTTAAAGTAAAAATCTTCTTCTAAGGAGGTGCTTTCCCACGGCACCTGCTGGCCTTTGGACTGCAAGCGCACTGACAGGCGCACACGCTTGAGTACGTCTTCTATTTTTGCGCCTTCTACTTTCATTTCTTTCAGTAAATTCTCGGTATACAGACCGTTGCTGCCTGTGCCTGCATCTTGCGCCACGTTGCCAGGCGCTGTTGCGTAGGCTAGTAGCGTGCCTGTAGGTGCGTCAATCTGGCTTAAACCTTTTGCGGCATTAGCGGTTTTTCCAAAAGGGTTGTCACGACAAGCATCCAATATCACTACGTTGCTGCTGCCCCCGGTAACACTAGATGCCTTGGTGAGTTGTTGCAGTAAATCATTCAGATCAACAGCTTGTGAATTTACATCTTGCGCTGACCGAATGTTGATGTCGGTAGGCAGCAAATAATTACGCCAGTCCAGTTGCATGGCATGGCCGGCGTAGTAAAAAACGCTAGGTTGTTTCTTGGCTGTTAACTTAGCGCCAAATCGCTCAATGGAGCTACGCATTGCCGCCCGTTTTTGGTCGATCAGTAATTCAACTTCAAAGCCTGCATCGCGCAAAGCTTGTGCAACAGCTTTGGCATCGTTAGCTGGATTGTCTAATGGGCTTTGCGCATAGTTGCTGTTGCCGATGACGAGCGCTACACGTGCATGCAGCGGCAATGTAGGTGCTAGCAAAGCAACAATCAGCGCGGTAGTAATAGTTTTTCGGATCATGAGTAGACTTCTTATTTTGCTATGAAACGTTACTTTTTTGTATACCTAAATTATGGGGTGCTGACATGCGACACAACTACTTAGTTTGGCAACTTAGTAGTTGTGTTGCGTGCGGCTACAGGCCTGCAAAATTAGTTTTAAGGCGGCGTGCGCTCTCAAGGCTGGCGCTTTGTAAATCGGCACCGATGTCAAGCTGCGCAGCGCGCTCCCAAAATTCGATAGCCCATTCACGGGCTTGGGCTTGCTCTGCTGCGAAGCCCGAGGGCATTAGCTGCTGTCGCACTGGAGAATCGCTTAACACGCCTTGGTGAATATCGGGGCGCCACATCATGGGCAGCATGTCGTACACAGGCGCGAGGCGAATCTTTGGGGTGATCACGTCGTCAACAAAGAACGAGAGATTGCCTGAGTGCATGTCGGTGTTGCCTATGTAGTGGCCGAAGGCGAATATGCTGGCGATCTGGCTTAGCTCGTTTGCCGTGATCATGCCTTTTTTGGCCAAGGCTTCGCTGGTCTTGACCCAGTTCGCCCAGCTACCGTCCACGAACTCGTCGTGGATAGCGGCAATGGCGACGACATGTTGTTTGCCTTCAATGCCAACACGGTCAAAGCGCACAGACTCTAGATAAGTGCGTTGTGCGCTGTGCAATAGGTGCGTTGTAGCAGCGGCGATACCATGTGCAGCCAAGGTTTGCAGGGCAAGCTGCTCTAGCGCAAGCATAGCCCGCCAGCGCCTGCCAAAAGGCGTACCTTGCGGGGGCGTGAACTTCACAATGCAATGCTGCCAAACTTGCGCGCCTAAATATTCGGACAGAAATTTAGGTTGTTCTCCGCCCGCGCTTGAGCCTAGCGGAAGTGTTTGACTGGCATTGACGGCAGTTGTATCGTATTGCGTAAGTCTGTCAGCCATCACGCTACTGACCTCGTTGACTAATCGTCCGACACCTGTTTGCCCAAGCTCGAATGCACCCGGTGCGTTATGAGCATGCTGAATGATGACGTAGAGCATTTGTGCCAAGCTCCAGTCATCAGGGTTCTGCGGAAAATCAGGCCGCATGCGTGCGTATTGCCGCCCTAAAAAGCCCTGTGGACGCAGCGGCATTAAAAACCAAGGTAGGCGCCCCGCTGCGCTGAACCATTCGCCCCCCGTGGTTTTTGCAAAACTGCCGTTTAGGTGCAAATAAGTTAACTCGCCCCATGCTTGCAAATTGCCTTGGGCGTCTGTCAAACCAATGGGCTGCATAGCAGGCCAGCCCAAAATATCTTTCGTCCACGCATAACGCGTGCTGCGTGCCGCGCCCATGCGGCATACGCGCTCGCCTAATTCAGTGATAGCTCTTGAAAGCGTGGGCTGGCTGATGCCCAGCCGTTGACAAATCTCACGCGATGGTAGGGGTTCGCCACTCAAAAGCAGGGCGGTTAAGCGGTCTGTTAGTGGGATATTTGAATCGATCATGAATAGATACTTTTTTGTAAGTATCTATCAAACAACAAGTTTTGTCAATTCATGAATGGCTTCATGAATGAATTTAAACAGGCTTTAAAACCTTCTCAGCCTGCTCATCCGCATGGTAGCTAGACCGCACCATCGCACCTACAGCTGCATGGCTAAAGCCCATTTTGTAGGCTTCGGCTTCAAACATTTTGAAGGTGTCGGGGTGCACGTAGCGGCGCACGGGTAGGTGGCTTAGGGACGGGGCCAAGTACTGGCCGATGGTCAGCATGTCGATGTTATGCGCGCGCATGTCGCGCATGGTTTGCAAAATCTCCTCGTCGGTCTCGCCCAGGCCCACCATGATGCCGCTTTTGGTGGGCACGTTGGGGTGCAGAGCTTTGAACTTCTTTAAAAGATTGAGCGAAAAAGCATAGTCGCTGCCGGGGCGGGCTTCTTTGTACAGCCTAGGAATAGTTTCTAGGTTGTGGTTCATCACGTCAGGCGGTGCCGCTTTTAAAATTTCCAGCGCACGGTCGTCGCGGCCTCTAAAGTCGGGCACTAGCACCTCGATGGTGGTGCCAGGCGACAGCTCGCGGGTTTTGCGGATGCATTCGACAAAATGGCCTGCGCCACCGTCGCGCAGGTCGTCACGATCGACTGACGTGATGACGACGTATTTAAGTTTGAGTTTGGCGATCGTCTTGGCCATGTTCTCAGGTTCGTTCACATCCAGCGGGTCGGGGCGGCCATGGCCTACGTCGCAAAACGGGCAGCGGCGGGTGCACTTGTCGCCCATGATCATGAAGGTGGCGGTGCCTTTGCCAAAGCATTCGCCAATGTTGGGGCACGAGGCTTCTTCGCACACGGTGTGCAAATTGCTCTCGCGCAAAATTTGCTTGATCTCGTAAAAGCGTGTCGACGGCGACCCCGCTTTGACGCGAATCCACTCAGGTTTTTTCAACACCTCGCCACGCTCCACCTTGATGGGGATGCGGCTTAGCTTGGCCTCAGCCTTTTGCTTCGCC
>JAYTPK010000005.1:0-7658 GCA_043747295.1 Polaromonas sp. | reverse complement strand
CAGCCTGTACAACGGGCAGGGCGCAGACAACGCGCAAACCAACCAAGTGCAGCAAGGTGCTGCCAACGCCACAGGCAACGCCCCCATGTGGTTTCCTGGTGACCAAACCGCCAGCGGTAAACAAGGCAAACTTCCCGGCCACGCCCACAACGCTGTGCTGTCCGGCATCAAAACCCAAGCCCTATCAGCCAGCCAAACCGGCCAAGGCGGCTACAACCAAATCGTCTTTGACGACAGCCCCGGCCATAGCCGCCTGGGCCTGCAAAGCCACGGCAAGCAAGGCGGCAGCCACGCAGGAGAGACAGAACTCAACCTAGGCGCGCTGCGCCAGCAAACCGACAACCAACGCCTGGGATCGGTAGGTTACGGCTTTGAACTTAAAACCCATTTCAGTGGTGCCATCCGCAGCGGATCCGGCCTGCTGATCAGCGCCGACAAACGCCGTGGCAACGACAGCGGGGCCAGCAGCCACCAGATGGACAGCAAAGAAGCCCTGTCTCAGCTGCAAACCGGCCAAGACCTGATCAAAGCGCTCACCGAGACCGCCCAGCAGCACAAGGCCATGCTGCCGGTGGGCAAAACCACCGAGGTCAAGCCCGACAAACTGCCGGTGATGATGTCATTTGCACAGGCGGGTAAAAGCTTGCAGGCGGTGGATGCTGGGGGTGCGGCGCAGTTTGCGCAGGCAGCTGTAGTGTCCAATATCTCCAACCCCGCATGTTCATTGACTTTCTACGCGGACACTGTTCAAAGTATCAGCACTAGTCTGCGCCGCAAAACAACTGCAAGTCACCTCCTAACCGCTACCAAACCGTCACCAAACCGTCACCAAACCGTTAAAGTCACTCTTTTACCAACGAAAAGCGCTTGTAGTCCAAGTATTCATTGCTCAGACAGCTATCAAATTGATAGTTCCATGCTAAGCCCATAGAATCAAACAGCATAAGCTGTAGTGCAATGCAGTATGAGGGAGAAATGTGATGCGAGGGTGGGGCTTTGGGTTGCTGCAAGCTATGCAGTTGGCGCTGCGGATAGTGCTGCGGGTTGCGATAAGCGTTGCGGGCTGGCTGCGGCGGTGGTGGATGTGCCGTAGTGGTGGGCTGCGCGGCAGCAGCACTGCGTTGGCCCACGGCGGGCCTTGGTTGCGCGCAGTCATCCGTAAGGCGGGGCCTGCGCAGGGGCGGCGTAAACCGCTGTGGGTGCGACAGAGCGTTTTGGCGCTTGCGCAGCAGCTACCTGCAGCGGGATATCGCACTTTGGCGCACACTTTTAATCTGCAACACAAGCAGCATGTGGATCAGGTCGGTTACGCTGCGCCAGTGTCGGTGTCTAAAAGTTTTGTTGCACAGTTGCTGCGGCAGCATCGGTATGAGTTACAAACGCAACTGAGCCAACGCGGCCCGCGTGTTGAGCGCATTCAAACTACGTGGGGTATGGATTTAACGTGGCTACCGCTTGCTGATGGCTGCAACGCGCCTGTGTTGGGGCTGATAGACCAAGGCAGCCGTGCGCTGCTGGCGCTGGAGCCGGTGGTGGTGCATAACAGCTTGGTTTTGCTGGGCAAACTGCTGGTGGCGATAGGCACGCACGGCACACCGCACGCGGTGCGAAGTGACAACGATGCAGTCTTTAAAACACCAATGTTTCGCGCTGTACTTGCCATGCTGCGTGTGCAACAGCAGTTCACCGCACTGGGCAGCCCGTGGCAAAACGGACGAATAGAGCGTTTTTGGCGAACTCTAAAAACAGAGCTGCGAACCACTGCTGCGCACAGCCAACACCAAGGTCAACTCATCCAAACCCGCATGAAAGTAAGTACGGTTGCGGCAATGCGGGCACTGTTAGACGCGTTTAAATCAAGCTACAACCACGACAGGCCGCATCAGTCCCTCAAAGGCCAACCCCCAGCAACCGTGTGGAACGCCCAAGTGCCCAAGGCGCGAGCAAGACTGAAAATACAACGCACACAGTCCGCAAGATCAAAGCCACCGTCTTAGGCTGTAGTTACTGCCAGTGTCCAGAGGGAGAGCTAGTGTTTATGCGGGTTTCGGGGGATTGGACACTACACCGCCACGGCACCTGGCCCTCTAGCAGCTCACACACATTGGCGTAGCCGATGGCCTGCGCCTGGGCCAGCGCCGCGCTGTGGTCTAGGTGCAGGGGGGCACAGGCCGTTGAAGTGACAGCAGGCTCACTATCAATACCATAGCTACTTAAGTAATGAATACTTGGACTACCGGCTTGTTTGGCACCTAAATGGACACCTATTGCCTGCACAGGGCTTGCGCAAGGCTGCAGGTCACTGAGCATGCCCGCCAGCAGCTTGTGCGCTTGGCCCAGCAGCTGGGCGATCGAGTCCTGGGCTTGCTTGGGCAGGTTGTTAATGCCGTAGTGGCTGGTGGCCAGCACGTTCAGGCCAGCGTGGTCGGCACCACCCGGCGTTAAATTGAGCGCGGCTACCGGGGAGCCGGTGATGTGGATGCGTTGGCCTGTGCGCAGGCTGCGGATGCTCTCGACGCGCTGTAGCGCGGCGATTCGTCTAACAGGGCCTTCGTTATCCCACAACTCGGCGTAGCCGCTAGCTGGAGTATTGCGCGAAGACGAACTGACTAAACCTGTATGATTACTATCAAATAAATAGCTGCTTGAGCAATAAATGCTTGGACTACAGGCCGATTTGGCAGGTAAAACTGTGCTGTAGAGGATTACGAGGGCTGCGCAGGCTAGGCGGCGTAGCTGGTGCCTGGGTATCTGGCTTGTAGGATGTGTGGTGTCCACGTGGGAAGGTAGGTGTGGCGTTGGGTTAGCGTAGTTGGACACTACAGCGGTTAAAAGCCAATACTTACGCTGCAGCCCGTGTGCGTGCCGTAAATTGCCATGTAGACATAACCAATAACTGACAACACTGAGGCCAAGCCGCCCACAATAATCAAAGCCCATTTAAATTCTGTTGCAGATTCTAGTAGCGAGCGGTGTTTTGAAGAAGCGCGTAAAACTGCAAATAGGCCTGTAGCGGCGAAAATTGCGGGAAATACAAAAACACTAGCTAAAAGCAGGTAGAAACCAATGTCGGGAAAAATCTTCACTACTCCGCAGTTACCTGCCATAAGGCTGAACCAGACACCAAAAGCAGCAGTGAAAAGGAACAATGAAATAAAGAAAATTTTCAAAACTTCAACGCCTAACATTTTTAGCCTCATTTTTGACCTTCTCGAAGCCGAATCGTTTTAGAAACAGCATCCCATAGCGCCAATGCTTGAGCATCAGACAGAGAGGATTCAAAAGTTGTGCTCATCGAGTTTTCATCGGCTCTGACGACCTTGCCCGTTCGCATCACAAGCTCTACGCGGGGCGTTAAAGGACTGCTGAATTTTGGGTTGCCCAGTATTTTGAAGTAGTGTCCGCGCGGCTGTTTGCCGTTGACTAAATTGCCATTATCAGTGTCGCCATGTACAAGCCATTCCTCGGTATCTGTTGTGCCAACCAAAGACACTGCGCCTTTGCGCAGGACGCTCGCATTTTTAACCGCCAAGAGCTTATCCAAATCTTTGCCTTGCAAAAGAGTGGTGTCTTGCGTGAATTCCGTACTCGTCTCAAAAACAAAACCAACATCTGGAAACTGCTTATTTCCAAAGAATGCCGCACGGAGTTCCTCATCAATCTCAAGCTCCTTGCCTTCGCCCGCTTTACCGGGCAGGAATCCATCTTCAAAACAAAAACCCGGCTCTTTGGGAATTTCGTTGGCTTCACGACCTTGGACTTTTGCGAGCATTTGAGTCAATAACGTAATTTTTTGCGGTACGTCGCGATCAAGGTCTCGAGTCATTGCGGCAGACTCAGGTTTTTCCATATCCGCATTAGTAGCTTTTGTGACCATGCTGATGACGAACCCGTTAGACCACCGATAGCCCTCAATCGCACGCGAGAGTTCCAACAAATTCATGTCGTCCTCAAGTCTATGAAAAATCTTGATTTCTGGGCTAACAGAAATAGTCTCGTATAAAAACTTCCAACCTTCTCGGTGTTTTTTGGGTAAATAAAGCGCTTGTATTTGAGCCATTTTTTGCTCAAACTGCACTTTGCTCATTTTGCCCAAGCTGCTGACGACGACTCTGCGTTTATAGCCAACCGCTTGACTCGTTCCCACTTTGAAGGCTTTGGGGACGTCCACCAAGTAACGGCCAATGCAGTAGGTTTGCATGTTTTGAGTGAATTCGCTCATGGTTTTGCTCTCGGTTTTATTCATTGTGGGCGTGGGTTTGCAGCTGATGAGCATGGCGCATAGGGATGCGGCAATACCAAATTTTAAAATCTGAAATTGCAGCGAGAACGACATGGCTGCTTTGCCTTACTTGTAAGCCATTTTTGGCACGTCTTTGATGCCCTGAGCAATCTTAATAATGCCGTGCAGTGCCGCAAGTTGTGCATGGTGGTTTCCGTTTTTGTAAGCAGGCTCATGCTCCACCCGTGCCAGCTCGAAATACGATTTCGCGTGGCTTTTAACAGCGCGCCCTGATCGGCTGGGTACCGTGCCGTCTCCCGCTTCCTCGCCGTTGCTGACCTCCATTGGCATGATGCGATCTTCCATTTGAGTCTTGCCGAGAGACTTAGTCTCTACTTTGTTCGTCGGATTCTCAATGCCCTCACCACTGGTGCGGCTAAACGGTGCATCTAGCAAATTCGCAGCGATAGGTTTGACGTAATTGAAAGCTTGCTTAAACGTCCACTTGACTTGGCCGTAAGCCTTGTGGCTATTGTCTAAGCCGATGAATGCATAGGTGTTGGCGTGATATTTACCTTTGATATCGATTTCTAGAAATTTTCTAACTTCTGCGTTCACGAGCTCTTCAAAGCCCTTCCAATCATCGTCTAGCTTCTTCTTGGTTTTCTCCTTCGGCTTATCCCTCGCATCAATCAACCAGTCATCGCACAAGCTCCACCATTTGCCTCGCACCGTGTAGATTTCGCTGTAGGGGTCTGCTTTAGGCAAGCTCAGTTCGGGCATATCTTTGCCGCCATCGTTGAATTTGAGCCATTGCATGCCGTATTCGATGGAAGGGAGCAATTGAAGCGGGCCCGGTGCAGATGAAAGCACAGTGGTCATCTCTGCTGCGTCGCCCCCCAGGACCTCGCTGGCTGCACCACCCAGCGTGCTTTTCAAAGTGCCTTTGCCTTTATTGGGATTCTCTGTTCCGGCCTTCATCCTTCTGTAAACCGCTGCAGCGCCAATGGCAGGCATCACGCCATGCACGATGCCTAAGATCGTGTCTTTCATTCCTAAATTTTCAGAACAATGACGCGCTACCAAGCCGCCCATTGAGTGGGTCACTACGATAACTTTCTCGCATTTGATTTTGTTATTTGCGTAGAACGCCACAAACTCTTTGATTTTTCTTGCTAATCGCTCAGCTGATTTGGCGTTGGAATCTAACCAGTTGTAGCCTACTGCATGCACAGGGAATTGGTATTTGTAGGTCAGTGCTACTTCGTCGCGGGTGATTTTGTCGGCTTTGATCGCGCCTTCTAGCACCGCATTGATCGTGGCTACGCGGTCTCCGCTTTGTGGGTTGGAAAAGTCATTGAGGTGGTTCTCAAGCCAAACCAAACCTTCTGCGTAGCTTGAATAGCCCACTTCGCCCCAGCCGCGGCGCAGCAGCTCAGCATCAGTTTGGGCGGTACCTTGGGCAATCTTTCCGAGGCTGTAGACCTGAGTCACTTCCGGCCGTAGTAGCCCTTTTCTTTTTGATGCTTTTACCGTCCCCCAGTCGTATGCCATGCCTATACTCGAATCAAGTACCCAAACAGTCTCTATCTCTTCTCCTGGCTTTGGCACATTTGCCAAATTACTCCCCATCACGCCCGGTACGAAAATAACAGGGATTACTCTATCTGGCACCATGTAGCAAACAGCGAAGGAGTCGCTTGGTGGGCTGGTGGTAGATTCATAAGAGACGCCGCCCTTTTTATCGAACGTCGGCTGAATGATCCGGTCTTTTGACTCTAATGTTCCTGCCATTTATGCACCCTCCGGCATGATTTTTAGCTTAAGGCCCTCAAGAAATTGGCTTTTGTACAACCCGGTTTTGCCTTCTGCATTGGTTGTGCCTGCTTTCGCAACGATGCCGCTTGCGTCTACAAGCTGGAACTTTCGATTTTTAACAGGGGACTCATCAAATGGCCATTTCAAAATATATTCTTCGTCAAACTTAACGCTAGGCCATTTTTGGGTTTCCCGACTTAGCGAAGTCGGCCCATCAAACTTCTTACTAGAAGCATGCACCGTCAGTTTCCCCGGACACTGGATGGTGATGTTGCCCCCTTCAATCGTGATATTCGCCCCACCGCTGGTAGACAGGCTGATCTTCTTCGCCGCTGCCCAGTCAATATGCGCATTGGCACTTTGGATGTTCACCAGCTGTTTGGCTTGAATCTTGATTTCGTTGGACTGCGCTTCGTATCTGACGGGGTCTTTTGAGGCAATCAAGGTGAGGCCTTTGCCTTGTTCACCTTTATCCACCGCCCCAGCCAAGAAGCCAATCGCTTGCCCAGTATGGATTCTTAAGCTGCCCCCGGTGATGCTTTGGCTATCTTGCCCACTCATCAAGCTGGTCGTCTCACTGTTACTGAACTGCAGGCTTTGCCCGGCTACTGCCGCAATGCCGCCTTGGCCTGCCAAGCTGAGGATGGCGTCCCCGCTGTGGGGCAGGGTATCGGCGGTGGGGGTGATGCTCTTTTTACTGGCTTCCGACTGCGCCGCATCCAAAGACTTGTGGGCTACCTGGGTGGCGGCCATCTTGTACAGCGCCGCCAGCGGTGCGGCCTTGTCGTCCAGCGCGCTCTTGCCACTGTCAATGCTGCCTTGATGGGCTGCCAGCTTCACCGTGCTGTGCGTGCCTGCCGCTTTGCTAAACGCCTCCGACAGCACCTTGGCCTGTTTGAGTAGGGCCAGCGCCCCACTGTTGTCGCCCGCCGGGTCGCGCGTGGTGGCGCTGTGCTGGATGCTGTAGGTGCTCAGGTGCAAGCCCGCACCAGCACGCAGCGCGCCATAGGCGTCGGTGCGCAGCTCAAAGCCCTGGCCGCGCAGACTGCCCCGGTGGTTGTCTGCGCTGTGGATAAGGTGGCCCAAGGATAGCTCGGTGGCCGACTGGGTGGTCTTTAACTGAATGCGCTGTTGGTTGCCACCCACCCCAGGGCCTGTGTCGTTGTCATCAAAGACCAGCTGGTTGTAGCCACTGGACAGCGCATCGTTACCCCACTCTTTGGTCCGAATGCCCCATTGGGCGGCGCTGTTGGCCTGGCCGCCTGCCGAGACGGCCGATTCAGACTGGCCATGCTTGCCGTGCACCGAGCCAAACCAAGCTGGAGATTTACCGCCCGTGCCCGCCGCCATCAGATTGCCTTGGGCGCTGGCGCGGGTGTCACCAGACGATTGGAAGGGGTTGCTGTTGGCATCACTGGAGGTATCTTCTTTGGCGCCAGCGCCAGCAGGGGTAGGTTTTACCCCCCCTTCGCCTTGACCGTTGTACAGCGCCCCAGTCACGATGGGGCGGTCGATATCACCGCCCAAGAACTGCACCAACACCTCTTGGCCCACCCGGGGGATGAACTGCAGGCCCATGCCCGCGCCCGCACCACCGCCCGCAGAGCGCTGGGCTACC
>JAYTPK010000004.1:0-1529 GCA_043747295.1 Polaromonas sp. | reverse complement strand
TGGGGCCTGCAGTTTGTACCGCGCTACCACGCCAACTGCATGCGCGTGGACGGCCCTGAGATGGCCGAGCTGTGCAAAGCAGCAGGTCGCGCAAAAATTAACGTCATGTTTGGTTTTAGCGAGATTGATGGCGGCAGCCTGTACATGGCGCAAGCGCTGATAGGGGATGATGGCAAGCTGATTTATGCGCGCCGCAAGCTCAAGCCCACCCATGTAGAGCGCACTTTGTTTGGCGAAGGCGATGGCTCAGACTTTCAGGTGGCCGACACCAGCGTGGGCCGCGTGGGTGGGCTGTGCTGCTGGGAGCATATTCAGCCCCTGTCGAAATACGCCATGTATTCGATGAATGAACAGGTGCACGTAGCGGCCTGGCCATCGTTTACCGTCTACCGTGGAGCGGCCTATGCACTGGGGTCGCAGGTTAACTTGGCCGCCAGTCAAATTTATGCGGTGGAGGGCAGCTGCTATGTGCTGGCTGCCGTGGCGATCACGGGGCAAGATACTTTTGACATGCTGTGCGATACGCCAGACAAACGCGCCATGCTCAACCCTGAAGGCGGTAAGCCAGGTGGTGGATATTCGATGATTTTTGGCCCCGATGGCAGGCCACTGTGCGAGCACTTGCCAGAAGATAAAGAAGGCATCTTGTACGCCGACATCAGCTTGCCAATGATCTCTGTGTCTAAGGCCGCGGCTGACCCAGTTGGCCACTATTCACGCCCCGACGTAGTGCGCCTCATGCTAGACCGCACCCGTCGCCGCCCCGTGGTGAACTTTGACCAAGGCCTGCGCCAAGCGGCGGAATCTACTGCCGAGCAAGCTTAAATTAAACGAAGCCAAGGAGCACGCAATGCACCAATTTACCTACACCGATGAAGCGCGCAAACTGCAAGACCGCTTTGACACCCGCAACCTGGCCGACGCCGAGCTGGCCGTCATCGTGCACGATGAGTTGAGCGACCCCGACATAGGTTTTATCAAGTCTGCCGAAATGTTCTGGCTGGCATCCGTTGACCACAAAGGCTCGCCCACCGTCAGCTACAAAGGTGGCGCACCGGGTTTTGTACACATCTTGAACGACAAGACTTTGCTGTTTCCTAACTACGATGGCAATGGCATGTATTTTTCAATGGGCAATATCGCCACCACATCCGAGATAGGCATGTTGTTTATGGCGTTTGACCGCCCCGCGCGCCTGCGTGTGCAAGGCAAGGCTAAGCTGACTGACGACAAAGCCACGGTGAGCCGCTTTCCGGGTGCGCAGTTTGCAGTCAAAGTGAACATCACCGCGCTGATCACCAACTGCCCGCGCTACATTCCGCGCATGCAGCGCATGGAGCCATCGCGCTACATACCTAACCCTGTGACAGGCGAGCAGCACGTTCCGGGCTGGAAGCGCATTGACGCAATTCAAGGTGTGTTGCCCAAGCGCGACCAAAACAAAGCCGACACCGCAGGTGGGCTAATCACTATGGACCAATGGGGCGGCATGGTGGCTGAGGGTAACCCGCTTGCCTAGATTGTTCGTT
>JAYTPK010000003.1:0-1872 GCA_043747295.1 Polaromonas sp. | reverse complement strand
CATGCCTTTATAGATTTTTACCTTAAAGCCAAGAACTCGGCCCGCATGTCCAACGAAACTAGTTATCCAAATGGCAATAACGCCGCGCTGGAATTGATAAATGCCGACATCAAAGCCAACCCGATGATATTTCCTCCAGCGGAATTCTTCAGCAAGTTGGTACCTACAGACGGCTACTCAACCAATGCACGTTGGGCCATGATGCAAGAATATATTTCGTTTGCTTTTAAGATTGAAACGAAGTAAAGACTTTGTTGATGCACAGTGGTTACGCGGTTTTAAACAATGGCGTGCCAGTGTCAAGCACAGTTGGACATGCCCACCGTGTTAATTGGTATAGCATGCACATGCTATGGCACAACATTTTCAAGTACACCCCGACAACCCGCAACCACGTTTGCTGAAACAAGCTGCTGCGATGCTGGGCCAAGGCGGTATTGTGGCTGTGCCCACCGATTCTAGTTATGCACTGGCCTGCCACCTGGATGACAAAGCTGCGGCCGACGCACTGCGCCGTATCCGAGGTGTGGACGACAAACACCACCTGACGCTGCTGTGCCGTGACCTGAAAGAACTGGCTGTTTACGCGCGGGTAGACAACACACAGTTTCGTTTGATCAAAGCAGGCACTCCCGGGCCGTACACTTTTATTTTGGAAGCCACCAAAGAAGTGCCCCGCCGCCTGTCTCACCCTAAACGCTTGACTATTGGCCTGCGCGTACCCGCACACCATACATTGCAAGCGCTACTGGCCTTGCACGGCGCACCGCTACTGGCCACCACGTTAATTGCCCCTGGCCAAACCCAGCCACTAAACGATGCCGATGCTATCCGCGCGCAGTTCGAGCATGAACTGGCCGCTATCATTGACGCCGGGGCCTGCGCCAGCGAGCCCACTACCGTCATTGACCTTACAGGCGGCATCACCATCGTGCGCCAAGGTCGAGGCGAGCTGGCACGACTGGGCTTATAAAGCCCGTGTTAGCCTTCAAATAGCTGCTAATGCATAAACCTGCACTCTGAGTCTGAGACAATAGCAGCATGGATATTTCTAATCTGATTCAAACTGTTCTTATCTATGCCCTGCCGGTGCTGTTTGCCATTACTGTGCACGAGGCTGCACATGGCTACGCAGCACGGTATTTCGGCGACAACACGGCTTATGCACTGGGGCGTATCACACTCAACCCCATCAAACACATCGATCCGATAGGCACCATAGCCATGCCATTGCTGCTGTATTTTTCTACGGGCGGGGCTTTTTTATTTGGCTATGCCAAGCCTGTGCCCGTACGCTTTGGCAATCTGCGCAACCCCAAACGCGACATGATCTGGGTGGCGCTGGCGGGGCCGGGCGTTAATCTGATGCAGGCCATCTTATGGGGCGCACTGTTTTACATCGTGGTGGGCATGGAGTTGAACGAGCGCTTTTTTATTGAAATGTGCAAAGCAGGCATGCTGGTCAATGTAGTGATGTTTGTCTTCAATCTTTTTCCGTTGCCCCCGCTTGACGGAGGTCGCATATTGGTCGGTCTGTTGCCTTATCGCCAAGCCGAGCTGGTCAGCCGTGTCGAGCCGTATGGGTTTTTTGTGGTGATGGCTTTAGTGATTACCGGGGTGATAGGCGCCGTGTGGATGCGCCCCTTAATGAGCTTGACCTACGGTTTGGTTGATTTGTTGCTCACACCGATTAGCATGTTGGCAAAGTAATTTTAAAATGACAGTTGATAAAGAACAAGCTAGTGAACGCACCAAAGAACGTGTCTTGTCAGGTATGCGCGCCACGGGTGCGCTGCACTTGGGCCACTACCACGGCGCACTTAAAAATTGGGTGCGATTGCAGTCAGAGATGGAGTGCTTTTACTTTGTAGC
>JAYTPK010000002.1:0-15958 GCA_043747295.1 Polaromonas sp. | reverse complement strand
CGCAGCAAAGACTTTTTGTCGAAAATTTTGGGGCATTAAAGTAGTGCAGCGCCGTCGCACAACAGCGCTGTTTGGCTACTTCACGCCTGTGATGTTTTTGGGGTAATTCCCTATTATTTATACTGGTTACTACCAAACTCATAGCACAAGATCATTACAATTGTTCTATGTGCCAACTACTAGGTATGAATTCCGCTAATCCAGCGGACTTGCGGTTTTCGTTCACCGGTTTTGCAGCGCGTGGTGGGTTAACTGACCACCATGGCGATGGTTTTGGTGTTGGGTTTTTTGAAGACAAAGCATGCCGCTTGTTTATGGACAACCAGCCCGCGGCCGCATCGCCCGTAGCAGACCTGCTTAAAAACTACTCCATCAAGTCTCGTAACGTGGTGGCCCACATTCGCAAAGCCACCCAAGGCGATGCCCTGCGCCTAGAAAACTGCCACCCCTTTACGCGCGAACTGTGGGGCCGCCACTGGCTGTTTGCCCACAACGGCGACCTTAAAGATTACAAACCGCGCCTTGATGGCAATTATTTGCCTGTGGGCAGCACCGACAGCGAGCTGGCGTTTTGCGACATTATGCAAACCCTGCGCGCGGTAAACCTGCCGGTGTGTAAAGACGGCGCTACGTCGGTGCAGCCCTGCTCGCTTGATGAGGTGTTTGATGCGTTATGCCAAGTCACCCAGCGCACCGCAGAGCATGGTGTGTTTAACTTTTTAATGTCTAACGGCCAAGCCATGTTTGCCCACTGCTCTACCCGGCTGTGGTATTTGGTGCGCCAGTGGCCGTTTTCCAATGCGCAACTGGTGGACTCTGACCTGAGCATGGACTTTGCGCAGACCAATGCCTCTAACGACCGCCTGTGCATCATTGCCACGCAGCCACTCACGCGTAACGAAAACTGGCAGCAACTCGAACCAGGCCAACTGCTGTGGATAGAGGGCGGCCACATTGTGCGCCGCGAGCAACTGCGCGTAAGCGACGAAGTGCGCCGCAAAAACGAAGAAAACTTAGCCTGCGTTTAGTGCCTTTTAAAAGCGTACTTAACGCTTTAAATACGTGTTGATTTAGGTTATTTCCCCTCTGGCGCTGAGTGCGCTGCAGCGCTAGACTGTCATGCATATTTGCCATGACCCAAAGGATCACCATGTTGCACCGTTCTTACAGCGCCATTGCCTTGGCCGCGCTACTTGCTGCCTGCGCCAGCCCCGCGCCCACCAACTTTAGCTACACGCCTTTTCAGCAGCCCGAGGGTGCCAGTGGCATCACTGAAAAACCTGGTTGGGCGACTAAAAAGTTTGCTGTAGCTGCCGCCAACCCGTTGGCTACGGATGCGGGTTACCAAATCCTTAAAGCAGGCGGCAGCGCAGTCGACGCCGCTATAGCAGTGCAAATGGTGCTTAGCCTCGTTGAGCCGCAAAGCAGCGGCATTGGCGGTGGCGCGTTTTTGCTGCACCACGACGGCAAAGCCACCGAAGCCTTTGATGGCCGCGAAACGGCACCCGCTGGCGTAGACGAAAACCTGTTTATGCAAGAAGGTAAACCGCTGGCCTTCTACGACGGCGTGGTGGGCGGGCGCAGCGTGGGCGTGCCCGGCACAGTGCGCATGCTCGAATCTGCACACAAACAGCACGGCAAGCTGCCTTGGGTCAAGTTGTTTGAGCCTGCCATTGCCTTAGCAGAGGGCGGTTTTAAAGTCAGCCCGCGCTTGAATACCTTGATCAAAGCCGATGCGCATTTGAAAAAAGACCCCACATCAACGGCTTACTTTTTTAAGTCAGACGGTGACCCGCGCGACGTGGGCTTGAACCTGCGCAACCAGCCTTTTGCCGATGTGCTCAAAAGCATCGCCGCAGAGGGCAGCAAAGCCATGCACGAAGGCCCCATTGCCCAAGCTATTGTCGACAAAGTGCAAAAGCACCCCACCAACCCCGGCAAGCTGACCATGGCCGACATGGCTGGCTACCAAGCTAAAAAGCGCGAGGCGATTTGCACTGATTATTCAGCCAGAGGCAAAGACTATCGACTGTGCGGCTTTCCGCCACCCAGCTCGGGCGCTATAGCAGTAGGTCAAATTTTGGGTATTTTGGCTAACACCAATGCTGCCAGTATTGCACCCGTGCCCGCGCTTGATGGCAAAGGAGTTGTGCCTGATGCACCTTGGCTGCACCTGTACACCGAAGCCTCGCGCCTAGCCTTTGCTGACCGTGCGCAGTACCTAGGCGACCCTGATTTTGTACCCGCACCCGACGGCAAAATTGGTGGTAACTGGGCCAGCATGCTAGCGCCCGCGTATCTGGCCGAGCGCGCCACGCTGATAGGCCCACAAAGCATGAAAACCGGTAAACCCGGCAACCCCGGCGGCGCAAAACTAGCCTTTGGCATGCCCACCGAGCAGCCTGAATACGGCACCAGCCACATCAGCATCATCGACGGCTATGGCAACGCGCTGAGCATGACCACCACGATTGAAGACGCCTTTGGCTCGCGCCAGATGGTCAACCCAAGCGGAAATGGCGTGGGCGGCTTTTTACTGAACAACGAGCTGACTGACTTTAACTACGCCCCTGACGACGCAGATGGCAAACCCACTGCCAACCGGGTACAGCCCGGCAAACGCCCCCGCAGCTCAATGAGCCCTACCCTGGTGTTCGACAAGGCCACAGGCCAAGTGGTGATGAGCGGCGGCAGCCCCGGTGGCGCGTTGATCATTCACTACACGGCCAAAACTTTGTACGGTGTATTGAACTGGGGCCTGAACACACAGCAAGCCATCAATATGCCTAACTTTGCAGCCACAGGCGCACCCACGCTGCTAGAAGAAAAGCGCTTTTCTCCAGCCACGGTGGAAGCCCTGAAAGCCCGTGGCCATGAGGTGCGCGAGCAAAGCTTGGTCAGTGGGTTGCAAGCGATTGAACGCACACCCTCTGGCCTGTTTGGCGGCGCAGACCCGCGGCGTGAAGGTGTGGTGATGGGGGATTAGTTTTATCCCTGCCACTATTAATTTGATAGCTATTAAAGCAATAAATACTTGGACTATGACCACTTTTAGCTACCAAATAGCACGTTAGCATCTCAATACAAAGTGTCACATTTCACGCGGTTAACCCGAGTGTGCAAAATCGATATTGAAGTTAAGATAAATTTCATATATGAACTATAGTTTCACACAAGAAACGCATGGCCGCACCAAACCCCTTATTAACTGACCACAAAATCATCATCACCGGCGCTGCTCGCGGTCTGGGTGAGGCTTTTGCACGTGCAGCCGTCCACGCAGGAGCGAAGGTGGTGATCACAGACATTGCGACCGAGCAAGGCATGGCCACCGCGGCTAGCCTAGGCCCTAATGCACACTTCGTAGCCATGGACGTGAGCGACAGCACATCTGTTAGCCAAGGCATGCTTAGCGCTGTGCAATGGCTGGGCGGATTGGATGGTTTGGTCAACAATGCAGCTGTCACCAATTCAGGGGGCAAGGCTATGGCGCAGATTACCGAAGCCGTGTGGGACAACGTGATGGCCGTCAACGTCAAAGGGCCTTGGCTGGTGACGCAAGCTGCGCACGCCGCGCTAAAAGCGTCTGGGCGCGGGCGCGTGGTCAACATTGCGTCTGACACCGCGCTGTGGGGTGCCCCTAACCTTATGGCCTACATCACCAGCAAAGGCGCGGTGATGGCCATGACGCGCGGCATGGCGCGCGAGCTGGGTGCAGACTTGATTACCGTCAACGCCATAGCGCCCGGCTTAGTCGAGAGCGAATCAACCCAATACGTACCCCAAGCCCGCCACGATTATTATGCCGCTGGCCGCACCATTAAACGCCCGCAGCTGGCCAGCGATGTAACGGCGGCAGTGGTGTTTTTATTATCAGATGCCAGCGGATTTATCACAGGCCAAGTGCTGCCAGTTAACGGCGGCTTTGTTATGCACTAAGGCGCAACATGCACGCAGAAAATCAAGCAGCTCATTTAGCAGCTAATGAACCTATTTTTAACGAGCGCGGCCTGATGGACGCGGCGATTCCACCTGAGTCTGCCATTCAGCAAACCATGTTGCCGCAAGCTGGACAAGACTTTGCGCAGTGGATGGGTAGCCGTGTAGCGCGCTTTGCTACGCGCCAATACGACTGGGATGCCCTGAAGTTTCAAGCCGACTACGACCCAAAATACCGCCGTGCGCAAATGCGCTACGTGGGTACTGGTGGCGCAGGCGTTAAAAGCGACAGCAACACCGTGCCTGTGGGCCATTTCACATTTTCAACCATGGTGATTCCAGCGGGGCACGAGGGGCCAAGCCATATCCACTACGACGTAGAAGAAATTTTCTTCATGCTGCGCGGCACGCTCAAAGTCGTTTGCGAAAAAGACGGACAGCGCTGGGAAACCATCCTGAAAGACCGCGACCTGATCAGTGTGCCACCCGGTGTGTACCGTGAGGAGATCAATATTGGCGACGAGGACGCGCTGATGTGCGTCATGCTGGGCTCGCCAGCGCCCATCCGGCCTACCTATCCGCCTGGCTCGCCATTAGCGCAGCTCAAGCGTTAAACCGCGCATTGAATCTTATGACCTTGCTTGACGCTGTTGCCGCACTGCCTGTGCACTACGCTAAGCTAAGCGACGGTGCCACTGTGCGCTATCGAGAGGCAGGTGTAGCTAGCCATGGCGCTACACCAGCGCCTGTGATCGTGCTGCTGCATGGCATTGGCTCTGGCTCGGCCAGTTGGGTGCGCCAATTGATGGCAGCGCAGCCGCAGGCAGTGCGCGTATTAGCTTGGGATGCACCAGGTTATGCAGACAGCAGCCCGGTAGCCGCAGCGCAGCCTGTGGCAGCAGACTATGCGCAGCGCCTTGGCCTGTGGCTAGATGCTCTGGGTGTGCAACAAGCACACATTGTGGGCCATTCGCTGGGGTGCATCATGGCAGCTAGCTTTGCAAAGTTATACCCACATCGCGTAAGCCAGCTCACCTTGCTAGCACCTGCGCAGGGCTATGGCGCGGCTGACCCTGATGTACGCAGCAAAAAACTGAGCGAACGCCTGCAGGCTATCCAAACACTAGGCCCCAAAGCACTGGCCCAGCAGCGTGCACCTTTGCTGCTCAGCCCACAATCCCATGCAGACGAAGTGCAATTAGCCGCCGCTATGATGTCGCAGCTCAATCTTGCGGGCTACACGCAGGCTACGCACTTGCTGTGCAATGCCCTTATTGCTACCGATCTGCAGCAGTTGTCCTGCCCCTTACAAGTAGCCTGCGGCGACCAAGACACCATTACACCGCCAGCTGGCTGCCAAGCTTTGGCAGCCAGCATTGGCGCGCACTACACCACCCTGCCCGGTGCTGGCCATTTGTGCGCAGTGCAAGCCGCCGGTGAAGTTAACCAATTATTAGGACTTACAACATGATGGCTCCACACGAACGCTACACTGTGCCCGCGCTGTCACGCGGCCTGGCTTTAATGACGCAGTTCACACGCGACGATCGCGAGCTGACAGGCGCAGAGTTATCACGCCGCTTAGACTTACCCCGCGCTTCCGTCTTTCGCATGCTGCAAACCTTAGAGCAGCTAGGCTTTGTAGAACGCGCTGGCGACAGCGGTGCCTACAAACTTAGCCTAGGTGTACTGCGCCTTGGTTTTGAATATCTGGCTTCCATGGAAATTACCGAATATGGCCGCCCCGTGATTGAGGCCCTGCGCGATATCAGTAGCTATTCAGCCCACTTAGTAGTGCGCGACATGCGAGAAGTTGTATTTGTAAGCAAGGCCGTGGGCCACAACACGCAATTTCACTCTATCCAAGTGGGTGCCAGAGTACCGGTGCACGCCACTGTACTGGGCCGAGTACTGCTAGGCGGCATTAAGTTTAACGATTTGGTCAAACTCTATGATGGCATTGACCTGCCTGCCCGCACGTTGCAAACCCCCACCACACTAGAGGCGCTGCACAACCTTATCAAGCAAGACGCTGCACGCGGCTGGGGCATGAGCCAAGGCGGTTTTGAGTCAGGCATCTCCACCATTGCCGCACCCGTGCGCAACGAGCATAACGAGGTCAGCGCAGCTATCAGCATCAGCGTGCCAGCATCAAGTATTCCCGCGCAACAGGCGCAAGAGCTGGCCATCTTGGTATGCGATGCCGCCCAGCAGCTCACCCAGCGCCTGCGCCACACCAGCGCCGCATTAGCTAATGCTCCAGCAGCACGCGCAACACAGTTGGCGGTAGCCCCATGAAAGAGCCTATGCCTCACCACGAAGTTGCAGCTACCGCAAAGGACACCACCATGGTGACCGTGGGCGAACTTGTGGCTAGGTTTTTAGAATCGTGCGATGTGCAAGCCGCATTTGGTGTGATCAGCATACACAACATGCCGATATTGGATGCCCTGCATTTACGCAACAAAATTCGTTTTGTCAGCGCGCGCGGTGAAGCTGGAGCATGCAATATGGCCGATGCATACAGCCGCATCATGCGCAGCACACGCACTGGTAGCTTGGGCGTATGTATCACCAGCACGGGCACAGGCGCAGGCAATGCTGCGGGTGCCATGGTAGAAGCGCTGACAGCAGGTACACCACTACTGCACCTTACCGGGCAAATCGACAGTGACTACATCGACCAAGACCTGGGTTTTATTCATGAAGCTACACATCAGCTAGACATGCTGCGCGCGGTGGGCAAAGCCGCCTTTCGCATTCATAACCCGCAGTCCGCGCTGGCTACTCTGCGCGAGGCTGTGCGCATAGCCCATACGCCGCCGTGTGGGCCGGTCAGCATTGAAATCCCTATTGATGTGCAAGGCATGTTGATGCCTTTGCCTTCAGACATAGCCCCTTATATGCCCGTGACAGCTGTGTCCAGCAGCTTGCAAAGTGACCCTAGTTTTCAAAAACTAAGCCAAGCATTACAAACTGTGCAGCGCCCTTTGCTATGGCTGGGTGGCGGTGCGCGTGAAGCCAGTACGCCTGTGCAGCGGCTGGTTAAGCTGGGCTGGGGTGTAGTGACCTCAGTGCAAGGGCGCGCAGTGATTGATGAGGACCACCCGGCCTGCCTTGGTGCTTTCAATTTACAAAAAGCAAGTGCAGCGCTGTATGCACAGTGCGACGCCATGTTAGTTGTTGGTTCGCGGCTGCGCAGCAACGAAACCATGAAGTACAGCTTGGCACTTCCCAAGACCCTACACCGCATAGACGCAAATTCCTTAGCGCAAAACAAAGCCTATGCCAATGAGCATTTCGTCTGCGCTGATGCAACGTTGGCCTTAACTGCGCTAGCTGATGCCCTCGAGGCTACGCAAAAAATAGATGCTTCTTGGCATCACCAAATTAGCCAAGCCAAGGCACAAGCAGTTGCCCAAGTTGACGATGGCCTAGGTGCCTACGTACAACTTAAAGATGCCATGAATCGCGCATTGGATCAGCACTTGCAAGGCCAATGCACTTGGGTGCGCGACATTACCTTGTCTAACACCATGTGGGGCAACCGCAGCTTGGTGCTGCGCCACCCGCGCTCGGGTGTGCATGCGTTAGGCGGAGGTATTGGCCAAGGGCTGGCCATGGGCGTAGGTGCAGCCGTAGCTGCAGAGCGACTTCAGGCCTCAGCTTCTGACCAAATCCCAATGCTATACCTGGCGAAAAAAACTATCGTGCTATCAGGTGACGGCGGCTTTATGCTCAACGTGGGTGAACTAGCCTGCGCGGTTCAAGAGCAAGCTGACATGCTCATCATCGTGATGAACGATGGAGGCTATGGCGTAATCAAAAACATACAAGATGCTGACTATGGCAGCCGCCACTGCTACGTTGATTTGCACACCCCCAACTTTGCGCAGCTGTGTGCCAGCATGGATTGTGCACACCTGCGCTTGCAAAATCCGCAAGACTGCGATGCCCTACTGGCACAAGCTCTAGCGTATAAAACACCCGTGGTGTTAGAGGTAGACATGAAAGCTTGGGGGCCATTTGCTGTCAAGTTTGCAGGCCCTCCCAGAAAGCACTAGGCATGATTGATATTTGTTTAATAGGCTATGGCGCTATTGGGCGCAGCATCATGCAGCGCTTGGGCTACCCTGAACAATTGCGAATCAGCCATGTAGTGGTGCGCAAAGAACAAGTTGCACCAACCCAGGCCTTACTCAACGCGTTGCCACACCCCTGCATTGCAGTCAGTACAGTGCCTGCTGCGGCTAAACTGGTGCTGGAGTGCGCAGGCCACAGTGCCTTGATAGAACATGTAGTACCCGCACTTGAACGCGGCATAGATTGCGCTGTGCTGTCTGTAGGGGCATTGTCTACCCAAGGTTTACCAGAGCGACTAACCTTGGCTGCCACACAAGGCCATAGCCAAGTGCATTTATTAAGTGGCGCAGTAGGCGGGATTGACGCCTTGTCCAGCGCCAAACTTGCAGGCCTAACGAGCGTCACTTACACAGGGCGTAAACCACCGCTATCTTGGGGCTTAAGCCAAGAAGTATTGGCTCAAAAATGTGTAGAAACTAATGCTGCTGGCGTAACCATCAGCATCGTTTTAGAGGCCACGGCTCGCCAAGCAGCAACGCAGTTTCCTAAAAATGCTAACGTGGCAGCTACCGTTGCGTTAGCCGGGCTGGGGCTAGATGCTACGCAAGTACGTTTGCTGGCCGATCCATCGGTGACTGACAACATCCACGAAATCGAAGCTACTGGCAGCTTTGGCAGCATGCGTATCGAGATGCGAGGCAAGCCTTTGGCGGACAACCCCAAAACATCCGCCCTCACGGTACTCAGCGCCTTGCGGTTTTTACATAAC
Source organism: Polaromonas sp. (assembly GCA_043747295.1). Classification (GTDB taxonomy): domain Bacteria; phylum Pseudomonadota; class Gammaproteobacteria; order Burkholderiales; family Burkholderiaceae_C; genus JAAFIP01. Next base: position 7,167 of record JAYTPK010000002.1, on the reverse strand, counting down.
CGCGCAGCCGTAATTACCATATGAGCCATCACCTAACCAGCCCTATCGCAGGCCAATGGCGAAATGCCTCAGGCCCGCTGTACAGCACCCACTACCCAGCCAACGGCAATGAAGTAGCCACCCTGCACGCTGCCACTGCAGATGACGTCCACACCGCTGTACTAGCCGCCGAAAAAGCCCGCTTAGACCCTGCCTGGGCCAACCTGAAACCCCATGAGCGTGCAGGCATATTGCAACGCATAGCCCACGGCATACGTGAGCGCGCTGAAGAGCTTGCGCAATTGCAACGCCTAGACAACGGCAAGCCTATCAATGAAACACGCGGCTTAGTGGCCAGTGCAGCGGGTACTTTTCAATACTTTGCGGCTGTGGCCGAGACTTTTGAAAGCCCAGTCACACCGCAACGTGGTGACTTCTTGACTATGAGCCTATACGAGCCGCTGGGGGTTGTCGGGGCTATCACGCCATGGAACAGCCCCATTGCCTCTGAAGCGCAAAAAATAGCCCCTGCTCTGGCAGCAGGCTGCGCAGTAGTAATCAAACCTGCAGAGATCACACCACGCATGGCCATTGAGCTAGCCCGCATAGCACAGACCGCAGGTTTACCACCGGGCATCTTGAGCGTGCTGCCCGGTAAAGGCTCGGTGGTGGGCGATGCCTTGGTACGCCACCCGTTGATCAAGCGCATTGCTTTTACCGGCGGCACACAAGTGGGCTTAGGCATTGCGCAGTTGGCCGCTCAAAAGCTCATGCCTGTGTCACTGGAGTTGGGTGGCAAGTCACCCACCATTGTTTGCGCCGATGCTGACTTAGACCACGCTGTAGCAGGCGTGCTATACGGCATTTTTAGCAGCAGCGGCGAAAGCTGTATTGCAGGGTCGCGCGCGTTTGTGCACACCAGCGTGTACGAGGCTTTCAAAGCGCGTTTGGTAGCGGGCGCAAAAGCCCTTCGCGTAGGTGACCCAACTGATACCCGTACGCAAATGGGCCCACTGATCAGCGCCAGCCACCGCGCCTGCGTAGAACGCTATGTGGACATTGCCCACAGCGAAGGTGGTAAGTTACTGTGCGGTGGCGCGCGCCCTCAAGGTGCACTGTTTGATACTGGCTACTACTACCAACCCACCATTTTTGAAGGCTTGGCAAATACCAGCGAAACCTGCAGAGAAGAAATTTTTGGCCCGGTGCTCACGCTTTTACCCTGGACCGATGAGGCAGATTTAATTGCGCAATGCAACGATAACGATTACGGCTTGGCTTGCGGCATCTGGAGCAGCCACTACCCCACCGCCTTGCGCTTGGGCAAAGCCATACAAGCTGGGACCGTATGGATCAACACCTACAAAGTGTTTTCTATCAGCACACCGTTTGGTGGCATGAAGATGAGCGGCACAGGCCGCGAAAAAGGCGCTGCATCGATTGCTGAATACATGACACAAAAAAGTTTTTATTGGGGCACCAATGCAGCGCCCCTACCCTGGAGCACTTAATGGCTATTGAAGGTATTGACGCTATCACCTACGGTACCGACCAGTGGGACGAAGCGCGCAAATTTTTAAACGACTGGGGTTTGAAAGAACTACAGTTCTCATCCAATGAACAGCGGTTTGAAACCCTCAATGGGTCGCAAGTGTGCGTACGCAGTTTGGAAGACACCAACCTACCCCCTGCTATAGAGGCTGGCCCTACCCTGCGCGAAGTTACTTGGGGTGTAGACAGCGATGCTGATCTCACACATCTAGCCCACGCATTACGCAACGCGCCAGGTTTTTTAGCCAGCGCAGAATGCGTGCAAGCTTTAGACCCACACGGTTTGTCGATTGTCTTTCAACGCAGCGCTAAACGCGCGGTGACCGTGCAAGGCGCAGTGACCAACCCTTATGGAAACGCGCAGCGAATAGACACCCCATCCCCGGTGTATGAGCGTGCCACTCCCGTGGAGATAGGCCATGTGGTGCTATTTACTGAGAAGTTAGCGCAAGCAGTAGATTTTTATGAATCAATAGGTTTTGTAGTGTCTGACAGCTACCCAAGCCGTGGTGTATTTTTGCGTTGCGCCGCCACTGCAGGCCACCATGATCTGTTTTTATTGCAAGTACCCGGCAAAGCAACAGGTTTAAATCATGTTGCCTTTACCGTGCGCGACATTCACGAAGTGTTTGGCGGTGGTTTGGCCATGGGCCGTGCAGGCTGGAAAACCCAGCTTGGCCCCGGTCGTCATCCTATTTCATCTGCCTATTTTTGGTATTTTGAAAACCCCTGTGGCGGCCTGATTGAATACAACGCCGATGAAGACCACCTGACCAGCGCATGGCAAGCACGTGAGTTTGTCCCAGGCTCCACGGTATTTGCCGAATGGGCGGTAGATGGCGGTATAGACGGCCACACGCGCCGCCAAGGTAACGTTACCAACACGGGCGCGTTTTTGACAGAAAAACGACCTTAAAGCGCACCTTAAAACCACCCCAAACCAAACATCCAAGCACCCGTTGACTGAGACCTAAGCTATGAGCACCACGATCCCCATCTATGCGCAAGGTGAGCGCTTTCTGCAACCCCACCAAGCACGCCAGCGCTCCGCCACCGCCTATGAAGACCAGCTAGGTGACGCCTTGGAACGCGCTTTTGCCGCAGGCCACTGGGAGCTAGATGCCTTGCTTGCGCAACTTAACCGCACAGGCCCCATGGCGCCTAACAGCCAAGCTTGGACTGTTGATAATTTTCAAGCCGAGATGGCCAAACTAGGGCACTGACATGACCTCCATCAGTAAAGCCGATGTCAACACTGCGCTAGAGCGTGGCCTTAAAAACCTGTGGTACCCCATTTGCCCAAGCGGCTTTGTGGCAGAAAAACCAGTATCTATGCGCCGCCTAGGCATTAAGCTGGCAGTGTGGCGCGATGGCGCAGGCGCTATGCACGCGCTAGAAGACCATTGCCCGCACCGAGGTGCGCCCCTGTCGATGGGCGTTAACTTAGGCGACCGTTTAGCCTGCCCCTACCACGGTATTGAAGTGCGCTGCGACGGCATGGTCACCAAAGTGCCCGCCAGCCCCGGCTGCGCGCTGGAGGGCGCACGCGCCACCAAGTCGTTTCATATGCAAGAAGCACACGGCGCTATTTGGCTGTACAACAGCAGCGAGTATGTAGACACACCGCCACCTTTAAACTTGCCCGTTGAGCTGACCGACACCGACAACTACAGCAACTTTTTATGCTACGCCGAATGGCGTGGTGACTACCGCTACGCCATCGACAACGTGATGGACCCAATGCACGGCACGTTTTTGCACAAAATGTCGCACAGCATGAGCGAAGGCGACATCCATGCCAAATTTAAACTGCGCAACACGCCCACAGGTTTTGTTTTTGAAAAAGACGGCCAGCGTGACGTGAACTTTGACTGGACAGAATGGGGTGACACTGGCACCCACTGGATGCGCCTAGAAATCCCCTACCCCAAAACCGGTGGTCCCGGTGGCAGCTTTATCATCATCGGCTCGTTCACGCCCATCACCGCCAACCTAGCAGGCATTTACTTTTGGCGGTGCCGCAAGGTGCAAGGCTGGCAGCGCAATGTGTGGCGCTTTCTGTACCGCAACCGCCTAGAAGCCCGCCACTGGAACGTATTGGAGCAAGACCGCGCTATGCTAGAAGCCATGGAACCCGATGCAGATCAGCGCGAGCGCTTATATGAGCATGATTTAGGTTTAAGCAAGCTACGTGGCCATTTACAGCGTTTGGCTTTAAAAGAGTTACAGGCTGCTCAAGCGTCCACCAACACTCCCAATACTACACACGCTCCTCAGCTGGTGAAGTAAGTGGTGAACCCTGGACAGTGATGTGGTGCATCAGCCGCAGGTAACCCGGGTAATCATTTAACGGATAGGCGGGTATTGGACACTACACCTACGATGTCGCCGATGGCAAAGATGTGGGGCATGTTGGTGCGCATCTGGATGTCGACGTTTATAAAGCCGCAGTCTGCCACGGCTACGCCTGCAATGCCTGCGGCAATTTTTTTACCATTGGGGGTGCGGCCTACGGCTTGCAGCAGTCTGTCCAGCATCACCACGCCCCGTCCAAACGCACGGCTTAGATAACTGCGGCGGCAATGGCTTTACATCAGCCGCTCTTCATCCAACAAAGCCTGCACGGCTTTTGCCTGGGCAGCATCGCGTTGGCGCTTGATAGGCTCTCGGTCTGGCAGGCCAGACATCCAGTGTTTGAATTCGACGAACACTCGTGGCTGGATCGTGCGCATCATGGCCATACGACCATTGCGGTCCACGATCACTGCTTCAAAGCTGGGCGTGTTGAGAAAAACATCCGCACGGGCGGCTTGTACTACAGACAACTCTTCCAGCGCTGAGGCCTGATTGACCGCCTGCTCACCTTTCGTACGCTCGCTGATTTTGATGGGGTGCGGATCATCGCCTTCGCGCATGCGGCGCAAAATATCTACCTCAAAACCTTCTGCATTTACCGCCGTATAACGCTGTGATTGCCGGATACGAAAGCTGGAATCAACCTTTTTTAACAGGGCCAGAAAAGATGAGTCCATGCGCTCCATTTGCGTCCAGAAGCTCATGCGCTTGCGCACATCCCAGAGCAAATCAATATCGCGTGTGGCAGTCACATTCGCATCAAAGCGCACACCGGCCACCGTTTCATAGGCATAGAGCGCATGCGTGCCCACCACATGGAAATACTCGGCCAACTCGGCCCCCTCCAGCCGGGTGAGCAACGCAATTACCGTAGGGTCAACACGCCCGACGTACAGCGCTTTGTTGACGCGCTCATGCCGCCGCAGTTGAATCTTGAGACCATCAACACGCTGCGTAAGCTCGGCCTTACGCGCCATGAAATCTGCATAGATTTTTTCGGTCTCTAGCGAGCGAGCGCCAAGGCTCTTTTCGGAACCATAGGCGGATGTTCGAGTCAAGGTGTCAGACCGACCATGCCAATACATGCCGCCACGCACTTGCCGCGCATCACGTTGTGCATCGCGCAAGGCCAGGAAGGCTTGTCGCGCATCAATGTACTGACGCGCCGCGTCATTGTTGATGGGAATATAGGATGGAGATCCGCTCATCCGGTATATTTTACTCGTTTTAATAAAAATACCGGAAATCAAATAAAATCAATAGCTTACTACAAACATTTCAGATGAATATGGAAGATTTTAGTGGTGAACTTGAATTTTATCCAAGCCAAGCTTGCCACCCGTTTTGTAACGCGAGATTTGATTCCTCCTACTATTCTATCGTACTTAGTGCTATACTTTGACAGCATCTAAGCAACCTGAAACCTATCCCATGCAAATCTTCCAAACAAAGTGGTTTGCACACTGGGTTGACAAAGAAGGTTTAACTTCCAAGGTGCTTTGCGCCGCAGTAGAAGAGATTAGCCAGGGCTTGGTAGAAGCCAATTTAGGTGGGCATGTAGTTAAAAAGCGCGTTGTACTGGGTGGGCGTGGCAAAAGTGGTGGGGTGAGAACTTTACGAAGTACGAGAGGACGATGATGAAGCATGACAAACTGTTAGACGTGCTGCACAGCACCGCCGCTGGCTTGCATCAGGCAGGCGTGATGGATTTAACCACCATGCGCGAGTTTGACGCGCTGTGTTTACCACCTGTGCAAGACTACAACCCCGCGCAAATCAAGGGGATTCGGCTGCGATTTAAAGCCAGCCAAGCCGTGTTTGCCGTGTATTTAAACACCAGCCCCTCCACCATCCAGCAGTGGGAGCGTGGCCAAAAGCACCCGAACGGTATGGCTTTAAAGCTGTTGAACTTGGTGGATAGCAAAGGCTTGCAGGCGCTTGTGTAACTTTGGGCCCTGAAGTTACTTTCGATCCCACTGGTCTGGCGCTGCATCAGGCACACGCGCCAAAGCGGCGTCAAAACTTTTGCGGCTTCCACGCTTAGCCCGCAGCTCCAGATAGTCCTCAGTGGCCAAGGCAGACAGCTTTTCAGCCAACGCCGTGCTGATCAGCTGATTGACCGAAATACCCTCGTGCAAGGCGTACTCTTTGGCGTATTTATGCAAAGACTCTGGCAAACGAATACTCAGTGCACTCATAGCTTAATCTCCTTCTTCAAATTCAAAAAAGTATCGGGACTGAATACTTGGATTCCAAAATCAGCCGCCACCGCAAAATCACGCACATTCCAAGTCACGATGTATTGGCACTGCCCGTTCACCGCCGCCTCCAACACCATATCGTCCTTGATATCAGCCAACTTGGGCCGCCATAAAAAATGCACCCGCGTGCGCAGGGCCGAAGCACATACGTAGTCCAAAATGTCGTCCACCTCACGCACTGGTACCTTCACCATGCCTGGGCGGTGGAGCACGTCTTCGTACTCCATCACCAGCGGCACTGTCACCACATGCTCAAAATGCCCTGCCCCCACTTTGGTAAGCAAATCAAATGACCATCCTGCCCTGGAGCGCAAAGCCGACACCAGCACATTCGTATCAATGATGATTCTGGGTATAGGTTTCATGGTATTACCTATAATACCGTAAATTTCATGAACAAATGTGATCACGGATTTGCGCTAGTCAAGCACTCACACTGCGCCAATGGATTAGAATACCAGCAACCATGATCACCATCGCAGAACTGCCCGAGTACATTCGCCGTGCTGACAAGCTGATGAGTGTTGCAGAGCGAATCGACATCGTTAACTATCTAGCGGCCCACCCAAAGGCTGGCGATGTGATGGAAGGCACGGGTCAATGGAGGCCACGTTATGTCACAAACATTTGAAAGCATCAAGCAAGGTCTTGGCGAAGCCATTTCCCACGCCAAAGCCAAAGGCGCCAACAAGCCTGCGGGTATCAAGCTATACCACCCGCAATCGGTAGATGTGCCCGCGCTGCGGGGCCGCTTGGGCTTTACCCAAGAGCAGTTTGCCGCCCGTTTTGGCTTCTCGGTAGCCACTCTGCGCCACTGGGAGCGCGGCGACCGTTCGCCCAGCGGAGCATCGCTGGTGCTGCTCAATGTGATTGACCGCAATCCGCGTGCGGTGATGCAGGCGCTGAGTTGAAATCAGAGTGAAGCACCTATGCGCAGCAAACCACCTCCCCACACAACACCAACATCCGTTGTTCGCGCATCAGCAGCGGAGTACCTGACATTTATCGCCGCCAGTGGCCA
>JAYTPK010000001.1:0-33097 GCA_043747295.1 Polaromonas sp. | reverse complement strand
GGCGTGGCGTCAAATTTGCGCCTTATGTGCATGACGATTTAGCGCTTTGTTTTCAACCTTTGATGGACGATCTGCGGCGTAGCTTATCGATGGTGCTTGAGCAATCGGCCATTCGTATTGAGCTGCATGACCGTAAACATGGCGTGCGTGTTGCCGTCATCAGCGATGCTGAGTTACAACGCAACGCCACCTTTGTCTTGGCGGTGACATCGTCTATTGCGGGTGAGGCACTGCGCAGTCGCTTCCCAACACAGGTCAAGATTGGGCCAGTAGAGCGTATTCGTGATTTGGTGAACCTGCAGCTGCCTGGAGTAACTTTACAGCCTATGCCAGTAGCACCACGCCAAATTCCATTTCACACGGGCGCAAGTTATTTCGAGCTAGAAACGCGAAACAGCGATCTATGGCGACAACTTGAAAAATCTGGCGGAATGGCTATGCATATAGCGGGCGAGTTTCCCGATTTGGAGTTGGCTTTTTGGGCCATACGCTCTTAAACACACTTGCACACTGAGCTTGTCAGACTGTTGAACATACTATCCAAGGGCGGCCCACTATGAGTTCACCTGATCCCTTTGCCGCGTTTGAATCAGAGCGCACCATTATCAAACCTAAACCGCGTGCGCCTGGGGCCACAGGTGAGTTTCCAGCTTACTTAGCGCCGCCTAATGCATCAGCCCACGCGGCAGATGTGACTCCTATGGACATGGGATCAGCACAGATACTCAACCCATTAGTAACTGCAGCCAACACACTTTTGGGCTTGCTATCGAGCCTACGTTCAGTTCGGCAAGCTCCGAATATTCCCAATTTAAGAGCATCGTTGACCCAAGCCGTGCAGCGCTTTGAAGCGGATGCACAGAAAATTGGCTTGCCTAATGGGCATGTTGTGGCGGCGCGTTATATGCTGTGCACTGCACTAGACGAGGTAGTAGCCAATACCCCTTGGGGCGCGCAGGCAGCTTGGAACAAGCAAAGCTTGCTTGTTCAGTTTCATAATGAAACTTGGGGTGGAGAGAAAGTTTTTCAATTGCTGGCCAAGTTGTCTCAAGACGCAGTGGGTAATCGTAATTTGCTTGAATTGATGTACTGCGTGATAGCGCTAGGTTTTGAAGGCCGCTACAGAGTAATAGACAACGGCCGTGCCCAGCTCGACACAGTGCGACAGCGGTTATCTGAGATTGTCAGAAAAGACCGCACGCCAATCGAGCCAGATTTATCGCCGCATTGGCGCGGTCAAGATATGGCTAAATCACGTTTAACAGACGGGCTGCCTATATGGATAGTGGGTGCAATACTGGCTCTTGCGCTTGCATTAATCTACTTAGCTTTTCGCATGTCATTGAACTATCGGTCAGACACCACTTTTGCAGCAGTTAGCACCTTGAGGGTGCCCAATGTGCAAATCGTGGCGAATGTGCCCACACCAGCAAAAAATCCACGGCTAACTGTGTTTTTGCAACCAGAGATCAAGGCTGGCCTAGTCACGGTTTTGGAGGAGTCTGATCGCAGCATTATTCGTCTGCGTGGAGACAGTTTTTTCAGCTCAGGTAAAGCCGAACCGACTACCCAATCATTGCCTGTGCTGGAGCGTATTGGCCAAGCGTTGGCGCAGGTTAAAGGCGGTGTTCAAGTGGTGGGGCATTCAGACAATCAGCCAATTCGTTCTTTGCGTTTTCCATCTAACTGGCATTTATCTACAGCCAGGGCAGAGGGTGTCAGAGATGCTTTGGCCGCTCAAGTGCCCCTTGGTCGTATGCGCGCAGTGGGCAAGGCCGATGCTGAGCCTATCAGCGCAAACGACAGTGCTGAAAACCGGGCTCGCAATAGGCGCGTTGATGTTATCTTGATACCTGATCAAAGCGTACTCGAAGCCCAAGCGGTGGAGGTGAAAAAATGATCAAAAAAGTTCTTGCATTTTTGTTTCATCCGTTGCTGCTTACAGCACTGGCTTTACTCATAGTCGGTACGCTAATTTGGTGGATAGGCCCACTGGTGACGATTGGTAGTTTGACCCCACTGGTGTCTGAGCTATCTCGAGCCATTTGTATTGGTGTAATTATTGTATTGGTGGTGCTGCGCATGCTGCTCACACGCTGGCGTGCACGCCGTGCGAGTCAGTATTTGACAGATGGGCTTATAAAAGCCCCTACCAATAAAGCGGGCAAGGAAACAGAAACCAGTGCTGAACAAAAAGTGCTTAATACGCGGTTTTCTGAAGCTGTGGCATCGCTGCGAAAAATGCGTTTGCACGCAGCAGGCAAAAAACCAGGCTGGCGTGATTGGATTTCATTGTCGAGCGGCAGTTATCTCTACGAGCTACCTTGGTATGTTTTTATTGGCGCACCAGGTGCAGGTAAAACTACGGCATTGGTCAACTCAGGCTTATCCTTCCCATTGGCTGATAAATTTGGCCCAGGGGCTATACGCGGTGTTGGGGGTACCCGAAATTGTGATTGGTGGTTTACTGATGAGGCAGTTTTAATTGACACAGCGGGTCGCTATACAACGCAAGACAGTAACCAGTCAGAAGATAAAGTAGCTTGGCAAGAATTTTTAAGTTTATTGAAAAAATCACGCCCCCGCAGGCCACTGAACGGCGTGTTCCTAACTATCAGCATTGCTGATTTGTTAAGCCAAGGTGTAGAAGCACGTAACGCGCTAGCAACCTCGGTCAGGGCTCGTCTGATGGAGTTAGACAGCACCCTGTCGACACGTTTGCCAGTCTATATCTTGGTGACTAAAGGCGATTTACTGCATGGCTTCAACGAGTATTTCTCAACTTTGAGTAAAGAGCAACGCGCGCAGGTGTGGGGCTTCACATTACCTATTGAGAACGCGGCTGATACAACTGCTCTAAGTAAGTCGATCAATACGGAGTTTGATTTGCTGTCGCATAGATTGGATGCCGCTTTAATTGAGCGCATGCAGCAAGAGACTGACAGTACGCGCCGATCAGCGATTTTTAATTTCCCGATGCAGTTTGCATCCATTGGACCGCTGGTAACTGAGTTACTTGGCCAAGTACTGTCAGGCTCAAAGTTTACGCAGCCACCTTGGATTCGTGGGGTCTACTTCACCAGCGGCACCCAAGAGGGCAGCCCAATTGACCGCATGATGGGAAATCTAGCCCGTAGTTTTGGACTTCAAAATACTGTGATGCCTCCTGCAAAAGGCAGCGCGCGAAGCTTTTTTCTAACGTCACTGCTGCAAAAAGTTGTGTTTCCTGAGCAGCGTTTAGCCAGCGCGGATTTAAAATGGGAGCGTCGTCGCCACATCATGCGCATGTCAGCTTTTTGTGCCATGGGGTTGGCAGCTTTACTGTTGGTGGGAGGTTGGTCTATCAGTGCCATGCGTAATATGGACTATCTGAAGGCGGTTGAAGCACAGGTTGAACCCGCTCGCCAAGCTTTAGCCGCCATGCCGGCACGAATGCAAAGTACAGAGCAGGTTGCTCCTGTTTTGCAAAGCTTGCGTGATATGTGGATGACACCTGCGGTGAATGCAGAATCAGTACCCAAGCTTATGGGGCTTGGGCTGTACCAAGGCGACAAGCTCAATGGTGCCGCATTTCTGGCACACCAAAAAGCGCTTAACGATGTATTTTTACCGCAATTGTCTAGGCGTTTGGAAGACCAGTTAAGGTCTGCACAAAAAGATAACCTAGAGTTTGCTTATGAGGCACTTAAAAGCTACATCATGCTGCATGAAACAGAGCATTTCGATAGTGAGGCGCTTAAGGCTTGGATTACTTTAGATTGGCAACGCAGCCTAGACCGCGGTGTTCCTGAAGAGCAAAGAAAAGCACTGGAGACTCAATTGGATGCCTTGTTGGCACAAGGTGCGCCCCGCTCGCCGCTGCCTAAGGACGAGGCTTTAGTGCGTAACGTCCGCGCTATGCTGGCTTCGTACCCGTTAGAGCAGCGCATTTTTAGCCGCTTAAAGCGGATGCGTACTGGCGCTGACATGCCTGCATTTACGGTAGCAAAAGCCGCTGGACCCAGTGCGCCACTGGTTCTGGAGCGTGCTAGCGGCAAGCCTCTGACTGAGGGTGTCTCTGGCATGTTTACCTACGACGGCTACCACAAGGGTTTTCAGTCCAGTGTGGTGCAGTTAACCGGCTTGATGGCTTTAGAAGAGCCTTGGGTGTTGGGCATGGAGCGAAGCGCAGCAGACAAAGCGCGTGATGTTGCAAATTTAGGTGCGCTAACTGATCGAGTGCGGAGAATTTACCTTGAAAAATACGCCAAAGAATGGGAAAGCCTGCTGGCAGATGTGCGCCTACAACGCAGCAACAATATAGATAAAAATATTCAAATGGCCAGGATACTTTCTAGTAGCTCTTCTCCACATGTGAACTTTCTACGCGCTGTAGTGCGTGAAACAACTTTAATTAGTACCGACAGCGTAGCCAAAAATGTAGTTACCAAGGCAGGCGAGACTGTGGCCAGTACGCGCAAAACACTAGAGCAATTAATAGGTGCAGAACCGGTAGCTAAAAATCCTGATGCCGGCAAACGCATCGAGTCGATTGTTGACGATCAGTTCGACACTTTGCGCAAGCAAGTGACTGCCCCCGGCCCCAACCTGCCTGCACCTATTGATGAAACTTTAAAACTATTTAATGACGTGTATGTGTATCTAACAGCGGTTGATACGGCAACCAAGTCACGCTCACCCATGCCACCTGGCGACATTGCTGGCAAACTCAAAGCCGATGCGGGTAGGCTACCTGAGCCCATGCGCTCTATGGTGGAGGCCCTAAGCCAGTCTGGTGCAGCTCAAGCATTAAGCGCAGAGCGCAGCGGCTTGAGCCAAGACTTAAAACCTGTGGCTGAATTTTGTTCTCGGGCCATAGCCGGGCGCTATCCTTTGGCGCCTGGCAGCACCCGAGATGCTTTACCTGAAGATTTCGGCCAGTTTTTTGGGCCGGGCGGATTAATGGACGATTTTTTCCAAAAGCGCTTGGCTAATTTGGTGGATACCAGCACCAAGCCCTGGAAATACAAGCCCGTGGTGGGCCAGGCTAACTCCTCAGCTGCTGCACTTGCGCAGTTTGAACGTGCAGCGCGTATTCGAGATATTTTCTTTCGCAGCGGTAAAACGCCCTCGGTGCGTTTGGACTTTAAAGTGGTAGAGATGGATGCCACGATCACGCAGTTTGTGTTGGATGTAGATGGTCAACTGGTGAAGTACGCACACGGCCCTATCTTGCCTATGGCACTGCAATGGCCAGGTTCAAAAGGTAGCAACCAAGTGCGTGTGCAGTTGACACCCCCGTCTGCGGCGGGTGCCTCCGGTCAAGTCGCAGATGGGCCATGGGCGCTTTTTAGAATACTTGAAAAAGCGCAGCTAGAAAACGCGGGTGTTCCAGAGAAATTCTTTGTGACTTTCAATATTGAAAATAGGCGCACACGGTTTGAAGTAACAACGAATAGTGTTCAAAGCCCACTACGGGTACGTGAGTTACTTGAGTTCTCATGTCCTGAGGGTCTGTAATGTCACTATTTTCGCTCCCAGAGCAAGGGTGGGATTTACCGGGTTGGTTTGGCAAGTTGCCCGGAACTGGAGATTTTGCGCAACGCCGTCTATCGCATCGCTTTGTCCAGGTATGGGACGATTGGTTGCAACATAATTTATTTGAATTGCGTAATCAGCAAGAAGATTGGTCTGAAAAGTATCTGCAAGCCCCTGTGTGGCATTTCAGGCTAGGCGCAGGCCTTATCAACGCCAATGAGTGGATCGGCGTGCTGATGCCATCGGTAGATTCAGTGGGCCGGTACTTTCCGTTAACTTTGGCGGTAGAGTTGTTCCCGCTGAACGACGATGTTGCAGATGCGCAGGAATATATCCAGCAATGGTGGTCAGTATCTTCAGAGCTAGCGCTACGGGCTTTGGAGGGCGATCAAGACGCAGCAAGCTTTGACTTGGCTCTTTGCGATATTTTTAAAGAAAAAAAACCGCTAGAGGTGCATGTCCCGGACTTTGATAAAACCCCTGTCCAAGGCTATTCTTTATGGTTGTCTAACAGCCAGAGCCAACAAAATTTTGTGCAAGAGGTATGTGGTTTGCCCAAAGAAGCGGTGTTTAATAGTTTGTTTGGATCTAACAGCGTGACACTTTAAAGCCGCATCTGACTATGACCCACCCATTGACTGAACCATTGCCTGACCCAGTGCCTGACCCAGTGCCTGACCCAGGGCCTAAGCCGCAGACTATTGAAACCAATTCAATGCCCGACAGTGATGGCGTCACGCGGATACTTACGCCCGCTCAGGCAGCCCAGCTTGAACTTTCAGATGACGCTACCAAAATTATTTCCAATCCTTTGAAAGCGTCAGCAGCTAATGTGATGCAGGCCTCGCCTGTGACGCAGTTTCCGGTCACCAGGCCACTGGCAGCAGATAGCCTAAATCTAACAAGCGAAAGCGCAACCCCGCAAGACAACAACCTACTAGCAATTGGCACGCGCGTAGCTGAATTTGAAGTAACCCGCTTAATAGGGCAAGGTGGTTTTGGCGTGGTGTATGAAGCTTGGGACCATACCCTAGAGCGCACGGTAGCCATTAAAGAATATATGCCTACGGCTTTAGCCAACCGTCAACCCGATGGCAGCGTGACCCCCATATCCACTAAGCACAAAGAAACCTTTGACGTGGGCATGCGCAGCTTTATTAATGAAGCGCGCTTGCTGGCACAGTTTGACCATCCTTCACTGGTCAAGGTCTATCGGTTTTGGCAAGAGCGTGGCACCACCTACATGGTCATGCCGTGCTACCAAGGCATCACACTTAAGCAAGCACTGATCGACAAGCGTGATGTAAGTGAAAAATGGTTAGTGGATATTGTGGACGGCGTGACGCAGGCGCTGGCGGTAATGCACCGCGCCAGTTGCTATCACCGCGATATTGCGCCCGATAACATTATGTTGCTAGAGTCCACTGGGCTGCCGGTGGTGCTAGATTTTGGTGCGGCCAGGCGCGTGATTACCGATGTGACGCAGGCTATCACCGTGATCTTAAAGCCTGGCTATGCGCCCATCGAGCAATACTCTGAAACAGCCGACATGACTCAAGGCGCTTGGACCGATGTCTATGCATTGTCAGCCGTGATGCATGTGGCGGTGACGGGGCGCTCGCCACCCCCATCTGTAGCACGACTACTGAGTGACCGCTACGTACCACTTGCAGATGACCCTGAGCTTCGCGCTCGATTCCAGCCTAGGATTTTGCAGGCCATTGACGCGGGGCTAGGCGTACGGCCAGAATCAAGACCGCAGTCTATGGAGGCGTTTCGCCAAACTTTGGGCTTGGGCTCGCTAGACCTGACAGTGGCCAAGCCGTCATCACACACTGCACTAAAACAAAAAGCGCCAACCGCAAGCAGTACAGGCAAAGCCAGCGATACCAATGGTGCAGTCAAGTCAGCATCAAAAAGCTATCTTAAATGGGCCACCGTAGCAGTGCCGCTGGTGTTGACCGTTGCCGCAGGGCTTTGGTGGACACAAAACACAACGCCTGCCACCACAGTGGTAACAGCTAAAGATCCTACTGGTACCCAACCTGCTGCCCCTAGTGCAACTAGTGCACCTGCAGCTGCATTGCCTGCAGTTAGCCCCGTGCTGCCGCCACAAGTTTTTGATCCCAGCAGATCATTGAAAGATATGGTGTCTGGTGCCAATGCAGACTTTGCAGTAACCGCCAAGCCTTTAAAATCTGAGGTGCTAATAGGCAAAGACCGGCTGGAATTTCAGGTGCAAAGCAGTAAGGCTGGGTATGTGTATGTGTACTATCTTTCCTCCAGCAGCGAGATGTACTTGCTGTTTCCTAACGCGCTTGACAAGCGCAACAAAATAGAGGCGGGTGCCACGCTGTCTTTGCCGCGCCCCTCTTGGATCATGGAAGCAGGAGGCCCGGCAGGTACGGACGAGTTTGTAGTGCTTGTAAGCGAGCGAGAGCGCGACCTGAAAGCTACCGGGATCCAATATGACGGCGTTTTTGGGCAATTTTCTACAAAAATCTTGGCTGCTTTAGAAGTAGGGCGCACAGCTGGTCAGCCCTTGTTGGCAGGGGTGCCCATTTGCGAGGGTGCAGCGCCATGTAAAGACCTCTACGGCGCGAATAGTTTCAAAATTACTGAAAAGTAATCGTCTAGTGGGTATGCGCACCACTTTTGTGTGTTTGTCTCCCAAGGAGTAGCTTATGCATGCCTTACATTTAAGTCGTTTAGCCTTAACCATCTCACTTTTAGGTGTTTTCGCTGGCTGCGCGGTGAATCAAAAAAATATCGAAATCCCGGGCGAAACACCCATAAACCCTGTTGGAACAGCAGCATCTACTCCCGGCTCGACCCAGCCAGAGGTTGGTGGCAGTACCGCAGGCGTATCCACAAATTTCGCCACACAGGGTGCCAATTATTCAGTGATTGGGTTTGACAAAGTACCCGGCTGGAATAACGACAATTTCGTAGAAAGCTGGCCTGCGTTTTTAGAAAGCTGCAAAGTGCTCTCTAAGCGAGGCGCACCGTGGGTCGATGTTTGTAATCGCTCGCGGGCGGTGGATGCCACCAGCTTGGCGGCAGTGCGTGGGTTTTATGAGCGTGAATTTGCGGTGTACCAAATTCAAGACGATGATCGCAAGGTTGATGGCGTAGTGACAGGGTATTTTGAACCAGAAATTAATGGCAGCCGTCGCTACGGCGCGCCGTTTATTTATCCTGTGTATGCCCAACCCGATGACATGCTTTTCTTGGATGCTCGCAAACTAGCCGCATCACAGCGCACGGGCACCTTTGCCGCACGCCTAGATGGGCGCAACGTTAGCCTGCAAAACTCGATCAATACCAAAGACATTGGCGGCGCAGGTTTGTTTGCTGTGGACATGTCGTCGCTAGTGCTGGACACCTTGGACAAAAAAGTACGCTTGCGCGCCAATGGTAAACAGCTGGTGCCGTATTACACCCGCGAAGAGATTGAAACTTTAGGCGCACCTAACGCTAAAGTGCTGGCCTTCGTCGACAACGCCAATGCTTTGTATGAGATGCAAGTTCAAGGCTCTGGCCGCATCCGCCTGCGTGAGAACAATGAGGTGATGCGAGTGACCTATGCAGAGCAAAACGGACACCCGTTTCGCCCCAATCTGGTCGCTGCTAAGAGCGGAAAACCTGCCATTAAAGTACGCGGTCGGTCTGTAGAGCTGGACGCAGAGGACGACGAGGACGAAGGCGGCGACGCAGTTAGAACTCGCGGTTTTAAGCTGGCAAAACCCGCAGTGATGGGCACCGTAGCTGTGTCTGGCCAAAAAGTGGCCGCTGGCGCACGCCCAGCCACTGGCAGCGGTATCAAAGACCCCAGCTATGTTTTCTTTCGTGAGAGCGCCGCCAAAAGCGGTGGGCCAGTAGGTGCCTTGGGCGTACCTTTGTCACCAGGTCGCTCTATTGCCGTAGACCCACGCAGCACGCCGCTAGGCTACCCCGTGTTCATTTCTACCAAAAATCCTACCGATGGCACACCCATGCGCCGCCTCACAATTGCACAAGACACAGGCGGCGCGATACGTGGCCCGGTTCGCGCCGATTATTTCTTTGGTGACGGCCCCCAGGCTGCCACCCAAGCACGCCGTATGAAAGAGCGCGGCCAGCTGTGGTTGCTGTTACCTCGCGGTCTGAAAGTTGCTGCGGCCAATGTATTGGCAGGTAAAACTCGCGGCTCATCGGCTGCAGCTCTTGCGCAATGCTTGGTACCTACCGAAGATATCTGTGAAGATGATCAGTAGCCTTTTGCTATAAAAAATATAGCTGTCTGAGTAATGAATACTTGGACTACAGCCAGATATCTCAGTATTTTTACAGAATAATGCCGTAAGCTAAGCGTATCTCGCCTAAAGCGTAGTGGATGGTGCATAGAAATAACTTACGCTATTGACTGCAATAGAGCCTAGTGCAATTTTGCTGCTTTAAAACAGTTAAAGCATTAAGACTACATAAACGCTGAAGCACTGACTCTGGGGCCAAAGCTGATGATATTGGACAAGGTTTCGTTATGATGCGCCGAAATCTGCGCTGCAGACAAGGTGATGTTGTCCATGGTTGAGTGCCCATCAGACACTAGTACCACTGGGTAACCCAGCGCCAGTGCGCGGCGCGTGGTCGTGTCTACACAAAACTCGCTTTGAAAGCCGCAAATAATCAAGTTTTGAACTCCCTTGGCCTGTAAAACTGCGTGCAGATCGGTTTGATGAAAAGAATCAGTGGCTTTTTTGCGGATGTACGTGTCAGTAGGCTGAGTTTCCAGTGCAATCGCCACCTGCCAGCCCTGAGTGCCGTACACCAACGGGCTAGTAGTACTGCAAATAACTACGCATTTACACCCCAAATTCAGTCATTTTTAACCCCTCCAAACCCTGCGCTACAATGCACCAAATAGCCTGGATTTGGGAAGTCTTTGTACCCCACCAGATGAACCCGGCGCGCACTGCGTGCCAAGCTGTCTTTTGACACACCTTCACCTTCTTATTTTTAGTTAAACGCGCATTTCAACGCATTGGGTCAGATGGCTGACATCACATGCCTTGCGCCGATGCATAACAGGGAACCCTGCCACTATGAACACTGTGGATGCCAAACGTGTCCTAGAGACCGCCTTAATCTGTGCCAGCCAGCCGCTGCAAGTGCGTGAGCTGCGCACGCTGTTTGACGATGCACTGGGCGCTGACACTATCAAAACGCTGCTAGACGAGTTGCAGCTAGACTGGGCGCAAAAAGGCGTCGAGCTGGTCAGCGTGGCCACGGGCTGGCGCTTTCAAAGCCGCCCACAAATGCGCGAATACCTAGACCGCCTGCACCCTGAAAAACCGCCCAAATACACCCGCGCCACGCTAGAGACGCTGGCCATCATTGCCTACCGCCAGCCGTGCACGCGTGGCGATATGGAGGACATTCGCGGTGTCACTATTAACAGCCTGATCATCAAGCAGCTAGAAGACCGTGGCTGGGTAGAAACCATCGGCCACCGCGAGACGGTAGGGCGCCCAGCGCTGTTTGCCACCACTAAGCAGTTTTTGGATGACTTGGGGTTGGAGTCGCTTAATCAGCTTCCCGCATTAGACAATTCTGCTGCACAAGCCAGCGCGTTTGAAAAACTGGGCCTTGAGGCCCCTTCAAACGATAAAGTGGCCAACGATGCACAGGCCGAGCTGCTGGGCGATGCCGAGTCGCTAGAGCACGTGGTAGGCAGCGAGCCGCAGGCCGCGCAAGCTACCCAAGATGCACAGCTATCTGCAGCGCCTGCAGATGTTGCAGACCACCACGCGGCATCCCCAGGCTCAGCAACCACTTCTGAAAACATCCCCCTAATTGATTCCGCTACTAGCGAGGCCCCGCGCCATGACTGACCCGAAAGATTTAGATAATCTAGATCCCGCTGCTAACCCCGCAGCTGATACGCCTGCCACCGACGGCGGCGCCACTACCAAAGTAGCCAAGCCCCGCAAACCCAGAGCACCGCGCAAAACAGCGGTGAAAGTTGAACAGGCACAGGCTGATGCAGTTGATTCAGCAGAACTTACAACTGCAGGCCAGCTGTCTGCAAGCAACCCACCACCACTGCAGCCACTGCAACCGCTGCAACCAGTAGAAACTAACATTTCGGAGTCAAATCAGCCTGTAGTCCAAGTATTTACTGCTCAAGCAGCTATAGAAAATATAGCAAATGATAATGAGCCCATAGCACCATCTAAAGCGCCCGCTCAAGGCGCATATCAGTTTTTAGATGTGATCTCAGGCCAGCTAGACGCTGATGAAGAGAATGTAGAAGTAGCTTTGCCCAAGCGCGTGCTAGCCCCGCAGCCTGAAAGCCCCAAGCTCCACAAGGTGCTGGCCCAGTCGGGCTTAGGGTCGCGCCTAGAGATGGAGCAGCTGATCACTGAGGGCCGCATTTCGGTCAACAACCAGCCTGCGCACATCGGCCAGCGCGTGCAGTGGGGCGACCAAGTCAAAGTCAATGGAAAGCCGCTGCGCATCCGCATCGACCCGCCGCCCGCCCGCGTGATTGCGTACCATAAGCCCACGGGCGAGGTGGTCACGCATGACGACCCACAAAACCGCCCCACCGTGTTTCGCCGCCTGCCCAAGCTTTTCCAAGGCAAATGGCAGTCGGTGGGCCGCCTGGACTTGAATACCGAAGGCCTGCTGCTGTTTACCAGCTCGGGTGAATTAGCCAACCGCCTGATGCACCCGCGCTTTGGCCTAGAGCGTGAATACGCTGTGCGCGTGCTGGGCAAGCTCAGCAACGAAGAAAAGCAAAAACTGCTAGACGGTGTGCAGCTGGAAGACGGCATGGCGCAGTTTGGCAGCATTGAAGACGGCGGCGGCGAAGGCTCTAACGCTTGGTACCGCGTCACGATCAGCGAGGGGCGCAACCGCGAGGTGCGCCGCATGATCGAATCCGTAGGCCACGCGGTGAGCCGCTTGATTCGCATTCGCTACGGCGCCATGATGCTGCCTCGCGGCCTTAAACGTGGCGCGCACATGGAGCTAGATGAGCAAGACATTAACGCGCTGATTCGCGCAGCAGGTGGTGGTGAACGCCGCGACAACCCACGCGGACCACGCAACGAGCATGGCCCGCGTCACGACAATGGTCCGCGTCACGATGGCGGCCCGCGCAATGACCGCGGCCCACGCCAGTTTGGCAACCGTAACCCCAACCCCGCGTCCCGAGGCGAGAGTGCAGGCCCAGCCGACGCAGCTTTTAACCCTGCCGCATCTGAAGGCGTATCCGATGGCAGCCTGCCACCACAGGGCGATCAAGCTACAGGGCAAAACACTGGGCAAAACGCAGGACAAGACAACAACTACCCTCAGCAACGCGAGAACCGTGGCCCACGCCGCGGCCCAGGCGCGCAGCGTGGCCGCAATAGACAAAATGGCGGCAGGGACGACAACCGTGACAACCGTGGCCACGATCCGCGCTTTAACCAAAACCCTAACGCCCCCCAAGGCCCAGCAGGCGAGCAAGCATACAACCCACGCCCACCGCAGGGTACACCAGACGGCTACGGTGACGACGATGGTGACGACAACCACAGCCAAGCCGGTGTAAGCCACGAAAGCGGCTTTGCACGGCCCAATAACCGCGGACGCGGCAACCGTGGCCCAGCCCCGTATGGCGCACCTGGCGGTGCCTCCTATGGCAACAATAACGGCAACAACAACATGGGCGGTGGCCGTGGACGCGGCGGCCCCAAAGGCCAAGGCCGTAGCAACAACGGCGCAGGTGGTGGCGGTGCAGGCGGGCAGGGCGGCCAGCCCGACCCTATGCGCACTTCGCTAGGCTACATCGGTGCCGACAGCCTGCAACGCCAGCGCCAAGCAGGCCCCGGGCCAGGTGGCCGCAGCAATGGCCCACGCGGAGGCCGAGGCAATAGCCGTGGTGGTACTGGTGGCGGTGGCTATGGTGGCGGACGACGCGGCTAATAGCCGCTATTAATTCAATAGCTGCCTGAGCAATGAATACTCGGACTATCAGCATATTTCACTAGTAGATCTGCCGTTGATTGCCCTCCTAACCCAGGGGCCTACATGTCAAGCACAACCTGAGCTTGACATCGGGAAACTTGTTAGGTTGACTACAGCCAACGTGCCGCTGCCTGCACTAAAGAAGACTGGGGCTGGCTGCTGAGCAAGGTCAACTTACCTGCAGTTAAGCCTGCTGCTACGGGCTGCACTAGCTTTGCCACCTGACGTGCCACAGCTTGACCGTTGTCGACAACGTGCACTTGGGGGCCCACGAGTTGGTTAAAAACAGGCAATACCAACGGGTAATGCGTGCAACCTAGCACCAAGGTGTCTATATCGGCATTTTGATTACCAAATCGGCC
The DNA here is from genome assembly GCA_043747295.1 of Polaromonas sp. Taxonomy (GTDB): domain Bacteria; phylum Pseudomonadota; class Gammaproteobacteria; order Burkholderiales; family Burkholderiaceae_C; genus JAAFIP01. Next base: position 19,220 of record JAYTPK010000001.1, on the reverse strand, counting down.
TGTAGTCCAAGTAAACACTGCACAAGCAGCTATTAAATCTGTAGTGTTATCAGCTAGTGTGTGGTTTTCAATCAAGTCAGCAAGACCATCGCAGGGTGTGCAAATAAACTCAGCTTGGCTGACCAGAGACGCCTTGAGTGCTAAAAACTTGGCACTGTGCAGCGTGCCGCGCGTGGCCAGCACGGCAATGCGCTTGGTTTGGCTGACTGCTACTGCAGGTTTAAGCGCTGGCTCTACGCCGATGATGGGCAGGCTAGGGTGCTGGGCGCGCAGCACATGGATGGCCGCTGCAGTGGCGGTGTTGCAGGCTACCACCAGGGCCTTGATGTGGTGCTGATCGATCAGCTGCTGCGTGATAGACATTGAGCGCGCGATAACAAACGCATCGCTTTTATCGCCGTAGGGGTTGTGGGCACTATCGGCAAAATACACAAAGCTCTCGTGCGGTATTTCTGCGCGCAAAGCCTTCAAAATGCTTAAGCCACCGATGCCAGAGTCGAAGACGCCGATGGGGGCGTTGGGCGTGGCTTTTACGGCGCTGTTCATGGCTGGGGGATAATTGGTGCATTTGTGCGGCAAAAGAAAATGTTGTCACCCCGCTGCGACAGCAATGCCCTTGAACTCCCCTGTCGCTATCCGTTTTTGCCACTCTGCAGGCCCGGTGTTGTGCACGCTGGTGCCTAGCGAATCTACAGCCACCGTCACGGGCATGTCGACTACGTCAAACTCGTAAATCGCTTCCATACCTAAGTCTTCAAAGCCCACCACTTTGGCTGTTTTGATGGCTTTGGACACGAGATACGCTGCGCCGCCCACGGCCATGAGGTAGGCTGACTTGTGCTTTTTAATCGCCTCAATGCCGGTAGGCCCGCGCTCGGCTTTGCCGATCATGCTGATCAGGCCGGTTTGGGCCAACATCATTTCAGTAAATTTGTCCATGCGTGTGGCGGTTGTGGGGCCTGCGGGGCCTACGGCTTCGCCTTTGATGGGGTCGACAGGGCCAACGTAGTAAATCACGCGGTTGGTAAAGTCAACCGGCAGCTTCTCGCCGTTAGACAGCATCTCTTGAATGCGCTTGTGCGCTGCGTCGCGGCCGGTGAGCATTTTGCCGCTGAGCAGCAAGGTTTGGCCGGGCGTCCACGCGGCCACTTGGGCAGGGGTGAGGGTGTTGAGGTCAACTGCCGTTGATTTTTTGTAATTGGGTGCCCAGTGCACATCAGGCCATAAGCTGAGCGAGGGTGGCGTGAGGTAGGCTGCACCGCTGCCGTCCATCACCACATGCGCGTGGCGCGTGGCGGCGCAGTTAGGAATCATGGCTACGGGCTTGCCTGCGGCGTGTGTGGGGTAAATGTTGATTTTGATGTCCAGCACGGTGGTCAGGCCGCCCAAGCCTTGCGCGCCTATGCCCAGGGCGTTGACTTTTTCATACAGCTCTAGCCGCAGGTTTTCGACCTTAGACAACACTGCACCGCTAGAAGATTTAGCCTGCAGCTCGTACATGTTGATGTCTTCCATCAGGCTTTGCTTGGCCAGCAGCATGGCCTTTTCTGCAGTGCCGCCAATGCCTATGCCCAGCATGCCCGGTGGGCACCAGCCCGCGCCCATGGTAGGTACGGTTTTTAGCACCCAGTCCACCAAGCTGTCCGATGGGTTAAGCATGACAAACTTGCTTTTGTTCTCGCTGCCGCCGCCTTTGGCAGCCACAGTAATGTCCAGCTTGTCGCCGGGCACCAGCTCGATGTTGATCACCGCAGGGGTGTTGTCTTTGGTATTTTTACGATCAAACTGCGGGTCGGCCACTATGGAGGCGCGCAGCTTGTTCTCTGCAAAATCGTAGCCACGGCGCACACCTTCGTTGATCACGTCGTCTAGCGCGCCCTCTTGACCGTTTAGACCAAAAGCGGCGCAGCCCTCAAATCGCACGTCCATACCGATTTTTAAAAACACGTTGACGATGCCAGTGTCTTGGCAGATCGGGCGATGGCCCGTGGCGCTCATGCGGCTGTTGGTCAATATTTGCGCAATCGCGTCTTTGGCTGCGGGGCCTTGCTCGCGCTCGTACGCGCGGGCTAGGTGGGCAATGTAGTCTGCGGGGTGGTAGTAGCTGATGTATTGCAGCGCGGCGCTGATGGTTTCAACTAAATCGGTGGCTTTGATGGTGGTCATGGCTGGGTTTTTTGTCGTGGGCTTAGTCGTTATTGGCGCGGCCATCAATCTTTTTGGCTTCGTATTCACTGCGGCTCATCAGTTTGTCGGTATAGGCTATGGCCATGGCACTTAACAAAAACACGATGTGAATGATGGTTTGGTACATCAGCACTTTTTCGGTGTAGTTGTTGGCGTTGATAAAAGTTTTTAGTAAATGGATTGAAGATATACCGATGATGGCCGTGGCTAGCTTGACCTTAAGCACGCTAGCGTTCACGTGGCTAAGCCACTCGGGCTGGTCGGGGTGGTCTTCTAGGTTCATGCGGCTCACAAAAGTTTCGTAGCCGCCCACAATCACCATGATGAGCAGGTTGGAAATCATCACCACGTCAATCAGCGCCAGCACCACCAGCATGATCACGGTTTCATTCAGCCCAGTGATTTTGGCCTCAGACACATAGCCGCTGCTTTTGACTAGGATGTCAATATCAGCTTGGCTGCCAAAAGCAGCGCCAATTAGGTGGTACAGCTCTACGCCAAAGTGAAATACGTACACCGCCTGCGCCAAAATAAGGCCCAGGTACAGCGGCATTTGCAGCCATCGGCTACCAAAAATGAGGCCAGACAACGCGTTCATCGGGCGGGGTGCTTTAGTGGAGGCTGAGGTAGGTTTAGACATTAAAAATTTTGGCAGTTAAGCGGTGAGTTGGATGCGACTTGAATGCAGAATTTGAAGTTAAAACTGCGCAATTCAATTGTAGTAGCTACCTTTACAGCAAGTTGGGGTAGTTATGATTTGAGGTAAATTAGTAGGCTTGCTGTAAGTCAGACCCTAGTAAGTGCAAACCCTGATATTACGTCACAACTAAAACCCCGCTTCCCTTGGAGACAAACCCATGAGCACCCCTTTTGAATCTGTATTGGTTGAAAACCGCGTTTTCCCACCTTCTGCTGCCGCCTCTGCTGGCGCGCGCATATCCAGCATGGCGCAGTACGATGCCATGTGCAAAGAAGCTGCCGACGATTTTGAAGGCTACTGGGCTAAGCTGGCCCGCGCTAACCTGAACTGGGACAAGCCGTTTACCAAAACCCTAGACGAAATCAATGCGCCGTTTTACAAATGGTTTGATGACGGCACGCTGAACGCGTCGGCCAACTGCCTAGACAAACATATTGGCACCGACGTAGAAAACAAAACCGCCATCATCTTCGAAGCGGATGACGGCGCTGTGACTAAAGTTAGCTACAAAGAGCTGCTCGCCAAAGTTAGCCAGTTTGCCAACGCTTTAAAAGCAAAAGGTATCCAAAAAGGCGACCGCGTATTGATCTACATGCCCATGACCACCGACGGTGTGGTGGCCATGCAAGCCTGCGCGCGCATTGGCGCTACCCACAGCGTAGTGTTTGGCGGCTTTAGTGCCAAGAGCCTGCAAGAGCGCATTATTGACGCAGGCGCCGTAGCGGTGATTACGTCGAACTTTCAAATGCGCGGCGGTAAAGAACTGCCCCTCAAAGCCATCGTTGACGAAGGCTTGGCGCTAGGCGGCTGCGAGAGCATTAAAACCGTATTCGTCATGCAGCGCACGCAAACAGCGTGCAACATGGTGGCGGGCCGCGACATTACTTTTGCTGATGCCCTGAAAGGCCAAAGCGAGGTGTGCGCCCCCGAGATGGTAGGCGCTGAGCACCCGCTGTTTATCTTGTACACCAGCGGCTCTACCGGCAAACCCAAGGGCGTGCAGCACAGCACCGCAGGCTATTTGCTGTGGGCCAAGCTGACGATGGACTGGACATTTGACTTGCGCGCAACGGACATCTTTTGGTGCACCGCCGACATCGGCTGGATTACCGGCCACACCTACGTAGCCTATGGCCCGCTGGCAGCAGGTGCCACACAAATCATCTTTGAAGGCGTGCCCACCTTCCCCAATGCAGGCCGCTTTTGGCAGATGATTGAAAAGCACAAGTGCACGATTTTCTACACAGCACCTACTGCCATTCGTTCATTGATCAAAGCCGCTGAGGGTGACGAAAAAGTGCACCCTGCGCGCAGCGACCTTAGCAGCCTGCGCATCTTGGGCAGCGTGGGCGAGCCTATCAACCCTGAGGCGTGGATGTGGTACCACAAGCACGTAGGCGGCGAGCGTTGCCCGATAGTGGACACCTTTTGGCAGACTGAAACTGGCGGCCACATGATCACGCCTTTGCCAGGTGCCACGCCACTCGTGCCCGGAAGCTGCACTTTGCCACTGCCCGGCATCATGGCCGCGATTGTGGACGAGGTAGGCGGCGATGTGCCCAACGGCTCAGGCGGCATGCTGGTGGTTAAACGCCCTTGGCCATCGATGATTCGCACCATCTGGAACGACCCCGACCGTTTTGTTAAAAGCTACTTCCCCCCCGAGATGGGCGGCAAATACTACTTGGCTGGCGACGGCGCGGTGCGTTCTATTGACCGTGGCTACTTTCGCATCACTGGCCGCATTGACGACGTGCTCAACGTGTCAGGCCACCGCCTGGGCACCATGGAGATTGAATCCGCGCTGGTAAGCTGCAGCCACCTAGTGGCCGAAGCCGCCGTAGTAGGCCGCCCCGACGATTTGACAGGTGAGGCCATCAGCGCGTTTGTCGTGCTCAAGCGCAGCCGCCCCACAGGCGATGAGGCTAAGCAAATCGCTAACGAACTGCGCGCCTGGGTAGCCAAAGAAATCGGGCCGATTGCCAAACCCAAAGACATCCGCTTTGGCGACAACCTGCCCAAAACCCGCAGCGGCAAAATCATGCGCCGCTTGCTGCGTTCGATCGCGAAGGGCGAGGCGATTACGCAAGACATTTCTACACTAGAGAACCCGGCGATTTTGGAGCAACTGGCAGAGAAGCTGTAGAGCCTTATGCTATAAATTACATAGCAGTCTGAGCAGTAAATGCTTGGACTACAAGCTTATCTAATTGAAAAAAGCCTGCTGAAAGTAATTTCAACAGGCTTTTTTCCATTTAAAAAGTCAATTGATTTAGTTTCTGATAACGCACCCAAGTCTGTATCAATTACAGGTAGGCGATGCCTGCATAACTTGCAATTACCGTGTCGCCGTGTTAAAATCACACATTGTTCTACACATAATAGAGTGTAAAAATGGCCACTAACCTTGCGATTGATGATCAACTGATAGAAAGTGCGCGCATTGCAGGCGGCCAAAAGACTAAAAAAGCCGTGGTTACCCAGGCGCTGATGGAGTACATCCAAAAACGCCAGCAGCAGCACATATTCAGTCTTTTTGGCTGTATTGATTACGATGCCAGTTACGACTATAAATCGCAGCGGCAACATAAAAGCAAATAAAGCAAACGCAACTAAAGCAAACGCAACTAGAGCAAACGCAACTAAAGCAAAAATTGCTAATGCAAGTCGTAGTCGATACCTCAGTTTGGTCGCTGGTGCTGCGCCGCAGCGCTACCCCTATGCCGCCGTCTGCGCAAGCTGCTGTGACCGCATTAAAAGACCTTATAGCTGACACGCGCGCTACGCTGATAGGGCCAGTGCGCCAAGAGTTGCTCAGCGGTATCAAAGAAACAACCCAGTACGACAAGCTGCGAAACGCGCTGGCCGCCTTTCCAGATGAGCCCATGAATGTGCTGGACTACAACACGGCAGCAGAGTTTTTTAACACCTGCAAGCGGCAAGGCATTCAAGGATCGAACACTGATTTTTTGATTTGCGCTTTCGCGGTAAACCGCAAGCTGCCTGTCTTCAGCTTGGACCAAGACTTTGTGCATTTTCAAAAATGTTTGCCTTTGCAGCTATTCGCTTTGTAGAAAACTTGGCATTTTTGGAATAGCTGACAAAACACTTTAAACAGTAACGCTATGGATTTCGTAGCTGCTTGAGCAGTAACTACTTGGACTACAGCATTAAAATGCTGATGAAACGCCGATAAAACGATCTTTTTAGGCACCACAGGCTTGGCCACTACGTTAATCTCTTTAGACGCCCTGCGCCGCTACGCTGTAGCGCGCACGCTGTTTGCACCCACCACGTTGCCCGCTGCTATCAAGCGGCTGGGCTTTGTGCAGGCAGATCCGATACGCGCGCCTGCTCGGGCGCAAGACCTGACTTTGCGGCACCGGGTAAAGGGCTACCGTGCAGGAGATTTAGAGCGGCGCTATGCAGCCCTGGGCATAGAGGAAGATTTTTTGTGAACTACGGCTTTTTGCCGCGTGCCACGCAGGCGCTGATGCATCCGCGCACGCCGCGTGTAGCGTGGCCTGCAGCCAAGGCGCTGCAGGCAAAGGCGGTGCTGGCGTATGTGCAGGCGTGCAGTCATGGCGGCAATGGGGTGCATCCGCGTGAGGTCGACGCGCACTTTGCACATGGCCGGGCGGCTAACTGGTTTGGTGGTACATCTAGCGTTAGCACGCAGCTGCTAGACGGCATGCATTACCGCGGCATGCTGCGCATTGCAGGGCGCGTGAGCGGCGTGCGTACATACGCTGCGGTGGCAGTGGCGGCTCAATTGGGTGGTGATCGGCAGCTTGCATCAACACAGGTAAACGGCACACAGGTAAACGACACACAGTTAAACCCCGCGCAGGCAATAGACGCTTTGATTGACGTGATAGTGCACAAGTACGCACCACTGCCCGAGGCATCGCTGCGCCAGTTGCCAGGCCTTTTGCGTGGAGGTGTGCCGCAGTGGGACGCGCTGCGCCCAGCCGCTTTTGCGCGTGCTAAGCAGCGCCTAGCCAGTGCGGTGGTGGACGGCGTAACCTGGTATTGGCCGCAGGGCCAATCACCCATGTCAACACGCCACGCACCCACTGACACTGTGCGCCTGCTGGCCCCGTTTGACCCCGTAGTGTGGGACCGCCGCCGCTTTGAGCTACTGTGGGGCTGGGCCTACCGTTTTGAGGCGTACACCCCAGCGCCCAAGCGCGTGCGCGGCTACTACGCGCTGCCGCTGCTGTGGCGTGACCAAGTGATAGGCTGGGGCAATATCAGTTTCGCCGATGGCAAGTTGTCAGCGGACCTCGGCTACGTAGCTGGCAAGCCGCCTCGCGACGCTGGTTTCAGGCAAGCACTGGATAATGAGTTGCAGCATATGAAAGTTTTTTGCTATAAATTAAATAGCTGTCTAAGCAATAAATACTTGGACTATGGGCACTTTTCATTGATTTCTGAAATCTAACTTCGCTAGGTGACTCAGACTTTTCATTTAGCTGCGCCGCAGGTTTCTAGAACTAAGTTGCGTAGCCACCGATGTGCGGGATCAGCATGAAATCTCGGGTGCCAAAGCAACGAAACCGTGAACTCCGGCGTTGCAAACGGAAGAGCAAACGTATACATACCGGCACGCAGGTTGCCGGTATGGCGCTCAGGAATGGTCGCAATGAAGTCAGAACCCCGAGACATTGCCAATGCTGTCGAAAATCCCCCGACGACAACGGCGAATTCCCGCTCTAATCCAAGCAAACCCAGAGCATCGTCGATCGGACGCATTTCAAGACCGCGCCGTGTGATGCCGATATGTTTGCCAGTTGAATATCTAGCGGGAGTGATCTGGCCGTCGCACAGAGGGTGACCAAGCCGTACGACACCTACAAAGCGGTCTCGGAATATTGCCTGAGCGCGAACCTCTGGGCCCATCGTTTTCACGACAACGCCAGTCTCCAAATCAATAGCCCCCTGGCGAAGTTCTGCACTGTCTTTGTCCAACTTTTGAACAAAGCGAAGTAGCACGCCCGGAGCTTCGATACTTATGCGGTTAATGAGGTCTGGTCCGAAATTTTCTGCAAAACCTTCACTGGTTCGCAGCGTAAATGTTCGCTCTAGCTGTTTTAGGTCAGGCATCTCTTCAGGTCGTAGCACCGACTGGGCATCTTGCACAAGCTGATTGACCTTTTCACGCAGTTCAAGCGCTCGCGGTGTTGGCACGAGACCGCGTCCAGCTCTTACCAACAACGGATCTCCCGTTGTGTTGCGCAATCGCGCAAGCGAACGACTCATCGCCGACGGGCTAAGACGCAACCGTTGCGCTGCACGTGTCACGTTGCCCTCTGCGAGCAGCACATCCAGGGTGATTAGCAGGTTCAGATCGGGTATGGACATCTATCAACCATAGCGCAGTTTGACCCAGGTGTAGCGTCAAACGCATTAATACATTGCAATTGGTGCGCCTTCCGCTCTGCCCAGTAAAGATCTACGCTTGCATATCGGCTTCATTTTGGAAGTCGGCAACCTCCTAAAAGGATGTCACCACCATGATCACACAAAACGCAAATTCGCAACTGCCATCCTCAGCCCGCTGGGCACTTGTCAGTCTCTCGCTTCCCATGTTGATGTCGTCGCTTGGCACCAGCATCGCCAACGTCGGCTTGCCAACATTAGTACAGGCCTTCAATGCCACCTTTCAGCAAGTCCAGTGGGTTGTCCTTGCGTACCTGCTTGCCATTACTACCCTGATCGTCAGCGTCGGAAGGCTCGGCGACATCATGGGTCGCCGACGGCTGATGCTGGCAGGGATATTTTTGTTTACAGCGGCCTCTGTTTTATGCGCTGTCGCTCCCACGCTTTGGCTGCTGATTGCCGCCCGAGCAGTGCAAGGGCTAGGCGCGGCCGTTATGATGGTTCTTGCCGTTGCGATGGTCGGTGAAGCGGTTCCAAAAGCAAAAACTGGCAGTGCTATGGGGCTGCTTGGAACGATGTCTGCGGTGGGTACTGCGATGGGTCCCACGCTTGGGGGTGTTCTGATCGCCGGGTTTGGTTGGCAAGTCTTGTTCCTCATCAATTTACCTCTGGGCATTCTGGCACTACTTCTGGCCTACCACTACTTGCCCCGTGACAGCGAATATCGCAAGACAGATCGGGTCAGTTTCGACTTAGTGGGCACACTGTTGCTCTGCCTGACACTGGCCGCTTATGCACTTGCCATGACGATAGGGCACGGTAGTTTCGGTACGCTCAACATGGCTTTGTTGTTGGCTGCATTTATTGGGGCTGGCTTGTTCGTGGTCACCGAGTCCAAAGCATTGTCCCCACTGATCCAGCTGAGCATATTCAGAAATTTGACCTTGAGCTCGGGCTTCGCCATGAGCGCTCTAGTTACCACTGTGGTGATGACCACGCTGGTGGTTGGGCCCTTTTATCTTACCGGCGCTCTTGCACTAGATGCAGCCCGTGTTGGGCTAGTCATGTCATGCGGGCCTATTGTTGCTGCGTTGACAGGTGCGCCTGCTGGGCACCTTGTAGACCGGTTTGGTGCACCCCGGATGATCGTCTTGGGGCTTTTAGGCATGCTGATTGGTGCTGTCATATTGCCAGTACTTCCGACTGGGCTGGGCGTACCGGGTTACATCGCGCCGCTGGTGCTTATCACGGCTGGATATGCACTGTTTCAAGCGGCTAACAACACGGCAGTTATGGCGAATGTCCGGCCAGACCAGCGGGGCATCATATCTGGCCTGCTTAACCTGTCACGTAATCTCGGGCTTATTACGGGTGCATCGCTTATGGGGGCGGTGTTTGCTTACGGCGCGATGACGACTGGTATTTTGGCTGCGCATCCAAAATCTGTGGTGTCCGGCATGCGGATCACTTTCTCTGTCGCCGCAGGTCTGATCGTTGTCGCCCTCGCTGTAGCGGCTGTAAGCCGGGTACTTTCACGGCGTGCAGTTCTTCAAGTACGCGAGCATGAAGATGCGACTACTTTGACATAAACACTTGTGCTCACATAACTGAGGCGTTTTTGTCTCAATCTATTAGGCGAATATAGCTTGCGCTTCCATAATCAGATCTCTTTGCAAACCAAAGAGTAATGGGGTAATTCATCATGCATAAATCCCGCACCATCGCCCTCATTTTTTCTAGCCTGCTGGCTGCACAGGCCATAGCCAGCCAGGCCGGCTGGCGACAGATCACCATACCGGGCACCACGCCAAACGAGGCTTCTATCACGGTAGCTTTGTACTACCCTACCGAAGCGCCTGCACGCATCGTACCGATGGGGCCTTTCACCGTCCGCTCTGCAATCCAAGGCCCACCGGACGCGCAGTTTAAGGGCTTGATCGTGCTCAGCCATGGAAACAGTGGCACCGAGCTGGGCCACAGCAGCTTGGCTGAGGCTCTGGCGCAAGGCGGCTACCTCGTGGCCGCCCTGCGCCACCCTGGCGACAACTGGCAGGATCGCAGCCTGTTGCGGGCCAGCTCTGCGCGCTACTTCACAGAGCGGCCGCAACACGTATCGCGCGTGATTGACGCATTGCTGCGTGACCCGGCTTGGAGCGAGCGCATTGCCAAGGACGCCCTGGGCCCTCGCGTTGGCGCCATTGGGCACTCTGCGGGTGGCTACACAGTGCTGGCATTGGCTGGTGGCCAGCCCGAGATGTCACGCATCTCTGCGCATTGCCAGGCCCATAGCGGCGAGGATCCCATTTTCTGCGGCGTAGTACAAGCGGGGCAGTCCACAACCAGTACAGTCACTACTACAACGATACAGCCCATTCCAGCTATGACTGATACCCGTGTGCGGGCGGTCGTAGCATTATCCCCGCTGGGGGTGGTGTTCAGCCCCGAATCACTCTCCAAAATCCGCATCCCTACTGTGATCTACGAAGCGGAACTAGACCGCTATTTAGTGCCGCGCTTTCATGCTCAGTGGGTCATCCGTAACCTACCGAACGCCGAGTTCCACCGCGTACCCAACGCTTGGCACTACGCGTTCATGGACACGCCCAATATGCCCATCCCGTCTCCTGATGGCGACCTTAGCGCCAACCCCTCGGGCTTCGATCGTCCAGCATTTTTGCAGCAGCTACAGCGTGAGCTGCTAGCTTTCTTCAACAAGGTTTTTCGCTGACACATCCATTTTTAGGGCGTTAATCAAGCTGTAGTTAGCGTTTTGCAAACCAGTAGATACTCTGCCCCATGCCAGAGTTTTTACCCCACGCCGTATCCCGTCTTCGTACGGTCCGGCTAGCCCGCAGTACCAGGCCTTTTTTGGCGCGTGGTGGCCCGCATGGCGAGCGATGTGCGGGCTGTCGGCTGGTACTTAGCCACTGCATTTGCGCACTGCGCCGCACTGTGCCAACACACTGCGGCGTGTGCTTATTGATGGCCGACACTGAACCGCTAAAACCCAGCAACACTGGTTGGCTAATTGCCGATGTGGTGGCCGACACAGCGGCTTTTGGCTGGGCGCGCACTGTGGTAGACCCAGCGCTGTTGGCCATGCTGGCCGACTCGCAATGGCAGCCGTATGTGGTGTTTCCGGGGGAGTTTGTGGACGCTGGGCGTGTGGTCACACTGCTGCAGCCCGCAGCGCACAATAGCATGCAGCCCGCAGCACAACCCACAGAGCAACCCACAGAGCAACCTACAGAGCAACCTACAGAGCAACCTACAGCGCAATCAGGCAACAAGCGCCCCTTGTTTGTACTGCTAGACGCTACCTGGCCCGAGGCCCGCAAGATGTTTCGCAAAAGCCCATACCTAGACCGCTTACCAGTGCTCAGCCTGCAGCCCGAGCAACTTTCGCGCTACCGGCTGCGCCGCTCTAGGCGCGATGACCACTTTTGTACCTCTGAGGTGGCGGCGCTGTGCCTGCACTTGGCGGGCGATTTGCATGCCGCACAAACGTTAGAGGCTTACCTGGACGTGTTTACCCACCATTACTTGCAGGCCAAGCACCAGCTACCGGTGAATTTGGAAGGCGCTGAGCATGTGAGATGGAGTGCTTTGCGAACTGCAGATGTTTAGCCATCTGAGTAGCCGCAGAGGTGCACACACAGAGATACCACTATGCTATAAATTAGATAGCTGCTAAAGTAATAAATACTTGGACTACAGCCCTAAAACGTTGTTAAAACATTGGAAATCACCTACACAAAGCCTAAATTGATAGGGTAGTCCACGGCCTTAGGTGCGCCAAAGTTACCCAGGTTAGGCAAAATGCCTGCTAGCTCGTTAGGTTCTACGCCAAACCAGCTGCCCAGGGTGGCGGCGTATTGGTCTACCGAGGTGCTGGGCAGCAGGCGGCCTTGGCCTACGTGCCATTGGTCTTCTGCGCCACTGCCATTGCCCACGCTCACAGGTGGCGCGGTGCCGTAAAACGCTTTGCCTTTCACCGCGCCGCCGACGATAAAGTGGTGGCCTCCCCAGCCGTGGTCAGAGCCGTCGCCGTTAGAGGTGAGGGTGCGGCCAAAATCGGATGCGGTAAAGGCCGTGACGTCGCCTGCTACGCCCAGGTTAGTGGTGGTTTTGTAGAAGGCGGTCATGGCTTCGCTCACGCGGGTCATATTGGTAACGTGGCCTGCCACTAAGTTGTCGTGCAAATCAAAGCCGCCAATCGATACAAAAAACACCTGCCGCTTGGTGGACAGGCTAGTGCGCGCGGCTATCAGGCGGGCCACCATTTTTAGCTGCGGAGCCAGGTTATTGGTGGTGGCGATACCGGCAAAAGGCGCAAACTCGCCAGTGTTGGCAGTGGCTGCTGCCGCAGTGGGGCCAATGCCGCCGTTGATGCTGCTCTCGGCTGCCACAGAGCGCGTGGTAACCCGGTTGTATTCATTCTCCAGCACATCGGTGCGCGCTTGTTGCACTAGCTCGCGCATGGCGTTTTTAACCGCAGCTGAGCCGTACACGTCGTTGGCCAAGCTGTTGATTTTGACGGCACCTCTGGGGCTAACTTGGTAGGCCAGCGCTTGATCGCCCGACAAAAATACCGCATTGCCTGTGACTGATATGCAGGTGAACAATGAGCTACCGCCGTTGGACTGCAAGGCCAAGTCGCCAATATTGCCACCCCAGCCGATGGTGGAGCCTTCGGGTGACGATGACTGCCAAATAGACTGCTGGTCATTATGCGAGAACAGCTTGGGCGGCAGCGGATAGAGTGCGCGGTTAGATCCGTCGTATTGCGTTCTGGTGACGGGCACGACTAATGGGCCAACGTTAAATTGGATAGCAGCTTGGCCAGCGTTAAACAAATCTTTCAGTCCCGTCATTACAGGGTGCAATGCAAATTGCCTGCCGCCAGACACTGCATTAGTGGGCGTTAAAACGGTATTGGCCAGCGAGTCTCTACCCAGCGCCACGTTGGTACGGATGCCGCTGTACAAGTTGTAGTTGGTGGTGTCGTAGGGCACCACGGTGTTCCAGTTGTCGTTACCGCCGTTTAAAAACACGCACACCAAGGCTTTGTAGCCTGAGGCGTTAAAGGCAGCGGCTTCACCCATGGCTGCCAGGTTGATGGCCATAGGCATTGCTGCGCCGGTTAAGGCCAGTTGGGCAGAGCGGCGCAAAAAAGCGCGGCGGGTGTGGTCTTGGGGTTGAATAAAGTGCATGGTCTGGCCTTATTTATTTTTGAATGAGGTACTCTGCGCAACCCATCGCCATCAGCACGGCGGCGCGTACGCGGCTGAACTTGCGGTAGTCGTCGCTAGTAGCGGTAACGGGTGTAGCGTTTAACGCATTCACCATGATGGTGACAGTCGCTGGTGACAAGCGGCCTGCGCACATGACTAGGTTTATGCGTGCTACCAATGCAGCAGCATCGGTCACAAGCGGCAGTTCACGTGCATAGCTGGCGGTAATGTCTTGCACATACGGGCCCTCAAAAGGGTTAGGGTCACCCGGGGGTGACGCTACGTAAATGCCACCTTCTATCACCACTTGCATGTAATTTAAATATCCACCCACGGTGCTTTCGTTGACCAGCTGAAACTCGGGCGCAGTGGTTTTGCTGGGGGCCAGTGCTGTCCCGGGCGGTACAAAGCCAGGTCTGAAAAAGTTAAACACTGAGGGCGAGCGCAGCGGGCTTTGGCCTAGTTTTTCACCGGCGCTGCTGGTTTCAAACATCTTCCAGCCGCCCGAAGCTGAGTTAAAGCCAAAGGTACGGCCCCATTGCACAAAACGCACAATCGGCTCGCGCAATTTGCCAAAGCCTGCAGTAGTGGGCGCTTGGGGTGAGCGTGCCTCCACGTCTAACAAGATGGCGGACCACACGGCTTTCATGTCTCCCCGCACCCCCTGGCCGTTGTTGCTAAACGCGGCAGCCACACGGCTTACATAGCCCGGGCTCGGGTTACTGGTCACCAAGCGCTGGATCATCTGTTTGCAGAAAAAAGGCGCTGTGTTGGGGTGGTTAAACAACGTGTCTAACGCCGTTTTTAATGCAGCTGCGCCGGGCGTGTTGGCTGGAATGTTGGTGCCTAAGAAGCTGACCGCCAAGTTGGAGTGTTTGTTGGCGTCCAGCACCATGGGCCTGCGAGTGAACTCAATGTTGAGCAGCGAATAGTCCTCCACGCCGTTGCCGTTGGCTCTGACGGGCCTGAAGGTGCCCACTGATCGGTCATAGTCGTAGCCCGTAAACACACGGGCTAGGTTGGTCACGTCTAGTTGGTTGTAGGCATCAATCTTTTGGCTGTTCGGGCCTATTTTTTCAGTGCCGTCTTGGTTAAGCTGGTACAGCCCGATGGTAAATAGCTGCATCACCTCGCGGGCATAGTTTTCATCTGGCACGCGGCCTGTGCGGGTGTCTTCTTTTTCGTTGCCCCGCGTGTTTAAATAAAAGCCCATTGCGGGGTTCAGGCTGACATCTTCTAGCATTTGCCTAAAGTTGCCAAAGGCGTTGCGCATCAGCATGTCCCACCATGCGGCGTAGGCCTGTGATCGCCAGTCAAATTCTGCCGATTGCAGCGATGCGACAAAAAATTCAGACAGTGCCAGCGCCATGCGCCTGCGCATTTGGTCTGCACCCGTAAACAACTGGTTCCAGATCATGAAGTCAGCCAGAGCCAGGTTAAAAAAGTATTGACTTTTGTTGTTTACGTTGTAGCCGCGCTGGCCAAGCCAGTCGAAGCCAGTTTGGCCGATAGGCTGGTTGAACTGGCCCTGCAACCAATTGGCGTAGGAGCCGCTGCGCACGCTGGCGATTTCGCTGTCGATAGATGAGAACTGTGCTTGCTGCAAAAAGCGCGCGGCTTGCTCGTTGGTAGTGGCTGATGCAGGTGCGCCAGGGGCCGGTGCTGGAGGTTGCGATTGAGAACCCGCAGGAGCAGGTGCGGGCGTCGAGCCTGGTGCGGGTGCTGCCGTGCCTGTTGGCGACGGGGCAGGCGACCCTGCGGGTGTGGGTGATGCGCTAGCTGTGGGTGAGGGCGCAGCGCCGGGTGAAACGCCAGGTGAAGCACTAGGTAAAGTGCCAGTTGCTGCAGCATCTGAACTTGAGCCAACTACTGAGGCGGCTTCACCACCACCACCGCCGCCACATGCAGCCAAAGCAGCGATCGATAACACGCTAAGACTGGCGGGCACCAAGTTATTAACTTGGTCGGTACTAACTTGATCAGGCTGCTTAGCTGCACCTTGGTCGAATTTAGATTCGGTAGACAAACCCGTTGTGGGTGCGTCTAGTAATTCAATGTCTTCTGCGGGGTTTAAGTCGATGGTTTTCATGTAAAATATGGCCCTTAAATCAATAAAAAGTATTACGCCACGACTTGTGCGTAACATAAAATACCTCATGGCGACAACTTAGGTAAATGCAGCAAGTAAATGTGTCTCTCGGCTTGCGAGATTGAACTTTTTAAGCGGTGAGCTAAGGCGACTAAATGCTATTAATTTAGTAGCATCTTGAGCAATAAATGCTTGGACTACCAGCCTAAATAGCCTGTTAAATGTTTTAAGCTGCGCTACCAAGTCAACTCGGTATGCAAAAGCGCGTGGCGCTTAGCCAGTTTGAGTGCCGCGTTGTGGCTTATTCTTCAACCATCGACATTTTGAAATGATCAAATAATGGTTTTAGAAGATAGTTAAGCATAGTACGTTCACCTGTTTTGATGAACATATCCACCGGCATACCAGGGCGAAGCTGCACTTTAGCCAATAGTTTTGCACCCTCTGGTGACACTATGGCCTTCATACTATAGTAGGGTTGCCCTGTTTTTTCATCTACTAATCTGTCGGCTGATACTTGGGTAACTATGCCTGGAATTTGAGGCGTGAAGTTTTGATTAAACGCTGTAAACATCAACTCTACCGGCAAATTAGGATGCACTTTGTCTACCAAGTGCACTGGCAGCTGGCCGTCAATGGTCAATGCATCGCTACTGGGCACAATGTCCATCATGCGAAAGCCCGGTGCTACCACGCCGCCATGGGTAAAAACATTCATCGCCACCACCGTGCCATCTACCGGCGATTTAACCAATACGCTGCCTAAGTCATAGTCTAGGCCCGCTAAGCGGTTGGCCAAACTGTCGGCTTCTTTTTGTGTCTCGGATAGCTGCGTGCGCACTTCTTTTTGATACTCTTGCTGGCGTTGTAAGCGGCGCAGTTTGAATTCTGAGATTTGTTTTTGACTGCGTCCGATATTGCTAATGTCCTCAGACGCAGAGGTGCTTAGCTGCGAGTAAGTGCGCTCCAGATCGAGCTGTTGATTGCGCGAAATATAGCCCTCTTTGGCTAAATTGCGTGTACTGTCTAATTGCTCTTTTAAAAAATTTAGTTGGGTATTTTTACCAGTATGAGATTGCTCAAGTCCTATATTTTGTTGCTGTAATCCCGCAATATTCTCGTCTAGGGCAGACAACTCTATCGCAATAGCTGTCTGGCGGGAGTTGAATAATTGCTGCTGCAAAGCGATGCTGCTGGCCACACGCGGGTCAGCCTTAGCGCTTTGAAGTTCTGGCGGGAAAACGATTATTTTTTTATTATCACGCTCAGCCGTTAGCCGCGCCTGGGCAGTGCGCGCGCTGAAGTACTGCACGCGTACTATTTCTGCGTTGGCTTTGGCTTGCACCGCATTCAGGCGCACCAGCACATCGCCTGCTTTAACGACATCACCTTCTTTGACCAAAATAGATTCAACCACGCCACCAGTTAAATGCTGCACCGCTTTTTTGCTGCTGGCGACTGTAACGGTGCCACTTAACGGTACCCCCTTGTCTAGTGGTGCAAGTGTTGCCCACACTAAAAATCCACCTATCCCCAGCACAATGACCCACCAACCTAGCCGAACATAGGGCAGGGTATCGGTCTTAACATCTAGTGATTCTGGGCCACGGGCAATACCTTCTGGCATGAGTGGCGCATTGTTTAATAGGCTGTGGGTTGACATTTTTTGCCTTGTGATGTTTTACTTCAGCACTAACTGACGTCGCTAGGGGCGCTTGCTGCTGCCAGACTGGCGGCAGACTTGGCCAGTTGTGCAGGGCGCTGCGCAGTGGTGGTCAGTTCTGTTAGCACCTCTGCGGTAGGGCCAAACATGTGTGCCACACCGCCTTGTAGCAGCAGCAGCTTGTTTGTCACGCCGATAGCGCTGGTGCGGTGGGTGATCAGCACCACTGTTTTGCCGCGTGTTCTAAAGTCAATCATGGCGGCCACCAAAGCTTGCTCACCTGCGTCATCAAGGTTGGAGTTGGGCTCGTCTAGCACCAGCAAAGAAGGGTCGTCATACATTGCCCTGGCTAAGCCAATGCGCTGTTTTTGACCGCCTGATAAGCCAGCACCGCCATCGCCAAGCAGCGTGTCGTAGCCATGCGGAAATTGCAAAATAATATCGTGTACTGCTGCGCGTTTGGCCGCCTCAATCACTTTGCCCGAATCTACCTCGCCGTAGCGGGCAATGTTCTCGCCCACCGTGCCGCCAAACAGTTCGATGTCTTGCGGCAAGTAGCCGATGTGGGGGCCAAGCTCGTTTTTATTCCACTGGTACATATCAGCACCGTCCAAGCGCACCGTGCCCATGGCCGACGGCCACACCCCTACGAGCAAGCGGGCCAACGTGGACTTGCCTGAGCCACTGGGGCCGATGATGCCCAATATATCCCCTGGAACAATTGCAAAGCTCAAGTTTTTGATAACTGCTAAGTGAGACCCCGGTGGCCCTGCTGTGACAGCCTCTACCGAAACTCGGCCTAGCGGCTTGGGCAATGCCATGCCAGTGTGGCGTGCGGGGTTAGCGGCTAGTAGTTCATTTAAACGTCCGTAGGCGCTGCGTGTACCGCTCCAAGTTTTCCACACCCCAATCAATTGCTCTACTGGGCTGAGTGTACGCCCCATCAAAATAGAAGACACAATCATCATGCCACCGGTGATTTTTCCGTCCAGCACCAGCAGTGCACCAAAGCCTAATATCAATGATTGCAGCGACACGCGAAAAAACTTGGTAAACGCGGTAATCACAGCAGTTTTCTCACTTGCCTCGGCCTGTAATTGCAAAAACTTACCATGCAATTTGTACCACCGGGCCATTAAATTAGGCAGCATGCCCATAGCCTCTATTACCTCAGCGTTGCGCAGGTTGTTGGTAGCCAAATTACCTGCAGCAATCGCCATGTTGCCAGCCTCGGTCATTGACTTTTTTGACGCCACTTCGTTTAAGTAGGCAAGTGCAATCAACACGGTAATGCCGCACAGTGCAAAAACACCCAACGACGAATTGAATAAAAATATCACCACCAGATAAAACGGAAACCAAGGCGCGTCAAAAAAGGCAAACAACGCGTTGCCTGTGACAAATTGGCGCACCGTGGTCAAGTCTTGCAACGCCTGGCCTGCATTGCCGCCTGCTTTTTTAAGATTTTGCTCAAACGCTGCCGTGTAGATACGTTGGTTTAATGCCATGTCCAGCTTAGCGCCCACGCGTATTAGTACAAAGCTGCGCACAAACTCCAGCAAGCTCATAAACGCAAAAGCTCCCAGTACCATGATGGTGAGCATCAGCAAAGTGGTCTGGTTGCGACTGGCCAACACCCGGTCGTACACCTGCAGCATATACAGTGAGGGCACCAGCAGCATCAAGTTAATGATGGCGCTGAAGACCCCCACTGTTTTGAACGCACCTTTGCAACTGCTCAATGCGCTGGCGAGTTCATTTTTAGCCGAATGGCCTGCATGCTTCATGGCATTTACAAGATGATGTCTTGCGGTGCAAAGGTGTGGTGCCCCAGCAGCGCCACCTGAAAGTCAGTGGCTAGGTTGCCATTGACATTGCCCTCCACCACCGTGAACTCTTGCCCGCCTATGATTTCGTAATGAAAGACCAGTTGACCCGCAGCAGTGAAGGCCGCACCCGCAGTAC